>JAGTWP010000026.1 GCA_018260755.1 Candidatus Altarchaeum sp. | reverse complement strand
GCAGCATCATAGACCTTTAAATACCAATTATGAGATGTTGTAAAATCACTTTCTGCAAATCCTAAAGTCATAAGATCAAAATCTTTGTAAATATTATCGGCGCTTCCACCTTGCCTATTCCATATTCTTTTTTCTTTTCCAGAATAACCAATATCAACCACAAGATCACCTTGATATGTATGTTGTATTCCAATCTTTGCAATTGCTTTGCTAACACTTCCTGAAACTTGAAGATTGTTTATGTAGGCATAAGAGGTAGAATAATCAGTAACACGTGGATGATCTGAGGATTCTTTGGTTTGACATGTTTCTGAACTACTACTTCTACATTGTCCACTTTGACATGTTTGTCCCGAAGGACAGGTAACTCCACAACAAATATCATTTTTAACGCAACTTCCCCATTGTCCGCTGGAACAGGTTTGAGTTCCAGCACAACCATTTATTGTGCATGATTGTGTTTGTCCATTTGTGCAGGTTGTTGATGCAACACATGCTCCGCTTTGACATGTTTGTTCCGAAGGACATGTCATAGATGAATAATAACAGCTTCCATCAGAGCAATATCCATTATAATATAGTATATTTCCACTACAATAATTTAGGCAACTCACACCTTGGCATAAATCTATTTGTTGAGATGTACATTTTCCATTACTGCACATATATCCTCCACAATCTTCATTGCTTGAACAACTACATTGTCCGCAACTATTATCGCAATATGGATCACTTGATTGACATATACATGAAGGATTAGCACCACTACAATCATTCCAACTTTCACAACTATAAACCTCGTATTCGCATCCAGAAACAAAATTTAAATTTAAAAACAAACTTCCCATAATCAAAGCGTATATATATATACACCCATCCTACCTAAAAATTTTGAGTTCATTTTATCTATTTTACTTTTTTAAAATTTAGTTAAAATAAATTAATTTTAGATATAATAAATTATAAATTTTAACAATAAATATTAAAATATAATTTAAATACAAAACGAAAATTTTTTACAATGGACTTGGAAAAAGAAACAAAACGTATTGATTTAAATGCAAAATTTTTCGGGATTGACACATTACTTTTAATGGAAAATGCCGGAAGATGTGTTGCAGAGGAATGCAAAAATTTTAGCAAAATTTTAATATTCTGCGGAACAGGAAATAACGGCGGAGACGGATTATGTGCTGCAAGACATTTGCTCGCCGAAGGAAAGGAAATTCTGGTTTATTCTTTGAAAGGAAACAGAACTTATGAAAATCAGAAAAATTTTGACATTTTGAAAAATTTTGCGGATATAAAGACAATAAATGCTCGCTGTGAAATTGAAAAACTAAAAGAAGAAATTTTAAAATTTAAACCAGATGCTGTTGTTGATGCCTTAATCGGTGTCGGAAGCAAAGGAAAGTTAAGGGAACCAATAAAGTCACTTGTAAATTTAGCAAACGAATTAGCGAATGAACTGAATTGTTATAAACTTGCCGTTGATATTCCAACAGGAGACGATGAAGTACAATTTAACGCTGACAAAGTTGTTTCTTTTGAAATTGGAAAAACAGGCAATGCCATTGTCAAAAGCATAGGAATTCCAAAAAAAATTGAGCGGATGTGCGGAATCGGGGACTTTTTAACTGCCTTAAAGGAGTATAAAGGTGATGAACATAAGGGCTATTTCGGAAAAACATTGGTTATTGGAGGAAGTAAGGATTATGTAGGTGCCTCTTATTTAGCCGCAAAAGCATCGCAAAAATTTAATGATTTGACTTATCTTGCAACCCCGAAATTTGTTCAGAGACGGATTTTTGACCCGACGGTTATTTTTATTACTTGTGAGGACGAAGAATATCTGCAAAATTTAGTGGCTGATTATGCAAAATTTGACTGCGTAGCAATTGGAAACGGAATTTCATTAAAAGCAAGCAAGGACTTAATAAGTGAGGTGATTGAAAAATCAAAGAAGGTTGTTATTGATGCGGAGGCGTTAAAGTTAATAAATCCGGAAATTTTAAATGAGCATTGTATCGTAACTCCGCATCTAGGGGAATTTAAGGCATTATTCGGCGTTGATTTGTATAATGAAAATACGGAAAATAAAGCAAAGGTTGTCCAAAAATTTGCGGAAAAGTATAACACAACGATTGTTGTTAAAGGAAAAACCGACATTATTGCAGATACAAAAAGATTAAAATTTAATGAAAAGGACTGCATACGGTTAACTGTCGGAGGAACAGGTGATGTTCTTGCGGGAATTATTGCAGGGATTTATGCTCAGAATGATAATGCTTTTGAAAGTGCGTGCGCGGGAACATTTCTGAACGGACTGACAGGGGAAATTTTATTCAAAAAGAATGAAAATTTTGATGCAATGCAATTGGTTGATACAATTCCGGAGGCAATAAAATTTTGTAGGGAGTTTGGAAAAATTTAAATTTAATATTGCTTATTTTTAATTTACATAGCATTTCAATTTATAGGACCTTCAAAATTTAAAAATTTAAATAAATTTAGATAAAATATTAAGAAAATGAAAGGGGGCAGAGTATAATTAAATATAATATGGGTTTAAGTATAGGACTATGGTTAAACATCCTCAATTGAAAGGTAAAAACGAAAAAATTGGAGCATTTGTTGCTCATAGTTTTGATGAAAGGGATAAAATAATTGTAGGTTGGATTATAGACAAATTGGAAAAATATTTTGAAGTTACAACCGGCGCCAAACCGGAAGCAAAAACATTAACAGAAAAAATCCTTCCGAACATAGATAAAAGTAATGTTTTTTGCGGTATTCTTACAAAAAGGTATCACAATGATAAAGATGAATGGATAACATCTCCGTGGATATATCACGAAATAAGTTACGGTTTTTTTAGTAAGAAAAAGATGTTGCTGTTTGTTGAGGAAGGAATAAAAGATTTAGGAATGATTCAAAAGGATTACGAATATATTCCTTTTAAAAGAGAAAGTGTAGAAAAGAAAAATGGGATTGAGATTAAAATCATAAGTTTGTGGCCAAATGGAAGCCTTCTTAATCAAGAATAAAACACCATTAATCTTGCTTTGTTTGAAAAGATAATGCTTTTGAAAGTGCGTGCGCGGGAACATTTCTGAACAAACTGGCAGGGGAAATTTTATTCAAAAAGAATGAAAATTTTGCTTAAATTTTTAGTTTTAAATGTAAAATATTTTTAAATGTAAAATATACTTTAAAATGCAAATGCAAAAAGACAAATATGATGTAATAATTATAGGTGCAGGTCCCGCAGGAATGTTTGCCGCTTATGAATTATGCAAAAGCGGAAAAGAAAAATCCATTTTAATTATTGACAAGGGAAGATCTGTTGAAAAAAGAAGATGTCCTATGAA
The DNA here is from genome assembly GCA_018260755.1 of Candidatus Altarchaeum sp. GTDB lineage: Archaea > Altiarchaeota > Altiarchaeia > Altiarchaeales > Altiarchaeaceae > Altiarchaeum. The sequence continues at coordinate 14,752 of JAGTWP010000026.1, read as the reverse complement.
AGAAACCGGAAAATGCACAAATTGCGAAACCTGTGATATTATGTGCGGTGTCGGAGGTGCTGGAACATTTTCCGATGGTTTGTTAAATTTAAGGCCTGACATAGGCGGAAATTTAGAGGAATTTACAAAAGACAGAAATGATGCATGGAAACTTGTAAACTATGTTGATGAAATTTATCTTAAATTCGGAGCACCGAAAAAAAAGTTTGGAACCGATAAAGAAAAAATTGACGAACTGAAGAAAAAATCGGCAAGTGTTGGAGTAAATTTTGTTGACATTCAGCAGAGACATATGGGCAGTGACGGAGCAACAAAGGTTATAAAAAATTTTGCAGATGAGCTGAAAAAGAAGGGTGTTGAAATTTTAACAGATGAGGAAGTAGGGGATTTGCTTGTTGAAGACAATATCTGTAAAGGTGTTATATTATATAATGACAGAAAAATTTTTTCCGACCTGACAATTCTGTGTCCCGGAAGGATAGGCGTTGGATTTACTTCAAAAGTAATAAATGCGCACAAAATTTCTGCTAAATATGGAGCAATAGATATTGGGGTAAGGATTGAGGTGCCGGCAATTATTATGGATGACATAATAAGCATTAACAGGGATCCGAAATTTCAGTTATGGACGCAGCAATACGGGGACTTTGTCAGGACCTTTTGTACGAATCATCACGGCTTTGTTGTCAAAGAAAACTATAAAAATTTTGTCTGCGTTAACGGGCATTCTTTACTAAATGAAAAATCACAGAACACAAATTTTGCTTTTTTGGTCAGAATAAATTTAACGGAACCACTGGAAAATACAACTCTTTACGGGGAATTATGCGCTCATACGGCAACCTTGCTTGGCGGAGGAAGGCCGTTAATTCAGCGACTTGGTGATTTGAGAAGGGGAAGAAGGTCAACACCGGAACGATTAAAGAGAAGTTTTGTTGAACCGACACTTAAAGATGTTACGCCGAGTAATCTGGCAATGGCTCTCTCGCACAGAATTCTTGCGGATATTTTGGAAGGGCTGGAAAAATTAAATGCAGTCATTCCAGGTGTGGCAAGTGATTCAATATTACTTTATGCTCCTGAGATTAAATTTTATGCGATGCGGGTTGAAGTTGACAAAGCAATGCAGACATCGGTTAAAAATTTATTTGCGGCGGGAGACGGGGCGGGATTAAGTAGAGATATAATTAATGCATCGGCAACAGGAGTACTTGCGGGAAGAGGGGTATTAAATTTTTTAAAATAATTTTTTAAGATGAAACTTTTTGAAATTTCTTACGAGGTTTGTAACAAGGTCGGAGGAATTTATACTGTGTTAAAAACAAAGGCACCATACATCGTTGAACATTACGGAAGGGAGAATTACATAATGCTCGGATTTTATAATCCGAAATTAGCAATAGCAGAATTTAACGAAAAAACGCCTGATACTGAATTAAGTAAAATTTTTGATGAATTAAAAAGCAATGGAATCGAATGCCATTACGGAGAATGGCTGCTCAATGGTTATCCGCATGTAATTTTGCTTGATATAAAAAATTTTTGGAAAGAAAGAGATAAAATAAAGGCGATGCTATGGAAATTTTATAAAGTTGATTCTCTGTTTTCTTCTTATGAATTTGACGAGCCATTGTTGTGGGGCTTTGCGTGCGGAATGCTGATTGAAAAACTATATAAAATTTTTCCCAATGAAGATAAATTTATTGCCCACTTTCACGAATGGCTTTCGGGAGCGGGCCTGCTTTATCTAAAGATGCAAAATTTACCCGTTGCGACTGTTTTTACCACACATGCAACAATTATCGGAAGAACACTGGCAAATAGGGGAATTGATTTATACGGTAAAATTTATGAAGGACTGTCAAAAGGTCAGACATTTCCCATTGAAGAAAGTAAAAAATTCGGAATTGCTGATAAGCATGCAATGGAAATCGCAAGTGCCACCAATGCAGATGTATTTTCAACCGTAAGCGAGGTAACAGGTAAAGAAGCGGAATATTTTCTGCACAAAAAGCCAGACATCATTCTTCCGAACGGAATTGATATTGAGCCGGGCATAACCATAGACGAGATTACAATAAGACGAAGAGAAAACAGAAAGATAATGAGAAAATTCCTTAATGCCTATTTTCTGAGATATTATAATATTGATACAAACCGAATACGAAGTATTTTTATTTCAGGCAGATATGAATTCAGAAACAAAGGAATTGACTTATTTATCAAGGCGCTGGGAAATTTAAACCGAAAACTTAAGGAAGCGAAAGAGAATAACGAGCGGTTAAATTTTGATGCTGTTATTGCATTTTTCTTCATTCCATCTGATGTTAAAGGTGAAAATTTAATGGTTATGAAAAATGTGATGATTTATGAAAATATTGAAAGTATAGTGGATAATGAAATTTTAGTCATGAAAAATAAAATAATATCCAATATAGTAAGCGGAAAGATAAATAAGATGCCGGATGAGACAAACAAATACGCTCAATTTTTTTCTTATGAGTTTATAAACGCCTGCAGAGATATATTTGCCCACTTTGATGAATTGAGGGGACAAGAGCCACCGCTAAGCGCGTTTGATTTAAGGTCTGAGAATGATGCAATTTTAAAGTCATTAAAGGCAGATGGTCTGGAAAATAAAGAAGAAGATGTCGTTAAAGTTATAAATTATCCGGTTTATCTTTCACCGAGAGATATGTTTATAAATCTTGATTACAACACTGCAATTTCTGCCTTTGATATAGGAATTTTTCCTTCATATTACGAACCATGGGGATATACACCACTTGAAGCGGCAAAACAAGGAGTAATTACAATAACAACTGATTTGGCAGGTTTTGGAAATTTTATAGAAAAGAAAGATGGAGGAGGAATATATGTTGTTCAGAGAATGGGTAAAGATGATGAATATGTTGTTGAAAATTTAACAAAGAAAATTTTGGAAATTTTAAATTTCTCAGATGATGAAAGAGTGAAGGCAAGGATGAGAGCAAGAGAATTAGCAACATTTTGTGACTGGAAAATTTTAGTAAATAATTATTTTGCGGCACACAGAATGGCAATGGAAAATATGAATAAGTAAAAGTAAAAAGTAATGGCCTATTCTGAAAGATTATTCTGAAAGATTATTCTGAAAAATGAGGGAACATAAATCTGCAACTGAAGTAAACATGCGGCAATTGCGAATTGAAAAACTATCGGAAAATAACCTTAGGTTTACAAAAGAATTTGATTGCGGAGATTGTGACCTTAATGAATTTTTAAAGGAAGATGCAGTCCCCTACCAGAAAGGAAAAATTGCAGTTACATATCTGTGTTTTTATGGCGAAGTATTGATTGGATACTATTCTTTATCCAATGATGCTATTGAGATTAAAGGCAAAGCAAAAAATATAATGGAGAAATTAAAAAAGAGGCAGAAAACATATCCTGCAATTAAAATTGGAAGGATGGCAATAGATAAAAACTTCTCAAGAGCAGGAATAGGGACTAAAATAATTAATGTAGTTTTTGGAACTGCATTGATACAATCTGATAGCATAGGATGTAGGTATATTTGCGTTGATGCTTACAACAAACCAGAAGTAATTGCATTCTATGAAAACAACAATTTTAAGAAAATAAAATCAAAAATTAGAGAAGAGAAAACTGTGTTAATGTATCGCGATATCCTTGAGCGCAATTAAACTGCCCCCACCTGTATCGCAAGTTTTCTACAATATGCAAAGTATTTCTTTCTTTCTTGATATTCTTTATCTCTTGGTTTTAGGGACTCTATTCTATCCATTTCCTCCAAAAACCTTACTGCATCATCTCCTGTTATCGTCGTCACGAGTTTAATTGGTCTCGCCATTTTAAATTTGAACATCAATTAAAACAGATATATTATAATTAAGTTTAATTCTTTAAATTAGAAGAAAAAAATGTGTTAATATATCGCGACATTATTGAGCCCCAAATTATTTAACCGCTCCCACCTGTCTTGCAAGTTTTTCACAATATGCAAAGTATTTCTTTCTTTCTTGATATTCTTTATCTCTTGGTTTTAGGGACTCTATTCTATCCATTTCCTCCAAAAACCTTACTGCATCATCTCCTGTTATCGTCGTCACGAGTTTAATTGGTCTTGCCATTCTGAAATTTGAACATCAATTAAAACAACTATATAATAATTAACTTTAATTCTTTAAATTTAATAAAGATAATTAGAAAATATGATTAGAAAATATGATTAGAAAATAAATTTTTAACTCGTTTTATTTTGTATCATCAATTGCCTCAAAAACCTGCTTAACTATCTTTGGGTGTAATATCTTTCCACTATGAATTGGAACGGCAATTCTTCTATCATTCTTTATATATATTCTGTGGCTACCGGCACTCTTAATCAATACAAATCCTGCTTTCAACAGCAATGACTCTGCATCCTTTGATGTTAAACGAGATAATTTAGCCATTGACAAATCGTATAAGTTAATTCGCCTAAAAGAATTTTTATACCGGAATTTCTACCCCAATAGATGTTGTTAAAATTTCTTTGCTCAAACATGTTATTTTTTCATTCTCGGGCAATGTTGCCATATAAAGATCTATTGCTTCTTTTATATTGGACATTACTTCGTCTAATGTGTCTCCCTGTGTTTGACAGCCCCTGAGTTCCGGACAATATGCATAATATCTGTATTCATCCTTTTCAATAACGACGGTTACTTTGTAAAACATTTTACTGGTTTTTGATTATTTGTATTATTATCTTATCACTTATCTTTCCATCAAATTTATCAATTCATCCCTCAAAATTTCCATCCCGTTTTGTGTTAAAATTGATTCCGGATGAAACTGGAATCCTACAAAATTTCTTCCACGCAGTGCATGTATCTCCTTTGTTTGTTGAGCATAACTAATTTTGACATCATTAAATTTTAATTCCTTTAAATTTTCTAATCCTTCTTCATACCTTCCCGCGAAAGTATTGTAAAACCCGACAATCTCCTTTTTACCAAATAAGTCAATTGTTTCCTGCACTCCCTGAAACGGCTTTTCCTTTCGGACAACCTTTATTCCAAGCGACTTGCAGATAAACTGATGCCCCAGGCATACACCAACAAATTTTCTGTCTGATTTAATAAATTTCGTGGCAATGTTTCCAATAATATTCATTTTTTCATTTTCCAGAGCATTAGGATTTCCCGGACCCGGACCGATTATTGTTATGTCGCTTTGAGCATTATCAAAATCATATTTGTCGTATCTGGTGATATTTACCTTTGCTCCGAGCTTTGATAATATATGTTTTAACATATAACAAAAATCATCTTCGTTATCAATAATTGTGATATTTTTGCCCTTTATTTGCCCACTCATATTATCTTCACCTTCCTGATTGAAAAACCAGAATTTTGACAATTTTTGATTCCTTCGTTGTAACACCTTAAGCACTTTGGCATCTTCTTCAACATAAGGCAAAATTTTTAATGGTTGTTTTTTCGAACAACTTTGAATACTGTTCATTATCCCTTTGATTTTTGACTCTGTCTCGGCGACCTCTTCCGACGGAACAGAATCCCTTACGAGTGTTGAACCAACCCTTGTTAAAATTTCTCCATCCATATTGATTTCCACACTTCTTATCAAAATAGAACTATCTAAAAATTTCCTGCCTTCTTCATCCCTTCCAATAAGAACGAGCGGGCTTCCGTAATATCTTCTGTCTTCACCTTCGTATTTATAAATCACCCTGCAGGCACTTTCAAGAGGACTTCCCGTAACAGTTGCGGCATGCATTGAGTCCCTTAAAATTTCAATTATATTCTTATCACTTTTACCGCTCAACAAATATTCCGTATGAATGAGTGCAAACATTTCTTTCAGCAAGGGACCTATTATCATTCCGCCTTGAGCGCAAATCTTTGCCATCATTTTTAATTCCTCATCTACTACCATGAATAACTCGTTAATCTCTTTCTTATCCGAAAGAAATTTTAGAAAGTTCTCTTTAAATTTCTTTAAATTTATTTTTTCTTCCGATTCTTTTCTAAATGTCCCGCTGATGGGATGCATCATTACTTCGCCATCCTTTATAGAAATATGTGTTTCCGGACTTGCACCGATTAGAAATTTATCTCCGTTATAAAATATAAAATTCCAATGACTTCCCGTTTCACTTCTCAGAACATTTTTATAAATACCTAAGGCCTTATTGACTGACATATCTTTAATTTTTGCGGTTCCTTTTCTCGGAATAACAAAATTAGCACCTTCTCCATTGCCAATCTCATTTTCTATAACAGACTTTATTATCTTTTCATACTCTTTATCAGAATAATTGTACCTTAATTTATCCACTAATTCAATTTTTTCATCGGGAAGAAATTTAAAGAGTTTTTCTAATGTTACTCGCGATTGTCTTTCAATATTAATACATAAAATTTTTGCCCCTTCATCATACACCTTAAAATTTCTCTCCTTTATCTGTGAGAAAGGAATCGCACTGATTGTGTCATAAGTTTCGTCAAAATTTTCTTTTAAATTTTCTTTTCCTTTTTTTTCGGGAATATCTTCAAGTTTGTTCAATTCCATTGCTTCTCCCTCAAATACCAGTGCACCCACATCTTCTTTTCTTTTTATTATTGCGAATGGTTTTTTGAAATTTGGTTTCATCGTTAGATTACGGTTTTTAATAAAAATTGAATTACAATTAGTATTCATATTTTAATTTTTAAGCATCCCCATGCGATTCTCCCAAAACAATCCCACTCGCAATTATATGAGCAATCCGTATTGGTTCCGGCATTAACCCGCGGGTTGTTGAAATTTTAACTATTTCCTTTGCATCGCTTAAATTTATTCCGCATTTCTGGATATAAACAAAACCCTGCCTTCCATCAACACTCTTAACTTTAACTTTTTTTGGCTTTCCCGTGCCTTCAATCAGTTTCCATCTTTCTTCAAAATCCGTGAAATTTTTTAACGCATTTCTTATCTTTTCAAAATTTGGAAATTTTCTGACAACAACAATTACAGGAATATGCGTCTCATTAAAAATTTGTTTAATGTCAGCAATGTTGAATCCTGCATAAGTAATCCCGCCAAGCATTATTACTCGCAAATCCTTATGTCTCGTCTTTTTCATCATGTCAATTATTGTCTGAGTTATATCTTTTCCGTCAACGTCTGTTTCGCTTTTCATAACTCCGTCAATAAATGAACCCCCTCTAAACATCACTCCTATAATAATCGCTTTTTTGTCTTTCTTGAAATCAAATGGTCCATCATCTATTCCGAGAATTCTGACTTCTTTCTTTATTTTCCTGAATTTTATATTATCCATATAAATTTTAAATATATTTATAAAATATGATTATTTATAAAACATAATTATTTATAAAAGGTAAATTTAATAAAAAAGAATATAAAATTTAATATAATTTTAAGGTGCCCATGTCAATTGAAGAATATTCAAAAAAAATTTCCGTATTCGGAAAAGGAACAAAGACAAAGATGATGGTTATAAACATATTGAAAGACGGTGAAAAGTTGTATTCTGAAATTCAAAAAAATTTTCCCAAAACATCAAAATCAACACTCTATAAATATTTAAGTGACTTGGACAAAGGAGAAATAATAAAAAAGAGAGTGGAACGAACCGACGGAAGGAGGCCGGCTGCGTTTTATACCCTGAATTTTTTATCAATAAATTTATCTCCGTCCGGAATTACAGATGTTGTTGAAGGAAAAAATGATGAAAGGACAGAAATTTTTGCAGAGGTCAATGTCAATGTCCAAGGAAAAGGCATTACCTTAAAATTTTCCCAGAGCAGGTTGCTCAATGACTTGCTTTCTTCAGGAATAAAGATAGAAGATGCTGTCAAAGTGCTGGAAGAACTAAAACCAAATTTATACGAAGGAATTACAACAACTGAAATAAAAGATATAGTCTACAAAATTTTGGAAAACAGATCTAAAAAGCTTGCCGAAGCTTATGAGATATATAGTCAGGATAAATTAAAGGTAAATTGCGGCGATGACTTTGAAATCTGGACAGAATCTCAAATTTCCGAAATATTAAAGAATAGTAGGCAAAAAAGAGAATTCGGCGGAGAAGAATTAAGATTTTTATCCCACAAAATAGTTAGAGATATAAAAAAGATAACCTTGCTTCCGACAAAATCGCTTGTTGAGGAATATATAAAATTTATTGCGGAAAGTTTTTAAAATTTTTCCATTTTTCCGGAACATCCAAAAGAAAATATATAAATTTATTCTAATTTGTCTTCCGAATTTATTACTCTTCTCATTTCTCTATCTTTACGTTGTTTTTTTCTCTTATCTAAAAATCCGTATGCAGTTCCGGGTTTTCCGTGATTAATGAGCATTAATATTGCCTCTTTTACATCTTCAACATCCTCATAATCACCAATTATACCTATGCCTTCTTTTCCCACACACACATAACACTCTGAAATTTTTTCTATGCTATCCAGAACACTCCTGTTTGTTCCTATAACCCTTCCTCTGAGGGGCAGAAATTTTTTTTCCGATAGAAAAATGAATTCATAAGTGTAATCCTTATACTCTTTTGTCAATAATATTGCCTTTTCCGGACTAAATCCCAAACTTATTGCATCAACTACATTTTCTGCAAGCATTTCGTAATAAGGTGAGCCGGAAATATCTACCTCTGTTCCGGTGACTGTAATCTTCGTATGCGTTTTTTCCTCTATTTTCTTTTTTATTTCTCCATCCTTTCCTATCAGCACACCAATTCGGTCTTCTGCTATTTTTGTGTATTGCATCTTATCTTTATCCAATATTCTTTATCTAATCTTTAATTTAATATTCTTTATCTAATCTTTATCTAATCTTTTTTATCTAATCTTTAATCTAATCTTTTTTATCTAATCTTTAATCTAATCTTTTTTATCTAATCTTTAATCTAATCTTTTTTATCTAATCTTTAATCTAATCTTTAATTTTAACGAATTATAAATTATTATTTTAACAAATTATAAATTTTCATAAAATTTTAAAATTTTAAAATGAAATTTAAATCAACAGCAATATCTCAAAATTGCGTTAATTGTAAGTGTAAGAATTAAATTATTTCACGCATAATTAATTGTTTATCGTGAGCAATAATTATTAATTTTGTTTTGATTATGGATATTTAACACTGACACTATTATTTCCCTAAAAAATGGAAAATTTAAAAGGACAAAAACTAAAATTTTTTATAGCTTATGAAACACGCACAGGAAAAGATATAGCAATACATTTAAAATACTTTTTGGAAGAGCTAAAAGAAATTGAAGAAGCTTTTGTTGCTGCAGAAGATATTTCTCCAGGGGAAGAAAATGAAGAGGAGTATAGATTTGAGAAGATAAAAAAAGCAGATTATTTTGTTCTCATTCTTACTCCAAAAGCATGGGAAATCAGCGAATCTTTAAAAAAAGAATTCTATGTAGCAAAGAGTGTAAAAAAGAAAAACTTTATTTTGTGTGTCTGTATGAAGGGAGCGGAAATTCCTGAAGAAGTAAAGACTATTCAATGGTTAAGGCAAGAACCATTTAAAAATGAAGAAGAAGTAGCAAGAGAATTTGGTACAAAAATTAAAAAAATATATGAAGATCGCATGCATGAACTCCTCCAAATATATGAAGATCGCATGCATGAACTCCTCCAAGAAAGTAGAAAAATTAAAGAATTAAAGAAACGAAAACTAAAATTTTTTATAGCTTATGAAACAGACATAGGAAAAGATATAGCAATACATTTAAAACACTTTTTTAAAGGGCTAGAAGAAATTGAAGAAGCTTTTGTTGCTGCAGAAGATATGCCTGCAGGGGAAGAAAATGAAGAGAAATATAGATTTAAGAAGATAAAAAAAGCAGATTATTTTGTTCTCATTCTTACTTCAGAAGCATGGGAAACCAGCGAATCTTTAAAAAAAGAATTCTATGTAGCAAAGAGTGTAGAAAAGGAAAACTTTATTTTGTGTGTCTGTATGAAGGGAGCGGAAATTCCTGAAGAAGTAAATACTCTTCAATGGTTAAGGCAAGAACCATTTGAAAGTAAAGAAGAAGTAGCAAAAGAATTTGGTACAAAAATTGAAGAATTATATAAAATTAGCATGCATGAACTCCTCAAAGAAAAAAAAGGACTGAAACTTATGAGCGAGTCGGAATTTGTGAAAAATATTGAAGAAATAATTAACAAAAACAAAAGAATTTATTTTTATTCTCCAGTGGCTCCCATTAGTTGCTTAAGTGAAAGATATATGAAGGAAGTTATAAAATTGCTTGACAATGCAATGAAAAATGATAAAAACATATTTCTCTTATTTTCTTGGAAAACCACAGTAGAAAAAATAAATAATCTGCAAAAGACAAAGGATAAATTGCTAAAAGATATGAATATATTGCTTGGAAAGCCATATTTAAAATTAATTGATCCTTTTGGAAGTATTTTACAAACACCTTCTAAAGATGAAGGAATTGTTTTTGGTGAAAATTCAAATGAAGCGTTAATATGGTGGAAACCAGCAAATGAAGATATAGTATACGTAATGTTTGAGGATAGTAAAGAAGAAATAGATGTAATAACAGAGCTTTTTAACAGGAATTATAACAAAGAATTATCTTTTGATACATTTTCAGAATTTTCAAAAATTTTTATTTAAAAACTAAATTTAAAAAACTAAATTTATTAATAATTTGTCATTAAAATGGTTGTTGTTGAAGAAGAGGTTGGAAATGAAGCATTTTATAAGAGAGCAATCTCAATAGTAAATGAAACATATTTTTTTGGAGGTGCCGCAAAGACGCCTGCATTAATTCTTCCAAGTGAAAGAGCAACAAAAGAAAGGAAGGAATACTACGAGGTGCTAATGAAGAAAATAAAAGAAGATAAGATATTTGTTGAATATTTATTTTCACTTCCTAGAACAGAAGATGTAATAATTGAATATGTGAAAAAGAACGGAAAAAATGGATGGGAAGAGATCAAAAAAAGTTGGATGGAACTAACATCACATTGGGAAACTGTTGCATTACGATATGTAGAACATGATGACTTTATAAGTTGTATTATCGGCGATCATCATACTTTAATAGGATGGAAAGGAGATAAAGATAAAAGAATTATTGGAATTACTTATATGACAAATGGAATGTCTTTTTATAGATCTCTTTTTGATAAAATATTTGAGACCGGTTCAAATGCCCATCTTGAAGCAATAGAACGAATTGAAGAAAAGTTAAAAAAGATGAAACTTATATGATTTTTTGTAGTAGACAATGCTTTACGCATTCATTTGTTTTGGTTGACTCAATGATGGTGCAAGGAATGGTTCTGAAAAAGTTATTTTGCAACATTAGTCAATCTACTATTCAGGACTTACGTAGTTCAATACGTAAAAAGGCCTTAAAATCCCTGAATTTATGTATGTTTTGAGTAAGTCCCACTATCTTTGCACTATTAAAGCAGATTAATGAATCGTATATCGGGTGTAAAATATTGGGTCGTGCTAAAATAGTAATGATAAAATTTAATATTTAAACCAAAATTCAATATTTGGAAAGGGTAAAATGCATAAAATTGTTACAAAATATCATTACCTCTTTATCACTACCTAAAAGTATTATTATAATATATATAACGGCAAGAAAATTTTTAAACTCCATAAAAATCAAAAACTTAAAACTACAAATTTTAAAATGAAATTTAAATCAACAGCAATATCACATCCTAATATTGCATTCGTTAAATATTGGGGAAAAAAGGACGAAGATTTGAGAATTCCGCTCAACAATAGCATTTCAATGAATCTGGGAAATTTATGGACAAAAACAACGGTTGAATTTAATGACTTTGATGAGGACGTTGTCATAATTAACAAAAATGTTGCGGAAGGAACAGCAAAGGAAAGAGTAATTAAATTTATAGACAGATTTAGAAATCAGGTAAATACTACCTTAAAGGCAAAGGTTGTAAGCGAGAATAACTTTCCTATGTCAAGCGGAATCGCATCTTCGGCGTCCGGATTTGCTGCTTTAACAGTGGCAAGTGCATCTGCCTTAAATTTAAATTTGAGCGAAAAAGAACTAAGCATATTGGCAAGATTAGGAAGCGGTTCTGCATGCAGGTCAATTCCCGACGGATTCACAGAATGGCTAACCGGAACCTGTAATGATGATTCATACTCGGTTTCAATTGCAAACTCCGAATATTTTGAAATTTATGATTTAATAGTTATGGTAAAAAAGGAAAAAAAAGATGTCTCATCAACAACAGGGATGCAGAAATTTAATCCTTATTTTTATGCACGGCTTGCCGAAGTTAATGAAAATTTAAATTTTGTGAGAAAATCTATAATTGATAGAAATTTGAAAACGCTCGGAACTTATGCTGAAAAGGACTGCATATCTATGCATACTGTGATGATGAATTCGGGATTGTTTTACTGGGAGCCTGAGACATTGAAAATTATGAAGGAAGTATGGAATTTGCGAAAGAACGGAATTGAATGCTATTTTACAATTGATGCAGGTCCAAATGTTCATGTTTTGTGTTTGCATAAGGATAAAGAAAAGGTCAAAGAAAGAATTAGCGAATTAAATTTTGAAATTTTAGAATCAAAACCAGGAGGAAAGGCAAGAGTGATTAAGGAAGATTTATTTTAAAATTAAATGAAAATCTTCGTATTTGAATATGCAACCGCTGTAAATGATAAAAATTTGAGCATAGAAGGAAGAGCAATGCGAAATTTAATGATTTATGGCTTAAAAAAAGAAGGAATTAATACCTGCACAATGTCAGATAACAATGGCGAGCACTTGTATGAAAAAATTTTGAAAAATATTTATAATTCTGACAATACAATTTTAATAGCACCGAATTATGAATTACTGGAAATTTCAAATTTTTTAAATCGTCACAACATTTTTGACAAAGTTCTCATTTCGCCAATAGATTCACTTAACAAAACACTGAACAAATTTTCTCTGTATAAGGAATTAAAAGGAAAGATTCCAATGCCAAAAACTACTAAATTTCCAAATCTTGCTGATTTTCCGATAATAATAAAACCAATATATGGGACAGGATGCGAAAGCATATATGTTTTTAAAGATAATGAGTGCTATGAAAGATTTGTCAAATCAGGAAAACAAAAATTTAACGAAAAATTTATCGTTCAGGAATTTATTGACGGAATTCATACATCTGTTTGTTTATTTGCAGGCAAAGAAGTTGAGCCTGTTTCTTTAAACAAACAATACATAAATTTTGATAAAGGAAAGGTATCTTATGATGGAGGTGTTGTTCCATTTCAAGCAAATGAATATATAAAGTCAAAAATTTTTGAGTATTCAAAGCTCGTATGTATGCATTTAGACCTGAAGGGTTATATCGGAATAGATTTTGTAATTGATACTAAAAACGAAAAAATTTATCTGATTGAAATTAATCCGCGAATTACAACCTCTGCAATCGCATTAAGCAAAGCAACAAATTTAAATATTGCAAAATTACATATTGCATGTTTTAAAGACGAGGAAATTTTAAGTAAGGAGTTAAGTAAGGTTAAATTTTTAAATGTCGCTGAAATTTTGAAATATAAAGATAGAATGATATGCAGGATAAAAAAATAAAAAACAAATATAGATATAAATATTTTGGGTTGTGGTAAATAAGTAATGCTAAATGTTGGCTTTTTTTATCACATTCATTTAAATTGAGCAAAAATTTAAAAATTTCAGCAGAGTATTTCGCAAATACAGGTGATGTTTACAGGAGCTTGGGAAAAATTTCTGAAAATGAATATACCTCAGAGACATCTGACGAAAAAGGAAAAAGTATAATTGAATGTATGAGAAGGATTGCAAGAACTGTTTGCTGCGATGTGAGCGATAGTGAAATTTATAATACTTCTGAAAGTAAAAGTAAAAGTAAAATTTCAAAGGAGGATGTTATACAAATTGCAAAATATTTCAGGGCTGAACAAATTAAAACAATAAACAGGGCAATTGAACGATTAGAAAAGAAATATAAAATAAAAAACCGTCTTATTATAGGTGCGGGAAAATTTCTTTATAAGGATCTGAATGCTTCGCTGAAATATAGGGATTTGAGTGCAGTAAAAGCACTTTATTTTTTAACAAAGTTTGTTAAGATTATTCCTCGATAACAATCTTGTCAATTAAAGCAAATACATCAAATAAATTTATTGTATTGTCGTTATTTAAATCGCAATATACCAAACCGTTTGAATTATTCTCTCCGCTTAATATCTCAAGCATTTCAACAGCATCAAAGATATCTTTTGGCTCTGTACACCAGATACATTTATTTTTACATCCAGCTGCTCCGGTATCATTCCATCCATCTGCATTATTACAAGTATTGTTATCCCCGGAACTTGATTGCCAATCAGAAGAATTGAAATCCAATTGGGTATTCCCGCAAACAATGTTCGAATTTATTGTTGTGTTTGAGTTTGTGGAATAAATTCCATAATTATTATTATTCACTGTATTGGAGGTCAGGTTGTTGTTTGAGGAAGAATATAAATAAATTCCATACCGAGTGTTTGTGTTTGCTGTGTTGTTGTTTAATGTGCTGTTTGAGGAAGAATATAAATAAATTCCATCCTGATTATTATTATTCGCTGTGTTACTAGTTAGAGTACTATTTGAAGAAGATAAATAAATTCCACGATAATTATTATTATTCGCTGTGTTACTGGTTAGAGTAT
>JAGTWP010000025.1 GCA_018260755.1 Candidatus Altarchaeum sp. | reverse complement strand
TTCAAAAAACTGAGCGTGAAAAAGTTAATTTATGATGGGAAGTTGGGTTAAGTAAAAAGTTGATAAATTAAATAGAGCAGGAAATTTTAGAAAATTTTGCTGCACAAATTTCAACATAATATTTTTCTAACAGTAGAATAAATTTTTTATTGTTCATTTCCTAATTATAGATAAGTATAAAAATTTCAAAATGGCAAAGATAAAAATAGGTATAAACGGATTCGGAAGGATTGGAAGGATGATTTTCAGGGCGGGAATGAGCAAAGAAAATAAAAATGATGTGGAATTTGTGGCGGTAAATGATTTAACTGATGCAAAAACACTTGCTCACTTACTCAAATATGATTCTGTGCATGGAAAATTTAAAGGAGAAGTAAATGTTGATGGAAATTCCTTAATAATAGACGGGCAAAAGTTAGATGTATTTGCGGAAAAGGATCCTGCGAATATATTGTGGGACAAATATGATGTTGATGTGGTAATAGAATCAACAGGAAGATTTACAAAAAGAGAGGATGCTGCAAAGCATTTGAGTCACGCAAAAAAGGTTATTATTTCCGCGCCTTCTCCAAATGCAGATGCTACGATTATTATAGGTGTTAATGAACAAAGTTATGATCCGAAAAAGCACGATGTAATTTCAAACGCATCCTGTACAACAAACTGTCTCGCTCCGGTGGCAAATGTCCTGTTGAAAAATTTCGGAATAAAAAAGGGCTTTATGACAACCATCCATTCATATACAAATGACCAGATTATATTGGACGCAGTTCATAAGGACTTAAGAAGAGCAAGAGCAGCGGGGCTTTCAATGATTCCGACATCAACAGGTGCGGCTAAAGCAATTGGCTCAGTAATTCCTGAATTGTCTGGAAAGATGGATGGATTTGCTTTACGAGTTCCGACACCGGATGTGTCAATTGTGGACTTAGTAATTGTTACCGAAAGAGAGACAAAAACAAACGAGGTTAATGAAAAATTTATTGACGCGTCAAAAAATGAACTTAAAGGAATATTAACGACATCCAACGAACCACTCGTTTCAATTGATTATACAGGAAATCCGCATTCTGCAATAGTTGACCTTGCATTGACAAAAGTTAACGGAAATTTAGTTAAGGTTTTAGCATGGTATGATAACGAATGGGGATATTCGTGTCGTATGATAGACCTCGCAAAATTTGTTAGTAAGTGAGTTAAGTGAGTGAACTTTTTTCTTTTAGGAAAAGGGAAAAAACAAACCATGAATGAAATTTAAAACCACGACCTATTAAAAGTTAAAGTAACTATTCAGAGGGTACAAAAATTTACTGGAAATTTATAAATAAATTTTCAATCTTAAAAAATATTTCAAATATTTTTTAATACCTGCGATTTTCAAACTTGTTTGAAAATACACGAACGAAGTGAGCGTAAAATTTCAAAAAATACAATTTTAAAATCTCAAAGATTTTAAAATACACGAACGAAGTGAGCGTAAAAATCAAAAAATTTACTCGTAATTTTTTGGGTGGCTGAATAGTTACAAGTTAAAATTAAATTATGGATTTTTTAAAAATTTTGGAAGAATACAGGGAAAAGGTATTTGACCTACTAATAAAAGAGATTCCGCAAAAAGAGCCTATTGACCACTACAACATTTTAAGAGAATATCCGTTGCGAAAAGGAAAATATTTGCGGCCATTCCTGGTACTAATTACTTACGAAATGTTTGGTGGAAAAGGAACCACTGCTTTAAATACTGCTGTTGCCATGCAATTAAGCGAAGAATGGATTTTAATTCATGATGACATTGAAGACGATTCGGATATGAGGAGAGGAAAACCCGTCTTACACAAAATTTATGGAGTACCTGTTGCAGTGAATGCTGGCGATGCGTTGTACTTAATAATGATGAATGTGCTCAGGAAAAACAGGGAAATTTTAGGCGATGATATTACCTTTGAGATAATAGATATTATGTATGCAACGCTTGAAAGAACTGCCGCAGGGCAGTATCTGGAAATTCACTGGACGGAAAATGTCAAAGAGGACTTTTCCGAAGATGACTTTTACAGAATTGCCGAAGGTAAGACGTGTCTTTATTCAATTACAACCCCTATGATTTTAGGAGCGAGAATTGCTGGAGTTGATGCGGAACGTCTAAAATTTATCCGGCCATTCGGAGATGCAATCGGTAAGGCATTCCAAATACAGGACGATGTTTTAAATTTAACGGGTGATGAAAAAATTTACGGAAAGGAAATCGGAGGCGACATAAGAGAGGGGAAACTTACTTTGATATTCGCCAACCTTATAAAAACCTGCACTGCAGATGAGAAAAAGAAAGTCATAAAAATATACATGAAAAAAAGAACCGATAAGACGGATGATGATGTTTTATATGTTTTAAATTTAATGAAGTCCTATAAGTCCATTGAATATGCAAAACAAAAATCGTATGAATTTGCAAACAAGGCAAGGGAAATTTTTATGGAAGCGACTGCGGACATTAACAACGAGAGTAAGGATGTGCTTGTAAATTTAATTGATTTTATAATTACAAGAAAGGTGTAATATTGTATGTTGTAATATTATATGTTGTAAAATTGTAATGTTGTAAGATTGTAATATTATATGTTGTAAAATGGTAATATTGTAAGGTTGTAATATTATATGTTGTAAAATTATAATGTTGTAAGATTGTATGTTGTAAAATTGTAATATAGTAAGATTGTAATATTATATGTTGTAAGATTGTAATATAGTAAGATTGTAATATTATATGTTGTAAAATTGTAATATAGTAAGATTGTAATTTTTTGCGATGGCTGTTTATAAATTAATTCCTACGGAAGATTATCCCGCTCTGATGATTGACGGAATCCTGATGCATTGTATGAAATGGACATCTCCGAAAAAGGACGCCGAAAACAAGGTGAAAATTTTAGGAATTAAAAAGGGAAGGATTTTGGATATATGTACTGGACTGGGATATACGGCAATTGCGGCATCACACTGTGCTAATGAAGTTGTTACAATTGAAAAAGATGAAAATGTTATTGAAATTGCAAGAAATAACAAATTTTCTCATGAGTTGTTCGCAAATAAAAATATAAATTCAATTATTGGCGACGCGTATTATGAAATAGAAAAATTTGGTGACAAGTCATTTGATTATATCCTTCACGATCCTCCGACTGTTTCAATGGCGGGTGAATTGTACGGAAAAGTTTTTTATGAAAATTTATATCGTATCCTGAAGCCACACGGAAAATTGTTTCATTATGTTTCCAATCCTGGCAGCAAATACAGAAACAGAAAGGTTGAAAAAGGAATAGTTAATCGGTTGAGGGGGGTTGGATTTGAGGTTAAAATTTATGAGGAGGTTAGCGGAGTTGTATGCGTAAAAGCATAAAAGTTTTAAAAATAGAAAAGTTTAACTCAGAATGTTTAAACTTTAAAACTGAAAAATTTAATTTTTAACATATATTTTGAAAATTAAAGTAAGTGAAAGTGATTGAACAACAACAGGAAATTTATACTGATGAGGAAATTTATGAAATTTTGCACCCGGTAGTTAAGGAATGGTTTAAGAACAAATTTGGTAAATTTTCTGTTCCGCAAAAGTATGCCGTAATGGACATCCACGACAGGCAGAATGTTTTGATTTCTTCTCCAACAGGAAGTGGGAAAACACTTGCCGCATTTCTTTCAATTTTAAATGAATTAATCAAGCTTGCAGACAGAAACGAACTGGAAGATAAGGTCTATTGTATTTATATTTCTCCATTAAAAGCACTTGACAACGATGTTGAAAAAAATTTAAATGAGCCATTAAATGAGCTTGAAAAAATTTCCGGAAAAAAATTTGGCATCAGGGTTGCAGTAAGGACAGGAGATACACCGCAAGCAAAGAGAACGGAAATGTTAAAAAAGGTTCCGCATATATTGATAACAACCCCCGAAACACTTGCAATAATCCTTTGTGCCCCTAAATTCAGGGAAAAATTAAAAGATGTTCGCTATGTCGTTGTTGATGAAATTCATTCTCTTGCCGAAAACAAAAGAGGAGTACACTTAACCTTAACACTTGAACGACTGCAAAATTTAGCTGGAAGATGGACAAGAATCGGATTAAGTGCAACGGTTGCTCCACTTGAAAAAATAGCGGAATTTTTAGTCGGATATGAAAAAGGAAAACCAAGGGATTGCAAAATTGTT
This sequence comes from Candidatus Altarchaeum sp., assembly GCA_018260755.1. GTDB lineage: Archaea > Altiarchaeota > Altiarchaeia > Altiarchaeales > Altiarchaeaceae > Altiarchaeum. The sequence goes on along the minus strand of JAGTWP010000025.1, from coordinate 14,187 downwards.
GATGTAAATTTTTTAAAACTGATGGATATTGAGGTTGTTTGTCCGGTTGAAAACATAATGGGAACAACTCCGGAAGAGTTAAGTAATGCAACTTATTCCATGCTGCACCGCCTGATTCAGGAACATAAAACAACCCTGATATTTACAAATACAAGAAGCGGGACAGAGTCGGTTATATTTCATTTAAAAGATAAATTTAAAAATTTTTACAGAGACAATATAATGGCTCATCATTCCTCGCTCTCAAAGGAACTGCGATTGGAAGCAGAGGATAAATTAAAGGAAGGGAAGTTGAAGGTCGTTGTTAGCAGCACTTCCCTCGAACTTGGCATTGATATTGGATATATTGATCTGGTTGTGCTTATAAGTTCTCCGAAGTCGGTTGCAAGGGCACTCCAAAGAATAGGCCGCAGCGGTCATCGTTTGCATGAAAAATCAAAAGGAATAATTATCGTTATTGACAGAGATGACCTTGTTGAATGTGCAGTAATACTTAAAAACGCCGTTGAAGGAAGGATTGATGAGATTGATATTCCGCAAAATTGTCTTGATGTTCTTTCGCAGCAAATTTTTGGAATGGCTATTGAAGATGACTGGGATATTGATAATGCTTATGATTTAATAAAGAGAAGCTATTGTTACAAAAATTTATCAAAAGACGACTTTATGGGCGTGATGAGTTATCTTGCCGGAGAATACAGCAGTTTGGAAAAAAGATATGTTTATGGAAAAATCTGGCTTAATTACGAAAAAAATTTATTCGGAAGGAGGGGAAAATTGGCAAGGGTTTTATATGCTACAAATATAGGGACAATTCCCGATGAGTCGTATGTTCTTGTTAAATTAGCAAGTGAAAACACAGTAATCGGAAAGATTGACGAGGACTTTCTTGAAAAATTAAAGAGCAAGGATATGTTTGTTCTCGGCGGAAAAATTTACAGGTTTGAATATACGCGTGGAATGATTGCTTATGTTAATAATTGTTCGGGCCCTCCGACAATTCCCTCGTGGTTTTCAGAACAGTTGCCTTTATCATTCGGACTGGCTTTGGAAATTCAGAAATTTCGCTCGCTTTTAGAGGAAAAATTTAAAACATCAGATAAAAATTTAATAATAAAATTTATCGCCGACTATTTATATGTTGATTTCAATGCGGCAAATTCAATTTACGAATACTTCAGGGAGCAGTTTTTATATGCAAAAATTCCGCATGCCAATCGCTTGCTTATTGAGTTTTACACCGGCTACGGAGGCAGGAAATTTGTTATATTTCATTCATTATTCGGAAAAAGGGTTAATGATGCTTTATCGCGGGCAATTGCTTACATTATTTCAAAGACGGAAAAAAAGGATATAGGTATTTCAATATCTGATAACGGATTTTATTTAAGTGCGGAGGGAAAAATTAAGGCGCTGCAGGCATTTGAAAATTTAAATCAGGAAAATATAGAAGAAATTTTAATCAATGCAATTGACAAAACAGAAGTATTGACCAGAAGATTTAGGCACTGTGCGGGTCGTTCTCTGATGATTTTGAGGCAGTATAAAGGAGTGCAAAAAAGTGTAGGAAAACAGCAATTTAGCAGTAAAATTTTGCTGAATTTTGTAAAGGAGTTGAACGAAAATTTCCCGATTTTGAAAGAAGCGAGGAGAGAAGTTATTGAGGACTTCATGGATGTAAAAAATGCGAAGATGATTTTAAAATGGATTGAGGAAGGAAAAATCAAGGTTGAATATATTAATACGACAATTCCTTCGCCGTTTGCATTTAATCTGATTGCACAGGGCTATATGGATGTTCTGAAGTATGAGGAAAGGATCGAGTTCATAAGAAGGATGCATAAAGCAATATTGGAAGCGATAAAGTATAAAGATACGAGTGATGCGGATGCAAATATAGAATAAAAGTAACTACTCACAGATTAACAAAATTTACCTGCAAAACCTTCAAAAAAATACAAAAAATCAAAAAATTTACCTGTAATTTTTTGGGCGGGTGAGTAGTTACGAATAAAATTTATAAATTTAACATTTCGTAAAATTTTCCTTTTTTCAATATCAGTCCGTTTTTTTCCATAACTATTTTTTTTATCTGTTTGGGTGCATCGTATGTTACAACAGGAACATCCGCATACTTTAAAATTTCAATATCGCTGTTTCCATTGCCGAGCACAATTAATTTTCCGCAGTCCTCTTTTTTGCAAATTTCATTCAATTTCTTTAATTTATCACCTGCTGTTATTATGTCCCTTCTTATTTTCCATGTATTTTCGGCTTTTTCCAGTAAATTTCCATAGACGCTAATTTCATAGTCCTTTAAAGCAATTTTTATTAAATTTTCAATCCCTCTGCTTATGATAATTTTATTTTCTAAATTTTTTAAAGTATGAGCAACATCTTCTGGAATGGAAAATTTACCTGCTGACTTATTCATACATTTTTCAACCTCGTCTTCTTTTAAATTTAAGGTATTAAGGCAGTCTTCAAAAACATTATAAATTTCGCTCAAATCGTCTTTTTTTTTGTGAATATACATATCAGCCAGACGCAGGAATAATTCCGCCTTTATCTTTACGCTTTTGTTCGCAAAAATTTCCTGATAAAATTTATATTCCAGATCATAGCCCTTTACGAGCGTGCCGTGAAAGTCAATTATGTAGGTTTTCATTTTTTACATTTTTTAATTTTCATTTTTTAATTTTCATTTTTTAATTTTTCCATCTTTTAATTAAATTATGTTCAATATTTAGATTATCCAAAATTTTTCCTATTGTAAAGTCAATCATATCCTCTATTGTTTTCGGATTATGATAAAATGTAAGCACAGGCGGAATAATAATTACATTCAGACGCTTTAATTTTAACAAATTTTCCAGATGGTTGTAATTAAGAGGACATTCCCTCGGAACAACAATTACTTTTTTATTTTCTTTAAACATAACATCACATGTCCTTAAAATTAAATTATCTGAAATCCCGCTGGCGAGCTTTGCTGCTGTATTCATTGAACATGGAATTATAACGAGTGCATCCCTTCTGTTTTTACCGTGACAATTAGAACCACTCGCAATCTCTGCTGAAAAATCACTTATATTAAAAAGTTTTGTTGCTAAATTTTCAATCTCTTTCAGTGCTTTATTTCCAATTTCATTTTTTATTACTTCTTTACCTTCATCAGTAATAATCAAATCACTCTCTATCTTTAAATTTTTCAAAATTTCCAAAAACCGTCTGGCAAGGATTGCACCGCTTGCTCCGGTAATTCCAACTGTTATACGCATTTTAAATTTTTAGACCATAAATTTTAAATTATAATTTATACAAATATAACCTATATAATAACCCAGGTAAATAATAACCTATATAATAACCCATATAAATAATAACCTATATAATAACCTATATAAATAATAACCTATATAAATGAAAATATTGTAAACGGAATATATACAAGATTGCCTTCTTTTTTGATTCTCTTACATTCGCTGACGATTACTCCCCACTTTGAATTATATTTTTTAATTGCCTTTTCAATCTGACGTTTATTTTTTTCCCCGTAACCGACTTCTATTGGAATTATGTTTCCTTCTCCATCATGAATCAAAAAGTCAACTCCTTCTTCCTGTGGATCATAAAATATCCCCATAAATGGATTAGAGGTTTCTTTCATTCTTATTAAGGATGAAGCAACAAGGGTCTCAAGTAATACTCCAAACATATGCCTATCACTTATATTAAAATGTCCAAGTTTAGATCTCATTGCAGCATTTATTGAAGGAGAAAGAAAATAATATTTCCACGGCTTTCTTATTGTTTTGCCAGCTCCGCCATAAGGCTTAATACTAAAAATGAGACGAGCATTTTCAATAGCGTTCAATATATTCTGCACTAATGTTGGTGACACACCAAGATATTTGGAAAGTTTAGCATCAGATGTTCCCCCGGGAGGTTGTAATGCTAAAAAACTTAATATTCTAAATACGATATTTCGTGTGTTTATATTAAAGGAATGTATAGAAAAAACGTCTTTTTCTACAACTCTTTCAACCATATCATATATCTTTTCATGCGATTCGGTTTGAGTAATATTTAAGGTAAATGGAAATCCGTTAAAGCAAACAAAATCATTCCATTCCTCCTCTATCGGTTTCCTTATTTTTAAAGATAAGAGTTTTTTTATGAGTTCGGTTTCTTTTAAAATAGCATTTTCAACAAAAAGGTCATCATTGCTGTGAAAAATTAGATTTATGACACTTTCAGATGTATCTTTCGGTAAAATCAATCCCCATTTTAATATCAAATATTCTGAGAAGTTCATTGGAAAGACAATTTCTTTCGTTGCTCGTCTGGCTGCATCCACATTCAATTCCAAACTTAATGCAGATGATCCTGTAAAAATCATAAAAATTTTCCTGTTTTTATCAAATAAGACCTTTGCTGTTTCGCTCCATTCAGGATCATAATGCGCCTCATCAACAAAAATAAATAACTTTTCTTCCAGATATGTAGGAGAAGTTCTATGAATGTCGCGAATAAATGTGTCGATAACATCAAGAATTTTTTTATCCAAATATGCTTTTAACTCATCAGCTGAAAAATATAATATTCTATCGTGAGGGATTTTTTTCTCATTTGTAAGATAATTGTAAATCTGAAAAACTATAGTAGTTTTCCCGACCCCCCTTAAGCCGGGCAACACAATGAGCCTTTCGGCATTCTCTGAATTTTCGTCCTTCATAAAGTTATCTGCATGCTTCTTGAGTTCAAAGTAGGCATTCCTGTGTCCATGTATATGTTTCAAATGGGTTTCAACAAGCTTCGGTGCTTCAGATAACTTTTCAAATGTATATTTCAACAAATGTTCTTTTTCATCTATGTTCATTTTGTTGTTAACTTTATATAATTACAAATATAAGTATTTATATCTTTATACTATAAAATGTATAAGCATAGGCGTATCTTTATACTATAAAATGTATAAGCATAGCCATATCGTTATACTATAAAATGTATAAGCATCTTTTAAAAATATTTCAAAACAAATTTACCTCTACTCCTTCATCCTTCTCAATCACCTGTTTAGTTATCGGAATCTCGATGAAACCATCCGCCCCGCTCATACTTGTTATTGCTCCTGATGTTTTATATACTACTTTTGCATATCCGTTTTCCAGCTTTACGGTAACAAATAAGTGCCTGTCCGAATTTGAGCGCAATTTTTCGGACATTTTTGCCTTTACTATCTTTCTTTCAAAAGAAATATGAGCCATTTTTCGCAACGCAGGAAGTAAAAATACATAAGCATTCATTAAACAGGATGCAGGATTTCCGGGCATTCCGAAAACCGGTTTGCCATTCACATTCCCGAATAATGTCGGCTTTCCGGGTTTAATATTGACGCCATGAAATAAAATTTTTCCATTACTTTCAACGACTTTGCTTAATAAGTCCTTTTCACCGACAGAACTCCCGCCTGAAATTACAACAGCATCATATTGTAATGCTTCCTCAAGTTGTTTTTGTAAAATTTCTTCTTTATCTTTTGCAATTTTAGGTCTAACTGGAATACATCCTGCTTTTTTAATAACGGCTGCGAGCGCATAAGAATTTATATCATAAATTTTTCCAGGTGTTAAATTTTTATCAATATCAATGATTTCGTTGCCCGTGCCAATAATTGCCACCTTCGGAATGGAATAAACCTCTGTTTCTTTAACTCCGAGTGCTGCTAACACGCCGATTTTTGCAGGCGTTAAAATTTCCCCTTTTCTTAACAGAACATTGCCTTTTTGTATATCTTCGCCTTCTTTTCCTATATTTTCCAATAATTTCGGCGACTTAAAAATTTTAACATTGTTTCCATCTCTTTTTGTATCTTCTATCTTAACAACCGCATTAGCATTAATTGGAAGAATAGAGCCGGTTGTAACATAGATACATTCTCCGCTTTTTATTTCTTTTAGAGTAGTTTTATTTTTACCTGTTTGTGTTTGTCCTGCAAAAACACTTCCGCTCAATTTTAACTCCACAGGATTCTCCAAACTCGAATTTTGTGTATCTTCAAATTTAACGGCATATCCATCCATTGCTGATTTGTCAAAAGGAGGAACATTAATGCTTGAGATAACATCAGTTGTTAAAACCCTGTCTGCAAATACATTAAATTTAATCAGGTCTTTTATTTTTAAAATTTCTGTTCTTTGAATTGGAGCAACATTTTCACCTATAATTTTTTTTGCTTCATCTAATGAAATATTTTTTTTTTGCATTTTTAAATTTTTAAAATTTAACCTCATGTTTCACAATCTCACCAGCATTTATTCTTGCATTCGGATAAATAACAGTTCCTGGAAGAATTGTAGTGTTTATTCCTGTTTTTACATCATCTCCGATTATTGCCCCCAACTTAATTCTTCCGCTGTCTATTACTTTGTCATTGAGCTTAACCTTAATAGATGCCTTATCATGTCGTAAATTTGCGATATTTGTTCCGGCCCCGAGATTGCAATGTTCTCCGATTATTGAATCGCCGACATAACTTAAATGAGGAACATTTGTATTGCTCATAATTATTGCTCCCTTAATTTCAACCGCATTTCCTATATGGCAATTATCTCCGACTGAAGTGTAAGGCCTTATGAATGTATTCGGTCCGATTTTACAGTTCTTTCCAATATAACACGGACCTATAATATAGCATCCGCTTAAAATTTCCGTGCCTTCGCCAACAAAAATGTTATTTTTAATTGTTACTCTTTCCTCAACATTTCCGCAAATTTCACTTTTAATATTTTTAAGCAAAATTTCATTTGCAGTAAGTAAATCCCACGGCTTTCCCACATCTATCCAAAATTCATTATTGTCAATTACATAACCATAAATTTCCTTATTTTTTATTAAAATTTTTATTGCATCTGTGATTTCGTATTCTGCTCTTTCGCTTTTTCTCAGATTGTCTATTAGATGAAAAATTTTATTGTTAAAGATGTAGATTCCCGCATTGATGAGATTGCTTTTCGGGTTTTTCGGTTTTTCTTCAATCATTACTATTCTATTACTTTCGTTTTCAATTTCAACGACGCCGTAATCTGATGGGTTTTCAACATTTGTCAGACACATAGCGTTTTCCGTATTGTTTTCGTTTGCAAAATTTATAAAATTTTTTATTACATTTTCACTTACAACAATATCTCCGTTCATAACAATAAATTTGTTATTTATTTTTTCCTTTAAGGTTAATATCGCATTAGCTGTTCCGAGTTGTTCTTTTTGTTCAATGTATTCTATTTCGGCGGCATTAAATTTATTTCCGAAGTGCTGCATAACTATTTCTTTTTTATATCCTACAACGACATATACCTTTTTGAAAAATTTTGCGAGAATTTCCAAATTTCTTTCCAAAATCGGCTTTCCTGCAACAGGAAGCATTGGTTTTGGTTTTGTTAAAGTTAATGGCCTCATTCTCTTGCCCTCTCCGCCTGACAATAATACGCATTCCATTTTGATGTTTTTTTTAATTTTATGTCCGAAAGATATTACGATTTTAAAATTTTATAGTTTTTTGTATATAAATTTAATTCTTAATTACTTTTTAATTACTTTTTATTACTTTTTAATTTATAAAATGTATTATGATGTAGTGATTGTAGGGGCAGGTCCAGGGGGTGCAATTGCAGCAAAAACCTTAGATGATTCAAATTTATCTGTATGTTTGATAGACACAAAACCAAGAGAAAAAATAGGCGAAAAGGTCTGCGGCGATGCTGTCGGAAAAGAATTTTTTGACTTTTTATATGAAAAGATAAATTTGGAATATCCCGATGAAGAAGTAAAGGACAGAATTGATGGAATAAAGGTATTTTCTCCGGACAGAAAGACGGTCTTTAATGTTGAAACAAAGGAGGGTGGATATATGCTTGACAGGCATAAATTCGGGCAGCATTTATTAAGACAAATAAAAAATGTTCATTTAATGAGCAATACAAAATTTACGGACTTTTATGAAAAAGGCATCATCGTTGAGAGAAAAGAGGATGGAGTGAAAAATGAAAAGATTGAATGCAAAATAGTGATTGATGCATCGGGATTTAATGCAGTTGTCAGGAAAAGGACTAATAATAATAACAACAATAATAACAATAATAACAATATTAACAATAATAATAACAACAATAATAATAATAACAATAATAATAATAACAACAATAATAACAACAATAATAATAATAACAATAATAATAACAACAATAATAATAACAACAATAATAATAATAACAATAATAATAACAACAATAATAATAACAACAATAATAATAATAACAACAATAATAATAACAATGCTCTATTACTCATGGAAAAAGACATTGCTCAAAATGACATGGCAATATGTTACCGGGAAATTAAAAAATATAATTTTGAAGATCCACATCATTGCCATATTTATTTAAGCAATAAATTTTCACCGGGCGGCTATGTTTGGGAATTTCCGGAAGGTGAGCATTTAAATGTTGGATTGGGTGTTTTGTATCCTTCGGCACCAAAAAAACAATATGCTCAATACGCAAAATTTATGGGGGAAAAATTTTTAAACAGTGAAATTATTAATGCCGGCGGAGGCATTAGTCCAACAAGAAGACCTGTTGATTCGCTTGTTGCAATGCAAAACGGAATTGGAATTATGCTTGTCGGTGATGCTGCATGTCAGGTAAATCCTATTCACGGCGGCGGAATCGGGCAGGCGATGAGAGCAGGATATTTTGCAGGAATGGCAATAAAAAAAATTTATGAAAGAAACGGTAGGGATGGCATTGGCAAAATTTCGCTTAATGATTTATGGGAGTATAATTCTTATTATATGCAAAATTACGGCGGAACTATTGCCTCGCTGGATTTATTCAGGATCTTTTTACAAAATTTAAGCGATGAAGAAGTAAATTCCGGAATGAGTTCGGGCATGATAAAAGAAGATGACTTAATTAAAATTTCAGAGGGGGAGGAAATAAATTTAAGCATAGTGGAAAAAATAATGCGACTATCAAAAGGCTTATCTGCTTTAAGCATTGCGAAAAAACTCGCTTATACGGTAAAAAAGATGAAGGAAATAAAAGAACTGTATAAGAATTATCCGTCTCCTGAGAAATTTTTTGAATGGAAGAAAAATGTTGAAAGGATTTATGAGGATTTAAGAAAGCATATTTGAAAGAGATAAAAATGGTCATAATTACAAAATTTCTGGAATTTCGCACAAAAGGAGAGAATGACATTAAAAACATCACTGAAGATGTCCGAAATGCCCTGAATGAAACAAATTTAGAGAACGGAATAATTCTGGTCTTTGCCGTTGGTGCAACAGGTGCAATTACAACAATTGAATATGAAAACGGATTGTTAAATGATTTTATAAGTGCCTTAACAAGAATTGCTCCGAAAGATATTGCTTATGAACACGGCAAAAGAAGGAATGATGACAATGGAAGAAGCCATGTTAAATCAAGTTTATTAAAGCCGGATTTAAATGTTCCGTTCAAAGCTAAAAATTTAATTCTCGGCACATGGCAACAGATTATTTTTGTGGAGTTGGATACACGACCAAGAGAAAGGAAAATTGTTGTGCAGATTATGGGCGAATAAATTTAATAAATTTAAACTAATAAATTTTGTATAAATTTAAAGATAAATTTAAATTAAAACAAAATTTTAAAAAAACCAAAATGCAACTTGAGAAAAAAGATATTGAGTTGTTTTATAAACTCTACAAGCCGTTGCTTGTATATGCAAATAAAAAAGGCAAATTTCAAAGGACATCAACAAAACAGAGGATATAGATATAAGAAAAGTGGAGAGAAAATATTTAGTAGAAGTTAGAGATTATATTTTTGACCATCCTGAAATTATTGATAGTTATGTTGAAGAAAACTCCAAAAAATTTTCCAATGAAGAACTAACAATAGAGTTGTTGCGAAATAGTTTATATATGCTATTTTATATCATATCAAAAATGTTTGAAACATTTTTGAGTATTCTAAAAACCTGAGAGGTTTTTACAACAACAATAGATAAACCATCTGAAAATTTATTTTTTTATCACCTCGCTTTGCTTAGAGATTTAAAACAAAGTTTTAAATGGTGGTAATAAATTTAAAATAACAATAGATTGAAAATTATTTCGCAACATGTCTAATAATTAAAAGCTGGAAGGACTTTGTCAGAAAGGAATTTTATATAATAGAGTTGTTGTAAATTAAAAATTTTAAAGGTGAAAACCAATAAAATTCAAAGGTGGAAAAGTTATTTTGCAACATGTCTAATCTTAAAAAATATTTCAAATATTTTTTAATACCTGCGATTTTCAAACTTGTTTGAAAATACACGAACGAAGTGAGCGTAAAATTTCAAAAAATTACTGAAAATCCACAAGATTTTCAATCTTTAAAAATCTAAAAATTTTTAAATTACCTGTGATTTTTGGGGTGGCTGAATAGTTACAAAATTTTTTAATAATTAAATTTCTTTAATAATTAAATTTCTTAAACAATTAAATTTATTATATATTAAATTTTTTTAAATATGAATTTTTGTTTAATATGTTAAATTTTACCAACATAATAATTTTCCATTTAACTTTCAACAATCTCTCCGTCCTTAATTTTTATTATTCTTTCTGCGGTATTGGCAATATTTAAATCATGGGTAACTATAATTAAAGTTATTCCGCTCTTATTCAAATCCTTTAAAATTTCCATAATCTGCATTCCGCTCTTTGAGTCCAGATTTCCCGTCGGTTCATCTGCAAGTATGATTTTCGGATTATTTGCCAGTGCTCTTGCTATTGCTACTCTCTGCATCTGCCCTCCTGAAATCTCACTAATTTTATTGTTTTCCTTTCCGTCTAATCCAACCTGCTTAATTAAAAGTCGTGCCCTTTCTTCTGCCTTCTTTTTATTTAAATCTTCAAGTCGCATTGGCATAGTAATATTTTCCAGAACAGTCAGAGAATTTATCAGATTGAATTGCTGAAAAACAAATCCGAAAATTTTTCTCCTTAAGATGGCTTTCTCATCATCACTCATATTTGAAATTTCTTTGTCATAGATATAAATTTTTCCTTCTGTTGGAGAATCAATAGTGGAAATTAAATTAAGCAAGGTTGATTTCCCGCATCCACTCGATCCGGTGATAGCAATAAACTCGCCTTCATCTATGCTCAAATTTATTCCCTTTATTGCTAAAAATTCATTATTCTTTCCTTTGTTAAATATCTTTTGTAAATTTTTTGTTATTATAGCAGGCATTTTATTCATATTTTAAAGCAATAATCGGATCAACTTTTGCCGCCGTGTAAGCAGGATAAATTGAAAAGAGCGTGCTTAATCCTACCGAAAACAAAAGTCCCACGAATATTAAATTTAAGGTCATTGCAGCAAAAGTCATCATTAAAGATATCATATAAATTCCTAAAAATGCTAATGTTATTCCTGCTATTCCGCCGATTAATCCGAGTATAACTGCTTCCTGTAAAAATTGCTTTAATATCATATTTCTTGTTGCTCCTATTGCCTTCATTATCCCGATTTCTCTCCTTCTTTCCGAAACGCTCATAAGCATTGTGTTGGCAATTCCTATTCCTCCGATTAACGCAGAGATTACTCCTATAGCATAAGTCATAAGACTAATTTCAGAGGTCATATCGCTAAATTTTCTCACCAAATCCTTAGATGTTTCTGCCTCAACTCCAAGTGTTGATTTTATATCCTCTGCAATTTCTTCTGTTCTTTTTACATCGCTAACCCTGACTATTATTCCCGTCAGTTGATCTGTTTTGTCTATCTCCTGCAATGCATCTATTGGAACCATAACATTTCCTGCTATGTTGTTTCCCTCTCCCTCTTCTAATTTTCCGACAACCTCAAAATCCTTGCCGAGAATGCTTATTCTATCCCCTACATTTGTATTTTTGTAATTTAAATAGGTTGAACAAATTACTGCAACTCTTTCATCGTTATCACCTTCATCAATCATTCTTCCTTCTTTAATTTTAATTTCTTCGCCAACCATCTCGCTTACTTTATCCGCTGGAACGCCCATAGCATAACTTCCCATATACTGAAGACGAACCCCATAATATGGAGTAACATAATCAACGCCCTCAAAATTTTCCAGTTCGTCAGCAAAGTCCTTAGATAATTGTCCTCCTGTAGAGATAAACATTGATTTTCCTTCGGGAAATACGCTTATTGTTCCGACCATTCCTTCTCCAAAGTTTGAAATCCTTTTGTTTATTCCGTCGCTGATACTTACCAACGATAAAAGCAACGCAACACCAATAGCAATTCCTAAAATCGTTAATGCATTTCTTGTTTTGTTCCTGAATAAATTTTTTAAGGCAATGTCAATCATCTTTATTTTTGTTCCTTTTTATTTTTCTTTCTCTTGTAAATATAAAATCCAATTATTCCGGCAATGACAACTACCCCAATCAAAATCCCTAAAAAATTATTATTTCCTTTGCTTCCTGTATCAACATCGGTATTCAGCGAAATTTCTTTATTAAATGTAACCCTTTTGTTATTGTCAGCGGTATATTCAATGGTCAGTTTATCAGCATTTCCTACATCTTTTAACAGGAAAACAGCAGTTCTTTTCTTGGTGCCGTCAATCTTATCAATATAACAATAACTGTTCCCGAGTTTTAGAATTATTGAGTCAGCTGTTCTCGTTCCAATATTTGCAATTTCAATATTTACCTTGTCCACTTTAATTTCATAATTTGTGATAACAAGCAAAATTTTTCCCTCAACAACAATTCCAACATCTTTGCTTATATTATATTTGTTTCCTGAAATTTCATAAACAACCTCCAAATTTCCTTTATACGGCTTTGTTTCAGCATCGCTCTTGACATAAATTTGAAAATTTAATGTCTTTTCTTCATTTGGCAAAATTTCCTCAAAAAATATCTCATTTGTAACGACAAATTGCTCGGGAAGATTCAGAGAAAATTTGACATTGCTTAATTTTGTATTTCCCAAATTTTTTGCTGCAATGGTTAAATTCAGACTATCACCCGGAGAAATTTCTTTTCTTTCAATTTCAGTCAAAAAATCAACAAAAATATCACTTACTTTTAATCCAAAATTTAATGTTTCCGTTTCATAGCCACCTGCTTTATAAATCAAATTCAGCTTTGCATTGCACTCCTTTTTTGCTGGAATTACATTGAACATCAGGTTTTTGCCTTCGTTTGCATTTAAATTTCCGAGCTCAATTTTTGAGTTTCCAACGACCTGTAAGCAATCGGAAATCAACTCAACGCTCGCATCCCTTAAATTTGTCTTTGGAGTGAGCTCTAAATTTAATTCTTGCTCTTTGTTCAGGAATAAGTCATTATTCTTGATTATCAATTCCGTTGTTGGTGGTGCATAAACATTGATGGGGATGTAAAAATTTTCATCCACACTTTCGCGATCAATTCCCGTACTCGTCTGTTTTTGCTTTTTGTATTTTATAATTACTGTGATTGCATAAGTCCCCGGCGTGATATTGCCTGCATTTATTGTTGTCTGAATGCTCTGTTGGGTTCCTGGATTTAATGTTCCGATTTTTATTGTGTCCCCGATATGAAAATTCTGGGATGAAGGAATTGAAATTTCAATTTCTTCAGCAGGTAATCCCCCCATATTAGCAATGATGAAACTTATTGTTCCACCTGAATCAGGATAAATTTTTGAAATTTGAACGCTTTTGAAGTCAATTGAAATTTGGGACGGACTTGCTGAAGTTACCTGACTTTGAGCTTGCACATCTATTGCCTGCACATTTGCGTTTACAATTAAAATACAAAACACCAATACAAAAATTTCAAAGATATTAATTCCTGAAAATAATTTTGTTGGGTTCATTTTGCTATTTTCCCTTTTGTTGTGTTGCTTTTCCATTTTAATGATTTTGCTTTTATTTTATTTATTTTTAATTTTGATTTTTAATAAGTATTATAAATAATTTAGTAACTATTCAGAGGGTACAAAAATTTACTGAAAATTTATAAATAAATTTTCAATCTTAAAAAATATTTCAAATATTTTTTAATACCTACGATTTTCAAACTTGTTTGAAAATACACGAACGAAGTGAGCGTAAAATTTCAAAAAATACCAAAAAATCAAAAAATTTACTCGTAATTTTTTGGGT
>JAGTWP010000024.1:7518-18397 GCA_018260755.1 Candidatus Altarchaeum sp. | reverse complement strand
ATTTAATATGTTTAAATACTAATTAAAAACGTTATAAATTATTTTAATCGATAAAAATAAGTATAAGAGCGATAAAAATAAGTAATAAATTAAACAAAACAAATATGACAAATACAATAAAAAATACCTCCAATGCCCTTGAGAGAGCTGTTGAAAGGGTTGGGCAAATAGCAATATATGGAGTGCTATTAGCACTTCTGGTTGGAATAGTATTTGCAGTTGTGAATGCTCAGGGAGATGACAATAATGCAAAACCTGCGAAAGAACCAAATATAAAAATAGCAGGTGTAGATAATACAACCAATGATGATGACTGTATAAAGGAAAACTATTGGGTTTACGAATATGGAAAATGGACAGAAAAAGAAATAATTTATCCGTGGAGCAAATGCTTTGATTTAAAAAATTCAGAAAAATTTGATGGGTTTGCCTATGAAAATGCTGAAAAACTAAATGTTGAGGAATTGAAAAAAGAGGCGAAAGAAAAGTTGCTTTCGTTGGAAATTAACAAAATGAAAGAACAAGAAAGAATATTAAACATCAGTGCTTTAATTAAAAGAATAAAAGAAACGAACAATTTTATTGAAGGAATGAACGAAAAAGAAATTTTTAGATTTGTTTTTAGAGAAGTGGTTGTTGAGGATGTAGCAAAGAAAATTGAAAATTTAGATTCTTATGGAGGGCTGGCTGTTGATGAAGATGGAGGATTGATTTTCGTTTATTTGAATGACGATAAGGACAAGAAAAAGATAAAGGAAATTTTGAAGCCACATATTAATAAAGGAGCAAATGTTGTGTTTTTGAAAGGAAAATATACAGAAAAGCAGTTGTTAGAACAGAAAAAAAATATCAGAGAAATAAATATTAGTAACGTTGCAACTCTTACTGCTTCCTTATCTTTGAACGGAATTATTATAGGTTTACGTGAAATTAATAATGAAACGTTAAATGACATATACACATATCTAAATATTATGAAGATACCTGTGAACAACATATACATAGAAAAAGCAACAGATTGTGAAGAATTTTCTAGAAATGCTAAATATAGGCCATTGTTTGGAGGAATAAAAATAACGTTAGGAAATGGTGCCTGCACACAAGGATTTGTAGCTAGGCACAGTGGAGAAAGTGGTGTTATTACTGCGGGTCATTGTGGATCTACAAATGTTAATGTTTATCAACCTGCATCCCCTGACTATATTGGAAAAGTATCAATAAACTCTTTTTCAAACAATCCTGGTTATGTGTATGCCGATGTTGCATGGATTCCAACAACATTGGAAATATGTTCTAAGATGTATGAAAATTATGAAGTAATAGGCAAGATAGATTATGGAGGATGGATAGGAGAACAAGTATGTAAAGGAGGTATAAGAACTGGTGAGACCTGTGGACGGGTTGTAGAGCGTCATAAGGATTGCCTTCCGTCAGATAGTTGGGTGTGGAGATATGATCAAACTATTGCTTCTTTTTATATATACAGGGGAGATAGTGGGGCAGCAGTATATAAAAAATATGAAAGTTGTGGAGAGATTAAAGTAAAGATTTGCGGTGTTGCTTGGGGTACTTGCCCACAATGGAGTGGAAGTGGTTATGCGGGTGCTTATAGTTCAATAAGTAATGTAGAAAAATATACCGGGTCTCTTTCTGTATCAGATATTGGGTGGTGTTTATAAAAATGCAACAAAATAAAAATAATGTTCTGCCTTTTGTTGTTTTTCTATTCTTGATTTTTTTAGGATTTCTTATTTATAATTTTATAGAAGAGGATAAAAAGGCAAACATTACGAACATTGAAGACAAAAATTATAGTGAGAAAAATTATAGTGTTCTGCAAAATTTATCAGAAATAAATAAAGGGAACGGAAATACAGGAAACGGAAACATAACTAAAAATAAAAATGAAACTGAAAACAAAACCTCAAACATTGGAAAAAATGTCGGTTCAAATTTGACAGAGAAACAAAACTATACTTCAATCTATTGTTTTTCAGTTCTTTCTCCAAAGAAAAAGTTGTTGGAAGATATTGAGCCGTATGACGAGTATATTCCTCCGATGTATTACTATGGAAATAATTCTTATTTTTCATGGACTGATTTTCATTCTTCATACTTTCCATTGGAGCATTACCTATTTGATAGTTATTACACCTTTGGTCATGGATGTGGATGTAGTGCAATGCTTCCTGTTGAAATTAAAAATGAAGAAAATTTGAAAATATATGGAATCAATATTATTAATATACCTGAAGGGCATTGTAAGTGTGATCTTGCGGTAGGGTTGGATGGAACGATGGGTTTTAAAAACACAAAGTCAAATAGTGGAAATCTTTATTTTATGGAGGTTGGTTATTGGATAGGATCACGACCACCTCAACCCGCTATGTGGGAAAAATATATCTCTATACCAAATATCAATAAAAATAAAATATCTGATTTTTCATTTGAATGGGAATTTGATGAAAAAGAAAAGAAAAGGATTTTAAAATATTTTGAATTATGGGGGTTGGAAGGAAAAGAAAAAATATTTAAAAGTAAAGATAACAAAAGTTTAATCATAGGTGACAGATTTATTGTTGATTTGGATAAAAATTTTGCCACTTTAAAGGCGTCCTTACCTCGTGAAGATCTAATTGGAAATTACATTAACAATACTAATGAAATATTAAAATTTTTAGAATCTGTTGATGGCAGAAAATACAAGGGATATTTAAGTAATCCTCAAACCGAATGGTTAAATGAGAGTGTGTTGTTTGTAAAAACTGATATGTTAACATTTATAATTGAAGTTGAAAAACATAAAATTACGTTAAAGAAATTTAAGAATGTTTATAGGTTCTCTGTAAAAAAAGAAGATAACAAAACAAAAATTTATGCGAAAATGAATATAGGAACACACATTAATGAATGTTGTGAAAAAATAGAGGACATTTGCTTTTATTCAGAAGACAATAAAGGCAAAATTGGATTCGGAATGGAAGAATTATATTGGGAATTAAATGAAAACATCAGTGATAGAGAACAGGTTTCATTTGAGGCAGGAGAAAATGCAAAATTTATTCCATTTGACACCATTAAAAAAGATGATGAAGTCAAGATTTTTGCATTACTAACTTTTTGTGATCCTTCTTCATTGTATGAAAATAATTGTAATAATATAACAAAAAATTATACTTTGAGTGTAAGTTTCCCTTTCAAAAATAATTACAAAAAAATCAACTTCACTATCTTAAAAATTTTACCCGAAGAAACATCCTATTACTATCATGGTAATCGTTTTTACCCTGAAACTGAAAATTTAAAAGACATGGCAGGAGTTGAAATAAGAAAGGTAGGAAAGATTGAGGAAATTGAGAGAATAATCAACCTAACTATTTAGAGAGACAAACTTCCTGATGAAAATTTCAAAAAATATTGACAGAGCAATAAATTTAACGCTCTTATGTTGATTTTCACTGATAGAGATAAACACATTGTTGAATTTTTGCAAATTTTAAAATTCAAGCACAAGTTCAAATATCAATCCAAGTTCAAATACACTATAAAATGCAAAACACAAAAGTTCAATGATAATAGGTATATGAGCGATTAAAATTTATACAATTAATAAATATAACAATTCATTTTATAGGATATGTATCCTGCTGCTTTACAGGTTGGATATGGTTGTTAAGGCAAACAACGAAATAACAGTAAAAGATATTTTCTTAGACGAGCACAATTAGGAGATATTTAAGGTTATATAAGGATAAGCTTAGGGATGTTGAAATAGCAGAAGTAGAAAAGATGTTAAGTTGTAGAGAAAGTAGTAGGTTCAAAATGCGGTTTATTAAGTGTTTTATTAGCTATTATAAGGGATCTCCTCGATAAAAAACAGAAAAAAATATATTTGGAAGCAAAATAATTGCTCGGAATTAAATCACAGGTAGAGCATAGTGTTTGCCTGAAGGGCTTTCTTGGCTTGCATAAATTTTATCGGTAAAAATTTACATTTAAGACCTTTTGAATTCCTTGTCCTGTGAAATTTTACTTTCTTCCGGATGTTCCTGCTTTTGATACTTTGAGCCCCTGCCTGCTCCGTAAGGTCTTTCCGCAGGTGATGTCATTTTCTCAAACACAATCTGACATATTCTCATCTTTGCATATAAAGCTACGGGCATTTTTCCCAGATTTGAAATTTCAAGTGTGATTTTTCCTTCAAATCCGGGGTCAATATAACCTGCCGTGCTGTGAATAATCAAGCCCAATCTTCCCATACTGCTTCTTCCCTCTAATCGTGCCACCATATCTGCTGGAACTTTAATATATTCCAATGTTGTCCCGAGCAAAAAATCACCGGGATGAACAATAAACCGCTCGCCATCTTTAATACTTCTTAATTCGGTTATTTCGAAACTTGTATTGGCTTTATTTCGCGGATCTATAAAAGGCATTTCAACATACTTAAAAAGACGAAACTCGTTTCCCAACCGCAAATCAACGGAAGACGGCTGAATTTGAAGTTCGGCATCCAACAATGGTTCTATGCTAATTTGTCCTTTTTTAAGTGCTTCTTTTATATCTTTGTCTGATAGTATCATCTTTTAAGAGTAAATTTTTATTTCATAGCAACTCTGTTTTAATCTTCAGCCACTCCTTTTTTGTTTTTCACAACCAAAACGGGTATTTTTGAATATCTTACAACATGCTCTGCAACACTTCCGAGCAGAAATCTTTTTATTCCGCTTAATCCCTTTGAGCCGATAATTATAACATCATAACCCTTTTCACTTTCTTCAACAATTTCAGTATCCGGCTTTCCGATTTTTACTATTGTATTTACCTTCATATTTTCCTTTTCTGCTGTTTGTTTAAATTCGTTCAAAAGTTTTTCCGCATTTTTTGTTTCGTTTTCTATCGCATCTGCAATTGTCGCCTGTAGCATAGTTGTTCCATCTATTCCTATCGGAACTGCAGCATAGGATATATCTCCTACGGCTATTGCTGTAATTTCCCCGTTTTCATCTTTTGCAAGTTCTATTGCATACTTTTCTGCCCTTTTTGCGCATTCGCTTCCGTCTGTCGCAAACAAAATTTTTTTGAACATTTTAATGTTTTTATTTTAAAATTTTTTGGTTAGATTTATCTAACCTTCGCAGTGTCTGCTTTTTTGACTTTTAGGGTGTTTAAAATTTAAAAATTTTCCTTAAATCCTCTGTTGAAATTTTACACTCCGCAAAAGCATCATGCGGATGAATTGATTCAAAACTTTTAACCTTTGCAGTTATAATTCCATTTCTTAAATTTCCGTATGTTTTATAAAAATTTCTTGCAACCTCTCTCACACTGTCCTCAACAAATAATGGCTTTGCGTGCGCATTTTCAACAACGGATGCTTCTTCAGGTCGTTTTAGCATCTCAAAAATTTCAGAACTAAACGAATTTTCGCACACATCAATCAAATCCTCAAGGTTAACATGCTCGTTTTCAGACGTCTCAACAATTAAGGTAATTTCTACCCTTTGGTTATGTGTTACCAGCGGAATTAACGACAAAATTTTATTTGTTTGCTCTTTATTGAATAAATTTTTTAGCTTTTTATCCGTTCTTTGTTTTATTGTCTCCTGTGCACACGGGCAGGCATTCAAACCAATTGCCTTGCAACCAATCTTTTTTCTGATTCTTATATTGTGTTCTTTCTTTGTTATAACACCTGATGCGAGCAGTTTATATATCTTTTCAACACCTTTTCCAAATTTATCTCGTTGCGCGCTGAAATCAGCGGTTAAATTTACTTCTGACCTTTCGGCACCATTCTGCGTCTCAATAATCTTCTTTGCAATTTCAACACAAAAGTCCTCGCAGTTATTTACCTTTTTATCTATTTTTTCTATGATTTCGTCTATACTTTCTATAATCCTTGACATGTGAATTCCTTTCTTGTCCCCTGCCAAATCCACATACGCATCTATGTCTGCATAAAGTGTATTACCATTCCTTATGATTTGCTTTTTTATTCCTTTACATCCGACTTTATTTAATCCCAACAAAACCTGCGGTTTAGAATTTTGAACATCCAATTTATATAAAATTTTAAAATTTATCTTTGATAATTAAATTTATAACTTTATAAATAAAATGAAAATCCCATTTGTTAAGATGCAGGCAGCAGGAAACGACTTTATATTAATTAATGAACGCAACAAAATTTTAATTCCCGAAGATAAAAAGTCCGACTTTGTGAAGAAATTTTCAGACAGGCATTTCGGAATAGGAAGCGACGGAGTAATATTTATACAAAAATCAGATAAGGATGCTGATGCAAAATTTCACTTCTTTAATCCGGATGGCAGTATTGCTGAAATGTGCGGAAACGGAATAAGATGTTTTGCACGGTATTTTTACAACTTTATTGAAAAGAAAAATTTTATTAAAGCAGACACATTGAAGGGAATATTAAATCTGGAAATTTTTCCGAAAAAGGACTTTGAGGTTAAGGTAAATTTGGGAAAGGTACTGGAATTTAGCGAGATGAATGCAAGGGGATTTAGCGGATATTATGTTAATGTAGGAAATCCGCATTTTATTACATTGTGGAGTGATGTTGATTATGTAAATGTCAAGGAATTAGGAAGAGAAATAAGGAATTCCAATGTGTTTAAGAACGGGGCAAATGCGCATTTTATCCAACGCCTTGGCGATGATGAATTTAGGATAAGAACCTACGAAAGAGGTGTTGAAGATGAAACACTTGCCTGCGGGACGGGAATTTGTGCCGCATCTTATGCTATGTATAAAAAGCACGGAAAGAAGAAATTTTTAATTCACGCAAGGGGTGGGGATTTGGAGGTAGAGATAAATGAAAATGATGCCGGAGAAGAAGAAATTTTTTTGATTGGATGCTCGGAATATGTTTTTGAAGGGAAGGTGATATTTAAGGAGTAAATTTTTTGTAACTATTCAGCCATCCAAAAAATTACAAGTAAATTTTTTGATTTTTACGCTCACTTCGTTTGTGCATTTTCAAACAAGTTTGAAAATCGCAGGTATTAAAAAATATTTCAAATATTTTTTAATACTTGTTAAAATTTCAAAAATATACTCACTGATGTTTGTGCATTTTCAAACTTCTTAGAACTTACGCAAAACATACATAAATTTAGGGATTTTAAGACCTTTTTATATACTGGACTGCGTAAGTCCTGCTTATTTGAAAAATACAAAAGGTCAAAAAATTTACCTATAATTTTTTGGGTGGCTGAATAATTACTAAATTTATTTCACAAATACCAATTACTAAATAAATTTATAAATTTATAAATAAATTTAAATAGTTGTTCGATAAATTTAAATTTTATTAAATTTTATGGACCTGTAGCCTAGCTTGGATAAGGCGACAGCCTTCTAAGCTGTAGATCACGGGTTCAAATCCCGTCAGGCCCGTTTTTATTTTTAAATTGTCTTAAATTTAACAAGTAAAATTCCAATTGTAAAATTTCTAAATTTATATTCTAATTTTTCGAATGATTACTTTTTCTTTCTTTTAGGAGTGTTTTAAAATCGCTGAGATTTTTAAATCTCCGAACGATTTCCAAAACGCAGAGTTTTGAAAATCTCCGAGCGTAAGCGAGGTGATTTTCTTTCTTTTTTACATTTATATAAAGTATAAGATTTCTCCCAGAAATCTCCCAGAAATCAACCGGCACAATTTCATCTATTTTAGGGGGTAGTTTTGGAGGGCATTTTGGGTAGTTTCGGGGGGTAGTTTCAGAATTAGTTTTGAGGGCATTGAGGTAGTTTCCGGTTAGTTTTAAGAGGGTAATTTTAAGAGGGTAGTTTCTGACGCATGCCTGTAAAACATGATAACAAAACATCTTTTAATTTTCTTGAAGAATAAAATTTAACAAGTAAAATTTATTCAATTTTTATCCTTTTGATATTCTTTTCTTTTGGTAGTGTAATCAGCAATATATTTTTTTCAAATTTTGCCTTTACTTTTTCCTTAAATACCATTGTCGGAAGGTCTATAATTTTATGAAAAAGACAAAATTTCACAGAACGTTTATTTTTGAATGTTGTTTTTATTATGGTCTTTATCTCAACCGCTTTTTCACTTACCTTTAAGTCAATATCCTCTTTTCTGACACACGGCAGGTCAATCATCACAATAATTTGAGTGCTTGATTCGCCGATATGGACAAGCGGTTCAATACAACTTTCTTTGTTAAAAATTTCAATGTTCATTTTGGATTTAGAATTTCAGTAAAAATGAATAAAAATGAATAAAAATTTAGCGATACATCATTGGAATGTCCTCTTCCTTCGGCTCACGCATTTTGCTCAAATTTTCCTCTGTTCTTTTCATTAAGTCACGCGCATTTAGCCGTATTTCTTCTCCTTTCTCCAGGAGTTTTTTAATATCAATATTCCATCCTAACATTTTGTTTAAATTTTCAATTACAACCGCAGACGATTCGGGGTCAGGAAAAGCAAGAAAGGAATCTGCCAGTAAGCCAATGCTGTCTGATTTTTCCTCAAAAAATTTTCTTAAAAATAATGTATTCATTCCCATAATAACGCCCTCATCAAATAACTGTAAATTTCCTTTATTTAAAATTTCCGATGCACGAGATGTTGTTGGAATAGCATAAGTGTTGATTGTTTTCATTTCAAGCCGGTTTTGATTTGGTATTCCGCCTATTATAAAGGTCATTTCCGCTTTTTTTGCAGTTATCCATGTTGTAATTGTATTTACTAGATCATTAAGAATTTTCAAAGAAATAGGTATTTCGGATGTAAAAACAATTACATGCTCATTTCCGTTAATTTGTATTAGGTTCTGTATCTTTTCATTATGAATCACGAGAATTGGCGGAAATAACTGCGATTCAATATGTCCTATTTCATCTAATTTTAATTCGTCTATAATATAATGTGCAACTATTGTCCCGACAAGTCCAACGTCGGGAAATCCAATGATAACAACCGGATTTTTAAAATTTAGACTTTTAGTTTCAACCAATTTGACAGCATGCGTTGGTTTTAAGTTGTCAGTTTCCATTTTAAGAAGAAATTATATTATAATTAAAAACAATTCTATATTTAAATTTAAAAATTTTATCAAATGAACGACGAATTTTTCATAACGGAAAAATGTCTGAAATTTATACTTGAAGCAGCAAGAAATTTTTATCCGAACGAATTCTTGGCATTACTTTCGGAAAATGACTGTGCTTTGAGCGAAATTTATATAATACCGAACACTATACTCGGAGATACCTTTTCATCCCTTGATTTGTGGATGGTTCCTATAGGAATTAACACAATTGGCTCCATACACAGCCATCCGAATGAATGTTTCACTCCGTCTCGGGCGGACTTAAATTTTTTTGAAAAATATGCAATAAATTTAATAGTGAAAAAGCCATATAAAAGTATTAAGGATGTTGCGGCTTATGATAGGTGCGGAAAAAGGGCGAATCTTTGCATAAAAAATGAATTCTAAAAAATAGTGGTGGTGATAAACAGGTAATGCTGAATATTAACAGATTTTTATCACAGTCGTTTAAATTGAGTAAAAATTTAAAATTTTCTGGTATAAGCAATGTGATTTATTTTTGATGAGCATTACTTATTAGCCACTACTCTTTTTTATTTCCTTTTTGGAAAATAAATTATCAAATTTGTTTCATTTTCCAAAACCTCTATTTTTGGTTCTTTTCCTGAAATTTTATTCATCTCCTTTATTATCATAGGAATTCCTCTGCCCATACCTTCGGCAAGATGATAATCGTTAATAAATCTTACAATTATTGGATTTCTATAAACAGAAATTCCGGTTTTCATACTCTCCACATTTACAGTATTTGGCGGAACTCCCGGACTTCTGATTTCTAATCTATCATCAAACATAAAGGCCCTAATTTTTGCTCCGTAAATTGTATAATCCCTATGAATGCATGCATTTGCTATCGTCTCTCTTATAACTCTTTCAGGAATTTCTTCTTTTTCAACCCTTTCTAAACCTTCTATCTTTGAACTACGTTGTAAATTTAATTTTATTATTTTGCAAATATTTATGATATTTTCAACGATTGTTCCATTTAACTCCTTTCTGTCAATCAAATGTCCTGAAATTTCATTTCCTTCAAAATACGCATAAATAATTCCACTCTGTGAAAGAAGTTTTGTCGGTTCTTTCCCAAATAAAAGAATTCCTGAAACAGTACATAAAATTTTATCATCTCTATTTGTAAGAATTTTTGAATTTATCAAGATATTAATCTTTTCTTCTTCGGGCAGATTTTCAAACATAACCCCTCTTAATTTTTCAAAATATTCTGTAATTTTATCCATTGATAAATCCTTGATAGAGGAATTATAAACAGGATTCTCTTCATAATATATCATCCCTAATGCTTGAAACAACCTTCCCAACTCTTCCCTTGTTGCCTCCCTTTCCGTTGTTCCCACTCGGATATAATATGTTTTTCTGTTATCTTTGAAGACATAATACGGCTTATTAATTCCACGAACCTCCAGAACGATGACATATTTTCCATCAACAAAAATCGTCTCATATATAGGAATTATTTCCGGCTTTACAACACTCCTGCATTTATTCATAATCTTTTCTTCAATATTTTTTAACTCCTTCTCATCAACTCCTACAATCACCTTATTATCGCTAACCCCTATCAAAATTTTTCCACCTCTTAAATTTAGAAATGCTACGATTTCCTTTTCTATGGGTAATTTATCGGTGAGTGTTTCCTTGAATTCAAGGGTAGAACTTTCTCCGTTCCTTATTATTTCTTTGAGTTTTTCTGCATCCATTTTGTCAATAGAGAAATTTAATTGTAAAATTTAATTGTAAAATTTAATTGTAAAATTTAAT
>JAGTWP010000024.1:729-7405 GCA_018260755.1 Candidatus Altarchaeum sp. | reverse complement strand
AATTGTAAAATTTAATTGTAAAATTTAATTGTAAAATTTAATTGTAAAAATAAGTAATTATATTTGTAAGATAAATTTTTACCTGATAATTGTATTTTAAAACGAATATGAAAATAATCCGCGATCCGATTCATAAGGACATTGAATTAAGCGAAGTTGAACTGAAAATATTAGACACTCCGCAAATGCAGCGACTGCGGAGAATAAAGCAAAACGGGCTTGCTTATATTGTTTATCCTGCTATGAATGCGACAAGATTTGAACATTCTCTTGGCGTGATGTATCTCGCGGGAAAGGTTGCCCGGCATTTAAATTTAAGTAAAGAATATACACAGGATTTGCGTCTCGCCGGATTGCTGCACGATACTGGGCATCTTCCATTCTCGCATCTTTTAAAAATAAAAAATTTCTCCCACGAGGAAAATTCCGCACGCCTCATAAAACAGACCGAAATTATAGACATATTAAATTTTTACGGAATTGAAGCAAATAAAATCACAGACCTCATATTCGGAAGAGGTGTTTATGGAAAAATTATCTCATCTGACATTGATGTTGACAAGATGGATTATTTGATTCGGGATTCGTATTATGCGGGAGTTGCTTACGGAATTATTGATATTGACAGGATAATCGGCTGCCTGAAATTTTACGAAAAAAAATTAGTTATTGACGAAGGTGGATTAGAAGCAGTAGAAAAATTGCTCATAGCGAGAAATATGATGCACCAGACGGTTTACAGGCACCACACAAAAAGAATTGCCGAAAAGATGTTTTCAAGGGCTTACGACTATGCAAAAGAAAATCTTACAATTGAAAAATTATCGGAAATGGATGACTGCAATTTATTAAATTTTTTGGAAAATAAAGCTAATGAAAGTACTGCAAAGCCATACATAAAAGAAATTTTAACCCGCATAAAAAACAGAAATTTATTCAAGCGGTTTTATGTCGCGAAATATGAAGAAATAGGAGAAATTTTTTGCGCGGATGTTAAAGACGATGAAAAGAAATTTGAAAGCAAAATCTGCGATGTATTAAGCATTCCTTATGATTATCTACTCGTTGATTTACCCGAGATACGGCTGAAGGAATACGATGCGATGATTGCTTCAAATAGCGAAATTTACAAAATAGATGAAATTTCAGAACTTGCAAAGGCATTAAAACAAACAGAAATTTCACGATTGACTTTTTGCATTTACACTGATGGAAAATATACTGCTCGGCAAAAGGACTTCATTCCGGAAAAATTTATACCTTTTAAACAGCAGAAACTGGAAATTTAAAAAAACATTGGAAAATTTTTTATCAAAAACTTATTTATTAAGTTGTGTGCCTTTAGTTATAGATAACAGGTAATAAAAATCAATAAATAATCATCCAAATGAAAATGGCAAATATCAAACACAAAAATAACATGGACGAACAGGAGACAAGAATAAATAAAGTAATTAAGGGTATTGATGAGGAAAACACATCTGCCTTATTTGGGGTGTGGAAAAAATATTTAGAAGGTGTTTTAATTTTTCCTTTTGATGCGAGGGTTTCGGGAGATTTGAAAGGTGATGAGGAAATATTTGACAAATATGACGGGATAAAAGTTAAGAAGATGAGTGAAATAGATGACACTTATGGGATAATTGTTGAAGGGTGGAAACTTGAAGTAAAAAAAGGGAAGAAAAAATTTCAAGTTCCTCTGGATGACTTAGAGGTAACTGACAAAGAATCCTCAAATTATCAATACATTAACGATTATTCCGTTTGGATGGCAAATCGCTGATTGTTTATTATTTTTTCATCCCAATCCTAACCTCAAAATCTTCAATCTCCCAATCCTTTGCATAATAAATTTCTGAAATTTTTTCCGAATGTAGTGGAACCAAATTTATCTTTGTTCTCGTTTCGTGTTCAATCAATGCCTTTGAGTCATTAATTGTGATGCTAAATTCTTCATCACCCTCAATAACACATTCCACAACCTCTAATTCTTTAAGATCTAAATCCTTTCTCATTGTCTGAATCCTTCTTATCAGTTCCCGTGCTATTCCTATCCTGAACAAGTCCTCATCAATCTTTGTGCTGATATATACGATCCCTCCGTCAAATTTCTCACCTACAATACCTTCCGGAAGCAATGTTTCGGTCTTTATATCCTCTTGTGTTATTTCCAGCCCGTTAATTTTTATCCTTCCGTCCCTGTCTATTATTTTACATTCTTTATCTGAAATTTTGCCGATTATATTAACAACCTCGGCTGTTTTCTCCCTGAATTTCTTTCCGAGAGAGGCATAATTCGGCTTGATTTTCATGGTTGTATTTATTTTTTCATAAGAAATTTTCTCTGCATTTGCCAGTGTTAAAATCACCTGCTCTACTTCATGCAAGTCACTTATTTTATCGTTTTGTATATTAACATTTATTTCTCTGATTGGCCATCTTAGTTTTATTTTTGCCTTCTCTCTCGCTGACAAGACACAATTAACAATGTTGTTACATAACTCAAGTTTCGTATTCAGTTTTTCGTCAATCAGTGATTCATCATATTCGGGAAACGGACACAGATGCACACTATTTATCATAACATCTTCCTCATTATAAAACAAAGTTCTGTATATATATTCGGCAATATGAGGTGCGAGCGGCGATAAAATTTTACAAAATTTATCCATTGTGTAAAACAGAGTGAAATAAGCGGTCTCTTTTTCCCTACTCTCTTTTTCCATCCACACCCTATGTCTTATAAGTTTGAGGTAATACCTGCTTAGAATATTTATAAATTTTTCCATTTCATTGACACTTGTATGGATGTTAAATTTATTAAAATTTTCTTTTGTATTCCTAACTAATGAATTACTCAGCGAAATTAACATTCTGTCCTCAATCTGCAAATCGTTCTTTATTTGAGCAAAATATTCCTCACTTGTTTTATGCTTATCATAGACATAATTATCAAGTCCGCTGTATGTCTTTATAAAAGCAACAACATTTAGCAGCATATTCATTAATTTGTCAGTATTTTTAAGTTCTTCCATTGAAAATTTCAAATCATCCCATGGAGTTATACTTAAAACATACATTCGCATAACATCCACTCCGAATTGAACAATTACGTCTTTGGGATTTATAACATTTCCAAGTGATTTTGACATTTTCTTGCCCTTCTCATCCAGTGTAAATCCGTGATAAAGGACATTTTTATAAGCAATCGAATCAAAAGCAATCGTTCCCATAACCAAAAGCGAATAAAACCACCCTCTTGTTTGGTCGCTTCCTTCTGTTATAAAGTCAGGAGGAAATAAAGACATTTTAGTTTTGTCAGCGGGATATCCTAAATTTGCCCAGGATGCACTTCCTGAATCAAGCCATACATCCATGACATCCTTCACTCTATTCATATAACTTCCACATTTCTCACATTTTATAACAACATTATCAACAAAATTTTTATGCAAATCGCTTATTTCTTCTTCGCTATTTATCTTTTTTAAATTTCTTAAATTTCCTTCTTCAACAATATAGCCCTTTTCTGCTAATTCCGGAATTGTTCCGATAACATCAATATTATTACACTTTTCGCATTTCCAGACCGGAAGAGGTGTATTCCAGTATCTTTGTCTGCTTATACACCAGTCAGTCGGTTCTTTTATCCAGTTCTCAAACCTGCTGTTTCCGCCGTGTCCGATAAAATCCGGAATCCAGTTAACCTTCTCATTGTTCCTTAACAATTCATCCCTTATTTTTGATATTGCCAGGAACCACTGTTTTGTTTTTCTTAATAAAAGCGGCGTATGACATCGCCAGCAATGTGGATATGTGTGAGTTACATTTTCTTTTTTCAGTAATTTTCCTGTTTCTTTTAAGGTATTTATGATTATCTTATTTGCATCCTTTATATAAATTCCTTTGTATGGATCTATTGTAAATTTTCCTGATTCATCAACAGGAGAAAGAGAAGAAAGGTGGTATTTTTCTCCAACGATTGCATCTTCTTCACCGTGTCCCGGGGCAATATGCACGCATCCCGAACCATCTTCTTCACAGACCAATTCTTTAGCCATTACAATTTTGTGTTCTACTTCGTTCTGTGCCGGAATGTTTAACATAGGTTCATACTGTAAATTTTCAAGTTCTTTTCCTTTAAATGTTTCAATGATGTTTAAATTTAAATTTTCGTTTTTACTTTTATCTTTACTATTTTCTTCAAAATTTTCCAGATTTTCTGTCTTAACATCATTATTTTTTGTATTAACTTCCAATACATCGTCTTTGTACTTCTTTTTCTTTGTGTCCTTCATATCCTTCCCTTTGCTTTTTTGCCCTCCGAATATTCTCTTTGTGCTGTTCCTGCTGCATATCACTCTTTCTGCCCCGCCCCTCTCATTTTTATACTCAACAATACAATAATCAATCTCCGGATTTACCGCAATTGCAACATTTGCTGGAAGTGTCCACGGAGTTGTTGTCCATATAACAATAGATGCATCTTTAAATTTATTGTTGTATTGAACATTATTTTTTAATTTTGTAAGGACATAGATTGCCGTATCGGTAACCTCTTTATACCCGTCTGCCACTTCATAGCCGGCCATTGCCGTCTCGCATCTCGGACACCAGTGGATAACTTTTTCTTTTTCGTACAACAAATTTTTTTCATAAGCCTGTTTAATTCCGAACCAGACACCTTCCATATAATGTTTGTCTATTGTCAGATACGGATTTTCCCAGTCAAGCCATACGGCAAGTTCTTTCAGCTGGGAAGTCATTGCCTGCATATTTGTTATTGCAAAATTTTTACATTCTTCTATAAATTTATCCGTTCCGAAAATTTCAATGTCCTTCTTTGTTTTTATTCCAAATTTTCCTTCAACCTTTACTTCTATGGGTAGTCCGTGCATATCCCAACCGGCCCGTTTAAAAACATTATAACCCTGTGCTGTTTTGTAGCGAATTATAGCATCCTTGATAATATGATTCCACGCATGCCCGATATGTGCTTCTCCGCTTGTAAATGGCGGTCCCTGACAGAAATAGAAGTGCTGAACGTTGTCTTTATTCAAATTTTTAAATTTATCTGCAATATTATGAGTGTTCCAAAAATTTTCAATATCCTTTTCTATATCAATGACGGTTTTTTTCTGCATTTTAAAATCTGCTATTTAAATTTTTGCTTATAAAATCAGTTATAAAATTATACCTGAAATCAAATAAATGAGATTAAATTAATTTTATAAAATTTATATTTGACTAAAACTATTGAAATAGACCAATACCAAATAATACCAAATAGCAATCGGAAGAGAAAAAGAGATAATGAAATTTATTTAGAATTAAATTTTTACTGTGTTTCATACTTTACCTATTGTTTTACACAATTAGAATTTAAAGAAAATATAAACAGATTCAAACGCCCAAATATATTTATTTAATTATAAGTATAATATATTAACATACATTAACATACATTAACATAAATTTAATGCCCCAAATAGTTACAAAATTAATAACTTAATTTAAAATGGTAAAAGCAGATATAGAACACATAATAAAGGCCGGAAGAAACGGAAATAAAGCAATTGCAGTCGCTTTAATTATCCTTCTTCTTATAATGGGGGCATTATCATTAATAAATATATCAAAATCAATTTACGGCACAGCTGTCCATGAAGGTGGTTTAGGTTCTGAAGAGGCAAAAAGTATATTGAGTGATACTTTAACCATCCTTATAATAACCTCATTAATATGTGCATTGATATTTTATCTTGAAGGCAGTCCGAAATTTACTACTACAATATTGCTTGCAGCTGTTGTTGCCATATGTAAAGCAGTGATGGTTATGGACTTTATTGCAGGTGACTGGCTTTTTTATGTGGGATTGGGTGTATTGGCTGTTGCACTCGCATACACAATTAAATTGCTGAAGGACGTATAATAAAGTATAATAATTTTAGACAACAAAGTTAGACAACAATGCAAAATTTTATATATTAGACATGTTGCGAAATAATTTTCAATCTATTGTTATTTTAAATTTATTACCACCATTTAAAACTTTGTTTTAAATCTCTAAGCAAAGCGAGGTGATAAAAAAATAAATTTTCAGATGGTTTATCTATTGTTGTTGTAAAAACCTCTCAGGTTTTTAGAATACTCAAAAATGTTTCAAACATTTTTGATATGATATAAAATAGCATATATAAACTATTTCGCAACAACTCTATTGATAAAATTTCAGAACAATGAATGCTTTTACAATACCAAATAAGAAAAAAGAAAAAATACAACAAAAACAGAAAATACAACAAAAAAAATTATTAAAAAAGTTATAGAATTAAGGGAAAAATTTCTGCAGTCGGACTCCGAATTTATGCATTTCTGTTTTTGTCATTTCCTCTGTGATTTCTTTTCCCGCTCCGCCTCTAACCTTTATATATTTGTTTCCTTCCTTCTTAACTTTATATACGAAATTTTCTTTATATAGCAAAATATTATCCGGTGTTTTTTCAATTTTCATCACTCTTCCAGTTGATTCATGCTTGTTGTTAAAGACCTTTTTTATACTCAATCTTCTGACCATTTTAGATATGTCTTAAATTTTATGTATTTTATAAATTTTAATGTATTTTAATGTAAGGAGATATATTTTAATGTAAGGAGATATATTTTAATGTAAGGA
>JAGTWP010000024.1:0-710 GCA_018260755.1 Candidatus Altarchaeum sp. | reverse complement strand
TAAGGAGATATATTTTAATGTAAGGAGATATATTTTAATGTAAGGAGATATATTTTAATGTAAGGAGATATAAATTTATATATAAAGTGGGCCTGAAGAGATTTGAACTCTTGACCGCTCGGTTATGAGCCGAGCGCTCTAACCAAACTAAGCTACGGGCCCATAAATTTAAATTACGCCTCGAACAGGACTTGAACCTGCGACCATCCGATTAACAGTCGGGTGCTCTACCAGCTGAGCTATCGAGGCAATCAAAAAACCAAATCAATAAATAATTTAATTTTGAAAAACTAATTTTTTGTGTAAATAATTAACATTTGATAAATAAATTTAATAAATAAAAAATAAAATTTTTGTAAGATGATATTAAGTATTGGAAGGGTCTGTAAAAAGGTTAAGGGAAAAGATGCGGGAAAATATTGTGTTGTTGTTGATAAGGCAGGAAAAACAGTTGTAGTTGATGGAAGAGGAATGAAAAGAAGCAAAAGCGATATCTTTCATTTAGTGCCGATGCCTGTAACAATAGATATAACAAAGAATGATAGCAGCGAGACAATAGTTAAGAAACTTGTAGAGGCAGGAATTAATTAGACAATAGTTAAGAAACTTGTAGAGGCAGGAATTAATTAAATTTTAAACGAATTTAATAAGGGAAAAAAATTTTGTTTTTACGGGTTGAGTGCCAAATAAAAATGAGCCCCTAATTTAAT
>JAGTWP010000023.1 GCA_018260755.1 Candidatus Altarchaeum sp. | reverse complement strand
GATAGATTCACTATAAACAATTTTGATTGCTTCAAAGTACAAAGGATATATTTTTCATCATCACCAAACGGAATGCAAAAACATACACAAGCAAAGGATATAATATATGTTGACAAAAATAAAAGAATTGTAGTAAAATATGAACATTATGTTTTTGCTTATGGATGATATCTTCCCTGGGAGAAATTTGAATTAAAAGAGGTAAAAATTTAAATGAACAAAAAATATTTGCTCATATTTTTAAATTCGTGAAGATAGTGAAATTTTAAAAATTTAAAGAAGTATCACGATATTTTAGATAAGAGCCAATAAAATTTAAGGTAAAAAAGTTATTTTGCAACATGTTTATTGCTCGGATATGCAATAATTGGAATAGGTATAATTATTGTAGTTGTAATATTTAAGAAATTTGGAAGAAAATAAAACCAAAAATTAATAAATGGAATAAAATGGAGAATAATAAGAATGAAGGATTAAATGATAAAGGAATAGATAATAAAGAAACAAAGGAAACAACAAATACAACAAAAAAAGAGGTAGTCGTTGAATGCAAAAATTTAACAAAGGATTTTGACGGATTTAAAGCACTGCAAAATTTAAATTTAACCGTTTATAAAGGAGAAATTTTTGCCTTTATAGGTGCTAACGGGGCCGGAAAAACAACCACAATGAACATTCTTGTTGGATTGATTGAACCAACCGAAGGTGATGCAATAATAAACGGATACAGCATAGTAAAGAATCCGATTGATGTAAAAAGAAGCGTTGGCTTTCTGCCTGAGAGTGTATATTTGTATGGTTCATTAACAGCAAGACAGAATGTTCGCTATATTGCTGACTTAAACGGAGGTGTTGAAGAAAAAAAGATTGACGAAGTTCTGGATAGGATCGGACTTCAAAATGTAAAGGACAGAAAAGCAGGAACATTCTCAAAAGGTATGAGACAGCGGCTGGGTGTTGCGTGTGTTCTTGTCAAGAATCCAAAGGTTGTGTTTTTGGATGAGCCGACTTCTGGATTAGATCCAACAGGAAAAACAGATATTCAAAATTTACTGAGAAATTTAAGTAAAGAAGGAATGACTATATTTTATTCGTCTCATATTCTCGGAGAGGTTGAGGATATAGCAAATAGGGTTGGAATATTACATAATGGAAAATTGGAAAGAATTCTTGAAGGAAAAGATATAGAAAAGGTTGCGGAAATTTATAAAGAAATTACATCTGTTAATATTGATAGAAATAAAGTGATAAAGTAATTGTTTAGCAGCCCAAAAAATTGAGGGTAAATTTTCGCCCATATTCTTATTCTCATTGAACTTTTGTGTTTTGCATTTTTAGTGTATTTGAACTTGAATTTATATTTGGGTTTGTGCTTGAATTTTAAATTTGCAAAACTTTAAGAATGTATTCTATATTCATCAGTGAAAATCAACATAAGAACAGACATACTATTTGTTTATCATTACGAGAAATTTGAGTAGAGCAGGTAGAGATATGTTCAAATTTATCCGTATGTATTATTTAAAGAAATTCGATAATTTATATTTTGAGGTTTAAAATTTAAAAAACTTTAAAAAGGTGATAACAAAAACAGCAAAAATTGTGTTTTGGTTCAGTGATTCATGGAATTTTGGTGTGTTAAATACATAGGGATCAACTTCATGAAGAGAGAACCCACAGGGGATCCCAACAGAATGCCGAAATAAATTTGAATAAAAATATAAAAATATAAAATAAGCAAAAATTAAACAAAACAAAATGGCACATATAATAAAAAATACCTCCAATGCCCATGAGAGAGCGGTTGAAAGGGTTGGGCAGATAGCAATATATGGAGTGCTATTAGCACTTCTGGTTGGAGTAGTATTTGCAGTTGTGAATGCTCAGGGACACGACGATGGAAACGAAGGGAACAATTCAGCAAAGGTTCCAGAAATAATAGAAAAATATTTTGTAGACGATGGTCGTGGTGGTGAAGCTATTTTGAATAATAAGAAGATATCTATTGATGGAAAAAATGTATGCACAAAATTCGAAGTTGATGTTCGAGAGGATGGAAAATATTACATAACTGCATGGGTCATGGGCATCAACGGACAAGAAAAGATTCAAGTATATCTCGATGATGGAGCAAATCCCATAGGACATCTAAATATATATAAGAATGGTTGGCAATCTGCTCAATTATTAGAGAGGGAAACATTTAATTCAATATATCTCTCTAAAGGAACACATAAATTGTCTTTTAGAAGTCAGGACATACCGGAGATTGAATTCATTCAATTAGCGAAACAAAAGGATAAAGCGATGCTATCAGATAATAATTATCGAAATTACATGAATACACTAAAGGCAAAATCTTTACCTGGTAATTACAAACAATTGAAGAGGGAAAATCAAATGGGGAGGGAAACGATGCCGACATATAATCCTGAAGGCGATTATGTATACCAATTGAACATGAACTTTAAGTATACTTACTACAAGAGTTTCTACTTCACCAGTGGTCAGAATGTGGTTTTCGAAACTAAGAAAAGTGATCCCTATGCATCCGATCCCGTCATGTTCTTGTTCAATTACAATGATCCAGTCAATGGTGGTTCATGGTCGAACGATGATGGAGGGGTTGGATGGCAATCAAAAATAAGTGTTACTATCCCAAATACAGGTATTTATTATTTGCTGCTTCGATCATATAGTTCCAGTTTCCCCGGAACTTCAGATTTGTATAAAGATGGTTCTCTGTATACCTCAAATGTTGCACTCGCTGGAACTCAAGCATATAGCGGCGGCATCTCCAAGACGGGAATATTGAATTATTTTACGGCCAAACTTACTGGTGATAGTCGTCTGTGGTTAGAAGATAGCAGTTATTCGCCAGGCAAAATAAAAGGATTCAACGATGACTATGATGGGTCTGGGGATTTCTATTGGGGTCTTGCATCAAGAGTTAAAAAGCAGTTTTCACCAGATATTAATTATGCCATTGTTTCGAGTTACAGTTCTTATAATCCAACAGGGACTGCTGATTTGTATATGAAACTTGATAATAGCAATATTACGGGTAGTTCCTTTCCAAATCTTAAAGCTGACGATGCTATTAAGTCGGCACCAGCATCATCTGCTTATAACTGCATAAGCTGGTCAGGAGGACGCACAGATTTGGGAAGGTACTTCTGGCCACCTGAGAATGATGGAAATCTATGGTATGATCCGAATTCACTAACTGCGTTTGATAACTTTTATGGAAATAATCCTCCAAGATATAGTGGTGCAATGGACTATACGCGAAGTGGAGCAACCTATGATAATTCCATTGTTGATTTATGGTCCAAGAGTGGCGTTTATACACATGGTTCAGTAAGAAAACCGGGGAACGACCACCCTCATGGTTATGATTGGGAAAGCAAACCAGGTGGGAATATGAGAACCTTTCATCCAAGGCATGGGCTAAATGGCAGCATTTATGGAGATGTGGATAAATACTATAGATGGAATGGAACATATGCCTCAGGGGCTTCTAACCAAAAAAATGGGGGAGGCATAACTTTTGAAGAATCCATAGAACGCGATTTGACGATAATAGAAAAAATTGAATTATCAGAAGATGAAAAAAACAAACAATCGAATTTGATGGAGAATATTCCAGAGAAAGTTAAGCAGGAATTCAATATTAAATATGAAGCGTGGAAAGAAACATTAGATGACCCAAGTCTAATCTTTATTAGTAACCCAAGAATGTTTACTCAATCCAGACAATATGAGGAATTTCTAAGATACTGCAAGGAACAAGATAAAACTACATGGCCTCTCTTATTCCAAAAATATGAACAAGGAGACGAACTTGTTGGAATGACTATCATAGATTTGACATATACTAAATATGGTTTCCACTTGGATGAAATAAGACGGGAAAGCAATCAGGAGCGATACACTGACAAAGGAGCATACATAACCCCCTCAAAGAATGCGAATATGATAAAATATATCGAGAAGTTGCTGGCATCATTGTGATTGCGAAAATGGGGGGAAGTGTATCCCCTTTTTATTTTTCATCGTTATATAAAGTATTATACTCCTTTTAATTACAATATAGAGAAGTACAAGATTTCTTTTATACTTTTTTGATAAATTATATTTTGAGGTTTAAAATTAAAAAAATTTAAAATTTTAAAATTTTAAAAAACTAAGGATGTGATAACAAAACAGCGAAAAATTGTTTTGGGTTTGGTGATTCATGGAGTTTTTGTGTGTTAAATACATAGGGATCAACTTCATGAAGAGAGAACCCACAGGGGATCCCAACAGAATGCCGAAATAAATTTGAAAAAATATAAAAATATAAAATAAAAATTAAACAAAACAAAATGGCACATATAATAAAAAATACCGCCAATGCCCATGAGAGAGCGGTTGAAAGGGTTGGGCAGATAGCAATAGTGGTAGCACTATTGATTTTAGGAATGACAGCAAGTAGTGTATCCGCATTGATGCTTGAGAAAAATTTAAATGAACTCACAGATGAAGCAAATTACATTGTTGTAGGTAATGTAAAAGAGGTGAAAAGTGCGTGGGATGACAATAAAACCAACATCTATACAAATGTGACTATAGGAATTGAAAAAGTTGTTAAAGGTAAAAAAATTGAAAGAGAAGTAATCGTGAAAATACAAGGCGGGGAAGTTGGTGACTTGAAACAATGGGTTGAGGGTGAACCTGAATTTGTATCCGGCGAAAAAGTATTGCTCTTTTTGAGTAGGGAAGATAAAGGAAAGGGTTTTATTCTAAAGAGTCGTTTTCAGGGAAAATACACAATTGAAGGAGACAGAGCCATAAACAAAGAATTGAATAGGAATATAAGCGCCAAAGAGTTTATCGATGCACTTCAACAGAGAAACAAAGATCCGTTATATGATGTTGAGTCTGCGGCTGGGAATGAGATGCCTGCTGCGACTACAACTGGTTGTTATTATTCATATTCAGATAGAAAATGGACTCAGATACTAGGAGGCAATGTTTATGTGCAATTTTACAAAAATGTTCCAGACACTTGGAGTACCTCGGTTGACAACGGTGCATTCGCGTGGAACGGTGTTGCAAAGTTCTCTTTTCAGGACCATGGAAGCACAGGAAGAGGTGGTCCTATTCAGGATGGATATAGTACTGTATGTCGTGGAACAATTGATGGTCCAGGTGGCACATTAGCTCAAACAACTATATGGTATCACTGGTGGTGGCCATGGTGGATAGCAGAAGCAGATATAAAATTTGATGGGGCAGAATCGTGGTATGCTGGAACAGGTACTTGTCCTATTAATCAATATGATGTGTGGAATGTTGCAGCACATGAATTTGGACACTGGTTACAGTTAAATGATTTATATATTAGTTCCGCTAGCGAAGAGACAATGTATGGGTATGCCAGCATAGGTGAAACAAAGAAAAGAAACATTTACTGTGGAGATATTTATGGCATAAGATACATCTATGGATACTAAATAAAATAAATTAGCAGTTGTTGTTCAAACCCTTTTTTATTTTTTTTATTTTTAAACCAATTTTTCGCACAAAACTGTTATAACCTACAAAATTTACAAATTAAGTGTAAAATTTAAAGGCAAAATTTAAAAGGCAAAAATAATTTCGTTTCACTCAAACATTTTTAAATAAATTTAAAATGTCAAATAAATATATTGTTCCGATAGGAATTTTAATTGTGGCTATTTTGGTAATTGGAGGAGGATTTTTAATTTTAAATCCATACCAACCAAGTCCGCCAAGTAATACAAACGGCGATAATTTCATTGAACCAACATCAGTTTTTATTCCTGATATTAAAATTCATGCAGGAGAACTTAAAAAAACTACTGATTTGCAATTGATGGTTGGTGATGAATATAAATATGAATATAAATTTGCATCTCCCTTGAACTTGACGGGAGGTGACACGAAAATGTCAGGAAGCACAGACATTACTGTAGATAGAAAAGAAAGATATAATAAAAAAGATGTCTTTGTTTTGAAATATGTTTCAAAAGTAAAATATGAAAATCTTGGAGAAGAAGAGATAAACATGAGTGGGGCGGTGACAATAGATAAAGATGGAAGAATAATAGCATCAATAAGTAGGTCTTCTGATGTACAGGAAATAAGTTTAGGTGACAACGAAAACGATGGAGGGGGGCCATTTTCATCTTATGTTGTTGCTATGGATTTTAAGCCAGACATAATTGTTCAACCATGGATGCTCGCATTAAGTGAAAATTTTGAATGGAATAAAAACATGACTATGGCAGGCAAAATTGCAAGCAGCGAAAGATATAAGGTTATTGGGGTGGAAGAAATTGATACTAAAGATGGGAAGAAAAAGTGTTATAAGGTGGAAGAAGAAAGTATAACCCGTGCAGATATGTTAGGAACCGAAGTTGCTACAAATAATAAAATTTCTGAAAGGGCGACTTTATGGATTGACTATAATAAAAGAATATTGGTCAAAGCAGAAAGCTGGATAGAAAATTTGAAAATTGGTAGTATTGAGTTGGTTGATGAAAAATAAACACCTGTCAGGCAAAACTTTAAACACATTTATCCTTATCAGTGAAAATCAACATAAGAGCAAAAACCATTTTAAGATGAAAATTTTATTTATCCATGCGAACTACGTAAAGATAAATGATAAGAGAAAAGCAATTGCCGATGCAGATGAAATAAAAGAGAAAAATTTAGAAAGCGAGGAATGTTTGGTCGCATTTACAGCAGTTGAAAAGGATGATGAAAAAAACAAAATCGAAATTTTAAACAAAGCAATAGATAATATAAAAGATGTTTACAGCAAGGTTAATGCCAAAAGCATAGCTATTTATCCTTATACACATCTTTCAAGCAATCTGTCAAGTCCGAAATTTGTAAGGGAAATACTACAAGAAATTTATGAAAATTTAAAAGGGCAAAATTTAGAGGTAATTAAAGCACCATTCGGATATTTCAATGGATTTGAGATAAAATGTAAGGATGATGAGGCATTGCATCCGCTTAGTAAATTATGTGAATCATGCAAGATTAAAGTTGAAAAAGAAAACGCAGAAATTAAGATAACTCAAGGAATGGAAAATGTAATGAAAGTATTGTCTTATAATGAAGCGGTGATAGTTAGAACATTATTATTTCGCGGATGTGTTCTAAGAAGAAATGAAGTTGCAAGAGAGACAGGAATTTCAAGATCAAGTTTATCAAATGCATTAAGGAAATTGGAAGAAAACAAAGTTGTTGAAATAGACAGAATGTTTAGGGCCCACACAATAAAACTAACAGAATGGTTTAAATCATTATGAATCATGAAAATCAAAACCAATAAATGGAACAAAAGTTCATATCACATTTTATTTATTGTTCAGTACAATTTATATATCAATTAATAAAAAAAATTAAAAAATAACGCTCATATACTTATCATCATTGAACTTTTGTGTTTTGCATTTTTAGTGTATTTAAACTTGAATTTATATTTGTGTTTGTGCTTGAATTTTAAAATTTGCAAAACTTCAACAATGTGTTTATCTCTATCAGTGAAAATCAACATAAGAGCGTTATAATTTTAAATCTTGAAAGTTTAGGATTTAATTACAACCTAAAAACATTCAGAATTGGTCACGAATTTATAGAAAAGGGTTTTAAACCGGGAGAAATAAAATTTACTGATAAAAAGAAAGAGGGTGAGAAAAATCTCCTTAAGATAACACCAATCAAAAATAACACCAATCAATAAATAAATTTTTGAAATCGAATGATTAGATGGACAGAGATACACAGCAATGTATCCCTGAATGAAAATCGCCCTGGAATGGGAAAATTAAATAAAATAAAGATTTAAGGAGGTGATAAAATAAAGACAGTAAAATTTTTGCACCATATATGACTGAGCTCATAGAGATATGGGTGGGCTCATAGAGGTAATGAGATATGGCTTCTATGAGGGTATTTTAAAATAGATGTCTCAAAAAACAAATAAATATAAAATATATATAAAATATAAATAAATATATAAAATTTAAAATATGAAAATGGATAAATTAAATAAAAATATAGGTAAAAGTTGTATTATGGACTTTAAAACAGGAATTTTGGTAATGGCAATTGGAATAGTGATGGTGGTGATGACTGCAAGTTCCGTGAGTGCTGGGGCATATGCGAATTGCATAGTAACAGACGGAAGTAACACTGACGCCGATTCCGCATCTGGTGTGGGTTCTACAGCATCTTGTTGTCTTGCAACAGTATGTGGGCAGTATGATGGTTATGCAAAGGGAAAAATGGACGATGGGACACTTTGGCCAGGACCGACCTCATCTTATTGGGCACATGTTAGTTGTACTGGAGATTGG
This sequence comes from Candidatus Altarchaeum sp., assembly GCA_018260755.1. Taxonomy (GTDB): domain Archaea; phylum Altiarchaeota; class Altiarchaeia; order Altiarchaeales; family Altiarchaeaceae; genus Altiarchaeum. The sequence goes on along the minus strand of JAGTWP010000023.1, from coordinate 11,141 downwards.
ATGTGGCTGGATGCGACATCTTACTATAACTACGCTGTAGTGGACTATGGCTGTTAGTTATACATAAGAGTGGTTTTATGCCACACCAACATAGACAACATTGATTATGGGATTGTTGAATTATCTTTAAATGGTTTTTCAACAGTCCCCTTTTATTTTTTAAAAAGAGTAAATAAATAAGTATAAAAAATGGCATATAAGAATATTATGATACCTACAGCAATTGTAGGGGCAATAGTGTTAATAATTATTGGAGGGTTTATTATTTTGAATCTTAATAATAATGAACAAAAAGAAAGTGGTAGAAATGGTGCAATTATTGAAGAAAGTGTAACTTCTGTAGAAACCTATACTTCTACTTTTGGAGAACTCAAACGAACCGCGAATCCAAAATTTGATGTAGGGGTAAAATATTATTACCGTAGATTGAGAAAGCTATCTGACAGGGAAAATGTTATTTTCATGCCTGAAGAGTATGATACAGTGATTGAGGTGAAAAAAATAGATAGAATAAATAAAACCAATTATTATGTAATGCAATCAAAGAATGTTTCTGTTTACAAACAAATTCTAAAGAAGAATGAAGATGGTTTATGGGAAAAAAAAGTAATGACGGGAGGTGGTACTATAGTATCAAAGATAGACGAAAATGGTACCTCTAAAGAAAGATCATCATCAATAAGATCGGGAGGCACAGTATATGAGGGGGGCACATTAGGTATAAATGAAGAGAGTGGCGAGGTGCATATAATTGATATATATTCCAATTGCCCTGTTTTGTATGGGATGTACGCGAAATGGATGTTGTATCTGGATAAAGGAGTGCGATGGGTTGAAGAACAAAAGGTGTCAAACCCCGGTGGAAGGCAGATTATGTTCGAGAAAGAGTGGACAGTAGTAAATATAGAAAAAATAGATGGAAGAGAGTGTTTTAAAGTATTAGTTATGTCTAAGACAGAAATTGTAGGTGGTGGTGGGAAAAGGATTTCAGGAGAGGTCATTACTTATTGGATAGATACTGAGAAGCGGATACTTGTAAAAATGGAGAGAAAAGAGGATAATATTTTAACCGAGACAATTGAATTGAAAAACTATGAAAGTGCATAAATCAAGTTTAAAAATTTTGGTATTTTTTGTATTCATACTTATCATGGGAGCATCCATCGCATTTTTAAATATGAACAGCTTAGATAATGAGTTCGGTGGTGATATAGCGAATAACGAAATGTTAAAAGAGCACACAAATGGTTCGTTAAATTTATCCAAGAGCAAACAAGATATTTCCAGATATCAAAAAATTATAGAAGAGGGATATTGTGGTGATAGTGTTTGCAATCGCGATAATAATGAAAATGAGAAAACGTGTTGTGAGGACTGTGGGTGTAAAGAAAATTTCAGTTGTAATTATGGTCTTTGTGTTATTTTTAATTATTCTCAAAATCATTCATTTTATCTGGATAACAAACTAAACTTTTCGGTAGAAATTCCAAACGAGTGGGTAATTTCAAAACACGAAAATGGAATACTATTTAAAGGTAACGAGAATACAAATGCTTGGTTTAATGTTATCAGCATTAATGTATTTCCTTCCACCTACAATGAACAGACCCTTCATGATGTGGGGTTTGAAATAACAAATAGGCGGGAAACAAAAGAGATATATTTTGAAAATGCAACACTTGGGTATTTGGGTGCTGAAAAAATAATCTCTGTGCATCCGTATGGGGATGGTGAGTTAAAAAAAATAAATATAATCACCAAAAAAGGGGATTACTTTTATTCTCTCTCATATACTTCATTATCCGAATATTTCAATTTAAGCATTAATGAGTTTAATCACAGCATAAATACCTTCAAATTTATTGATGGCAATGAATTATTTGTATTTGTTTAGCTAACTGGATTTTTGCCTCGCCATATTTGATTTTGTAATTATTTTCAAAACCCAGAGTTTTGAAAATCTCCGAGCAACAGCGCGGTGATTTTTTCACACTTAATTTTTTAAGCAGATAAACAAATACATTTTTCGCATGTCTTCTCTTATATCTCTGACACTTCTTTTTGCTTTTATCCCCCAATGCGTTTGACACCACCTTTTCCTATAACAACAATCAGTATTGTAAAATTTGCAAGAAAGCCCTTCGGGCAAATCAATTATTTAAAATATATTGATTATTATTAATTGTTAAAATGGTTGGTTTTTTGTTATACTTTCCCGACAAGCAAATCTCATACTTTATAATACGATTAAAAAACAAAAAGTAAGAAGATGGATAAATTAAAAACCGGGTTTTTAGTAGTGTTGGTTGGAATGATTGTGATAGGAGCAATAGCAACCTATGTAGGTGCAGATTCTGCATTTTGTAAGTATCACAATGGAGGGAGTAGTATAGGATCCTATTGTGATGCGTATACAGATTGTGGAGACGGTTATTGTATAAATAACATCGCGTGTGATGATTGGATGTATAACCAATACATAACTTTTTGTATATATAGGGAAACTTTTTACTACTTCGGGTTCAACTGTTAATAGTAATAAAAAAGAGATATTTGTAAAAACTAGAGAAAAATTCAATATTTTTTTTATTTTATTTTTTATTTGACTTCTAATTTTTGACATCTATTTTAAAAATGGAAAAAAAGAAAGTAAATAATTTTATTTTTGTTATTGGTTTTATTGTAATTGTTGGGTTAATTTCAACATATCTAATATTGAGCAATAACTCTGAAATAGAGCATTCAAATACAACAAACAGCTCAAACACAGTCAACAGCTCTGTTGAAAAATATGTGGATTTCACAGAAAATGTAAAAAAACGCGCAAAAGAAATAAAATTTACAGCACCCGAGCACAACATAAAACCACAGTTTAAGGTTGGAGATAAATTTAAATATACAACATATGGTTCTTCGCTTAATCCGAAGGATAATTCTGGAAACATAAATGGTATTTTGGAATGCATGGTTGAAAAATTGGAAAGGATTAATGGAACGGATTGCTATGTGCTTGTTTCAACAATACAAAAATCCCTACCAGATAATTCTCCGCTTAAAGCAACCATTTCAGAAACAAAGGATTGGGTAGACAAAGATACGGGAAAAATTATAAAAATGAGCGCGCGAAAGAGCATGATTCAGCAGAATGGAAAAGTAATAGAAACGCCTTCTTCAGAAGCAATGACGCCTAATGAAACATCTGAAATTTATGGCAACATTATTTACTATCCCTGGATGTTGGCATTAGATGATAATTTTGAAATGCAAATCAATGAAAATGGTCAAGGCATAAAAACCACTTTTGTAAGTGTGCTTAAGGTGATTGGAAAAGAAAAGATAAATAACAGAGATTGTTTTAAAGTTGAGCTGAGAGCATTAGATGAAAACAAGCATGTTCTTCTACGAGAAAATATATGGGTTGATATTAAAAAAAGGGTTTTAGTAAAGGCAGAAACATACTCTGAAAACTTAAAAGTCGGAGAGGTAAACTTGATAGATTATTCTGGTCTTTAGAAAATTTTGTGTTTAATTTTATTTTTATGTGCTATTTTCTATGTTCTTAATTGGTTAAGTTTCAAGTATCAGTTTGAATTTAAAGTGAAAATTTTATTTACCTATGCGGACTACATAAAGATTGAGGTTAAGAAAAAAGCAGACGCAGATGAAATAAAAGAGAAAAATTTAGAAAGCGAGGAATGTTTGGTTGCATTTACAGCAGTTGAAAAGGATGATGAAAAAAACAAAATCGAAATTTTAAACAAAGCAATAGATAATATAAAAGATGTTTACAGCAAGGTTAATGCCAAAAGCATAGCTATTTATCCTTATACACATCTTTCAGGCAATATAGTATAGAGTTTCATAAAAACATTAACATTAATATTACTTCCCTATGAGGAAAGATTAATGACTGCGAAACTTCTATTTTTTTACAAATATGTGTAATTATGATTTGTAAATATTTTATTGAAACGCTACAGAACATTATTATTTCACAGATGTGTTCTAAGAAGAAATGAAGTTGCAAGAGAGACAGGAATTTCAAGATCAAGTTTATCAAATGCATTAAGGAAATTGGAAGAAAACAAAGTTGTTGAAATAGACAGAATGTTTAGGGCCCACACAATAAAACTAACAGAATGGTTTAAATCATTATGAATCATGAAAATCAAAACCAATAAATGGAACAAAAGTTCATATCACATTTTATTTATTGTTCAGTACAATTTATATATCAATTAATAAAAAAAATTAAATAAAAAGTAAGAAGATGGATAAATTAAAAACCGGGTTTTTAGTAGTGTTGGTTGGAATAGCAATACTTGGGATGACGGCGAGTTCGGTAAATGCTGGCAATGCACTCTGTAAATATGTTGGTATCCCATCATTAACCGGATACCAGTGCACTATAGATACCGGCAGTTATTGTGTGTGTGGTAATTTAGAGGGTGCAGAGTACTGGGAGAGTTTTTATGGAACTAATTGGTGTTATGGATATACCGGATACCAATGGTACACGGAATGGTAAGAGGCTGGCTAAAACCACTTAATATATAAAATTTTTTAATTTTAGCGCCCCTTTTATAGGTGTTGGTAAAAATATTGCTTGTTTTACCAGTACCAAAAAATGGGGCGCGTTTATTTTTTATTCTATAGTTTAAGGAAGATAAAATGAAATATAAAAGCGGGCTCACTAATGGGCTTATAATTAGTGCAGCATTATTATTGATTGGAGGATACACCTTGTTAAGTGATGTCAAGCAGAATCACCCTATTCCAATAAATTATTCGGCGGAGAATTCAACAGCTTATTTTTTGGAAGATAAAAATGGAGTAATAAATGGAACAGAACTTCTAAGTAGATTTAACCTGTCTTTTGATGAGATTCCTCATAATACAAAACCTGCATTTAAAGTAGGAGATAAATTTGAATACATAGGATACAGTTCAAGAATTAGTAGACGGAGTCCTGATTACACAACTCAAGGCGTTCAAAAAATTACTTATTCTGTGGTTAAAAAAGAAAGAGTGAGGAATATGGAATGTTATGTTATAGAAAGTGTTAACTTGTTTCTTGCCAACAAATCCGATCCATTGTCACCGGGTAAAGTATTAAGACTGGTTTATTACATATCTACAGAAACAGGAAAAATAATAAGATTTACTTCTAGTGAGGCAAATGTTGAAAAAGGTGTTGAAACAAATAAGAAAGAGTATTTTGCAGATGTTCCTTCAGAGATTTCCGAAGTATATGATGCAATGATTATGTATTCTCCTTGGATGCTTTCATTGGACAATGAATTTAAAATGGAAATAAAAAGTTTTGTTGGAGAAGGCAAAATAGAAAAAATTGTACTGAAAGTTGTAGGAACAGATAAAATCAAAAATAGGGAATGTTATAAAGTTGAGAAGCGCATTATAGGCGAAAATAATGAGGTAATATCCAGAGAAATAAAATGGATAGATGCTCAAAAAAGAATTTTAGTTAAGAGCGATGCGTATTATGAAAATCTTAAAGTTAGTAGCTTGGAACTTGTGTCTGAAATTTAATAGTATAAGTCATTGTAGCAACATAACCTGGGTTGTTTGTTGGTTTTTAAAATTATTGCTCTCTTGTAGAGTCATACGTATGAAAAACCGGGGTTGATAGAGAAATTTTATTATAGTGAATCTATTAACATTTTACATTCAATATACGCTTCATAATCTGTTTGCTCATATTTAACAATCCATGATTAATTATATTCTTCGCCCATATGCTTATTATCATTGAACTTTTGTGTTTTGCATTTTGATGTTTGAACTTGAATTTATATTTGGGTTTGTACTTGAATTTTAAAATTTGCAAAACTTCAAATATTTATATCCCATTAGCACGACAGAATATAGTAAAATTAGATTAAATGGATATAATTTCATTTAGAAATGGTTAAAAATTCCAAGTTAACAAATAGATGTGTGGACTATAAACGAAATATTCAATCAAATTGTATTAAATGTCCTCCGCGAAGAGCATAAAAAAGTACAGTATTGGAATTTTTGTATTTTTAATGCTTGTTGTTATGTTGTATGCTTTCGTTTTTCAAAATTTCCCTGCTGAAAAACCACATCAACCCAGCACCAATAATAATTCTACTGATAATTCCTCTCTAATCTTAACCGAAGAAAATATAAAAGAAATAAAGGAAAGAGAAAACATCACCTTTTCCTCAATAAAAACATCTACATTGGAAAATTATCCACTAACTTCAAAACCAAATTTTAAAATAGGTGAAAAATGTACTTATAATATAAAGTATCCTTCTGCACCTATGCCATACGATCCAAATGTAATTATAAACGATTATATTTATTTTAATGTGACATTTGAAGTTAAAGATAGAAAAAAGATAAATAAAACTGACTGGTATTTAATTTCACCAGATGGCACAGTACAAGTAATTGCGGGTTATATAAATATTAATGGAGTAGTACACCCCATAAGGAGAACTATGATTAGTTCAGAGGAAATTGAATATATAAATACTGAAAATGGAGAAATAGTAGGTGGTGAATTAGATCGTTTTAGTATATACTATCCATGGATGTTGAAATTGTCAAAAGATTTAAAATGGACAGAAAAAATAGAAGAGAACAGTACGGGAAATATTGGTGATATCAATGGAAAATATACTGTAGTCAAAAAAAATTTAAATCAAATTAGAGAAGAAACTTATGAGGTTAAAGATATTGAAAAGATAAATGGAAGAAATTGTTTTAAAGTAGAAAGCAGGTTGAAAAGCTGCACAAATCAAAAATGTAGTGTAAACTATAAAAAACTTTTTTGGATAGATATAGAAAAGAGAATAACTGTAAAGTTTCAGTTGTGGTATGAAAATCTTAACACTATGAATGTAGATCTTGTAAGATATAAACAACGAGTCATAAAATGAATTATAAAATACTTATAACAGGGTTGATAATTGCATTTATTGTTGGAGTTATTTTTTTGAATTTAGGAATTCACCAAGAGGATTCTAAAAATAATATGACTCCATCTTTCTTGAATATTTCTTCAAATGTATCCCCAAATTCTACTTCTTCGTTGCCAAAAAACCTTTCATATAAATCAGAAGAAAATATATCTATAAGATACGAAAATACCTCTCCTAAATATAAAAATTTTACAGATTTTATTACTAATAAAAGATATAAATACACATCGAGAATTTATCTTAGTCGCACAACATCTGGAGATAATACAATCGAATTTAATGTTACCTCCTATATAAAAGAAATAAAAACAAGTGATGAAAAAGAATATATAGTTATAGAAAGTAAGGTAGATCTTCCTAAAAAAGATATAGTTTTTCATCCTGCAAGTAGTATTCCTCGTTGGCTTGTTTTTAAGTGTCCGCCAGAATGTGAAAAAATAGAGGAAGTGCCAACATGGCATTGGAACACCATTCAATATGTTGATATTAAAAATAAAAATGTGCAAATAATTGGAATTCCATGGGGAACTCGTTACAAAATGGAAAATAAAACAATTTATAGCCGACTTGAGATAGCCCAGGATACAAATGAAACTTATGAATATAATTTGTCAAATTCCGGCATTTCTAATGGAAGCTTATTAAGAGAGATGCTTTATAATATATTTGTGTTTCACCCTCTTTATTTACCTGGATTTGTAAATTATACCATTCAATTTAACACAACACAAAATTTGGAAAATAAAGTTAAGGATAGTTCTTCTAGTAATAACTACGTTGGAGGCACAGGACGTACTCACTTCAAACTTGAAAAATTATTTTTAGATTCTGAAAGATTTGAAGGAAGAGACTGTTATAAAATAGTATATCTATTTAGTGGAGATGGAAAATATACTGAGGAATTTACAATACGAATAGATAAAAAAGATGAAATTATATTATATGCAAAATATGGCTCTCTTAATCAAACACATAGTGAGTATAAATTAGTAGATGAATATTTCAGTTATTGCGGAGATGGAATATGTGACCCTGTAAATAACGAAAACCCTGAAACCTGTTGTAAGGATTGCGGTTGTAGAGGTGAAAAAGAAGAGTGCAGGGATGGAATATGTATGCTCAAAGTCAAGGATGATTATATGTTTATGGACAAAACCTTTAACTATTCCGTTGTCTTGCCAGGCGAATATTATGGAAAAAAGGCGGCAGATGAAACAAAGATATTGTTTTATAGCAATAACGAAACTAAAAAATATTGCACATTAAATATTCAGATAGTCCCAAGCAGAGATGTTGGCGGGGCATATAATTCCACTGAGGATATAAAAGAACATCTTGTTGAACAAATCGGAAATTATGAAAATTTAACTGAGAAAAAATTGAAAACAGGAGTATCACAAAAAGTAGATGCTTATGAAATAACCCTTTATGAAAAGGATACCAATATAAAAAGGACAGTTATGATAGCAAAAAATAACAAATATTTTTACATCATCACCTATATTTCTACCTCTGAATATTATGCTAACGCATACGAAGATTATAGAAAAATGATTCAAAGTTTTGTATTTTTTGAGACCGTTTAATCTTCTGAATAATTATAAACTTCTTCAGCTTCAGGTGAAAAGATTACCCTTACGATTTTCATTCTTATAACTCTAATCCTGTATTAATTGCTTTTTTAAATTTTGGGTTTGTATTATAAATCCATGTGATTCCTTTCGAACCTACTTCGAACCTACAATAATTTTATTGCTGTCCTCTAAATATTTAAAAATGCTTTTTAATGTGTAGGGGTTTATTTTTTTTGGCAATATTTTTTTAAATTCTGCAAGAGTTATAGCACTTTCACCCATATTTTTTAATGTATTTTCTACCATAAGCACGGTGTTCAATGTTGGCCCGTTGCAAAATTTTGCTTTTTGACTGCGTGTTCCATAGTAATAGCAAATTAATATTAGTTAATAATTATTGGTTATTAAATAATAAATAATAAATAATAAATAATAAATAACAAAAGCAATTAAATAATAAAATTTTGGCTGAAATAATTTTACACCTATTTTTAGAATATACAAACAGAAAGAGGTAAGTAAGGTTAGTTGTTGCTACTAATGAGTATTGCTCAAATTTTGCCCTGCGGATTAAAATATTTTAGGCGTATGAAAGACAAATGCAAAAATGGTATAAATAAATGCTGAAATTATAAATGTTACTGGAATTGTTATTATCCATGTTATTAAAAGTGTTTTTCCGACACCCCATTTTACCAAACTTATCCTCTCTGCCGATCCTGTTCCCATAATTGCCGTTGTCATTACATGCGTTGTGCTTACTGGCAGACCCATAAAACTATTTCCAAGTATTATTGCAGTTGCAGCTGTTTGTGCGTTAAATCCGTGTTCATATCTCATCTTGAAAATTTTAGTTCCCACTGTTTTAATTATTTTCCACGCGCCCGTTGCTATTCCAAATGCCATTGCCAATGAACACAATAGAATCACCCAAAAAGGGGGATAAATTATTCCCGACGGAGAAAGTTGCAGCATTCCCGCACTTAATAAAAACAAACTTATTATTCCCATTGTTTTTTGTCCGTCATTTGCACCATGCGAGAAAGCAAAGGCGGCACTTGAAATTATTACTCCTTTCCTGAATTTTTCCTTAACGCTTAAGTCCGAATTTCGGACAAGATAAAATATAAATTTCATCAACAAATACGCTACAGGAATTGTAATAAGCGGAGAAATAACCAAAGATAAAAAAGCAAGCATAACTACATCAATCTTTATGGCACCTATTCCTAATGCGGCAAAACCTGCCCCGCAAATTCCCCCCATCATAGCATGCGAAGATGAAGTTGGAACCCCCAGATGTCTTGCACCTAAATTCCAGATGAATGCAGTAATTAATCCTATGCTGATAATCAGTCCCAAGTATTCCAATGAAAAAATTTCTCCGTTTGAAATTTCACTTCCTACCGCAGGCAGAGAAACAATCTTTCCCATTGTATCTGCAACCGGCTTAAAAAAAAGAATACTTCCGAGAAGCATCGTAAGATTAATCACAATAAATGCACCCATAAATTCAAATATGATACCTAAAAGCAGTGCGTTTTTTGGTTCTAACGCTCTTGTTGAGACTGTCGTTGCCAGTGCATTTGCTGCGTCGTTAAATCCGTTGCTGTACTCAAAGATTAAGGCAATTATGACAACAATAGCAACTATAATTATTGGATCCATTTCTTAGGTAAAAAAGTAATTATTGATAAAGTATTTTAAAATTTATTTTAAATAACAAAATCTGTAAAGTCAAGCACAAAATTTATCCGTAAAAATTTAAAAAAAATCAAGAAAATACGAAAAATGAATTATAAATAGAAAATAAAAAAATAAAATAAAAAAATAAATTTACCTCATCTGAATTTACATCATCTTTACACTTAAATCAATCAAAACAGTTCCTGCATCATCGCATTTATCTGCTGTATTGCTCAAATGCCTGTAAATTTCTCTCAGCTTTAAATAATGTCCTAAATTTTCATTCAGGTCATTACTTTCAAACATTTCTTTTAATGCCTTCCTGTAAATATCCTCAACATCATTCTCATAGGTCTTTGCAATTACAGCATGTTTGAATACTTCATCATATTTTTTGCTCTTCAACAGATAAATTGCTTCTTTTAATTCCTTAATTGAAGACATTATTTTTTCAACCATTTTTTTCATGCTTTCCGTTGAATTTACTTGGTATATTTTTATTTCCTTTGCCGCAGTATGGATATAATTTAAAATTTCGTCAAGTGAAGTGGAAATATCCAATATGTCCTCTCGGTCTATCGGCGTAATAAAGGTTTTTGCCAGTGCTTTACTGATTTCAAATCTCTTTTGATCTCCCCTGTCTTCTATTCCCGTAATCTGCTCCAAAAATTTTTCTTTCTCATTGTTGTCATTTGTATTTATAAATTTTTCAAATACCTCTGTACCACTTATTATGTTTTCAATCTGACCCTCAAATAATTCATAGAAAGGAATATCTCTTGGAATAAATGTATCTTTCACACCATTTAAGCTTAATCCCATTTTGACTGTTTGTTTAAATTTTTAAATTTTTAATTTAAATTTTTAATATTCCTTCTTTTATACCTTTCGTCAGATCTTTTATATC
>JAGTWP010000022.1 GCA_018260755.1 Candidatus Altarchaeum sp. | reverse complement strand
GAAATCAAAAGATTTCAGTATTTCAAAATTTCATTTTGAAAATACCCTCCGAATAGTTACGAAATTTAATTAGTAATATCCAAAAATACGCGCATCAAATTCATAAATTTCAAAAATGCCGGAAATTATTATTTTGGGAATTGTAGCATTATTAATATTGGGAGTATTATGGAAACTCGCTATTAAGCCATCACAAAAATGCGTTGCATTTTTGAGATAGTCAAAAATCTTTTAAATTTTTAATATGCTCAAATTTTTGTTGATAGTAATTGTGGTGATTGTTGCTTTAATTTTCGCTGCAAAATTTTTTTTATTTTAAACGGAGAATAAGACAAATTTATTTTTAAGTGTGTTTTTTCATATACACAAGCAGTTCTTTAATTATAATTCTCCAGTCAGGTCTCATACGGGTGGGAACATAGTGGTTAGTTGAATTTTGGATGTATCTGTAATTTTCGTTAGCTTTTTTCAGTTTTTCAACCAAGTTTATAAAGAAGGTCTCTTTCTCAATCTTATAAAACTTCAGCATTAGGTCTAACGCTCCCTTAAATTTTTCGTGGTCATATTCAAGCATTGTGCAGTGGTACACATCATAAATATCCTTGCCTTCTGTGCGGGAGTATAACGCAACGAATTTTCTTGAGAATAAATCCTCAAAAGAATAGGTGAGGAACATTACGGGATTTACAGACATAAACGAAGATACAAGCATCTGCTTTTGAGGAGGTTTGCAGCATAATGGTGTATTATGGCTCAGATAAAATTCAATCCTTATGGTGTCTTTTTCGTTAATCTCGTTCACATAAGTGGTATCAAATCGCATGGTTCTGTGCAAAAGCCGGGGCATTGAAATTTCAAATCCGTTGATTTCTTTGATTTTTTCCCTGATAAAATTTATTTTTTCATTTAAATTCATGCCCTCAGAAGGTATAAAGTCAAGGTCTATGTCATCCGAAAATCTGTCAACACCCTTTGTTTGAAGATATGCCTTGCTTAATGCCGTGCCTCCTTTTAATATCACAGAGTCACCAAAAATCTTATCAATCTGTCCGAGCAAAGTGTTTAGTCGCTCATTCTTGGATACATATTTTATTCCGAGGCCTGATTTTAAGGCGATCAGCCGTAAGATGTCTATATCCATTTTAGATATTGGTTTATATTGAAACTATGTTTTCCCCTCCGAGATTGTCAAGGATATGCCATTCCTTAATGTATTTTCCCCCTGATTTATTTTGAGGAATTAATCGTGCGGTCGTCTTTATTCTTGATTTGAAATAGGATATAATAAAATCCGGGATTTCCACAATATTTGCTTTTTTTATAAGTTCAATAACATATCCGCTTCGCTGACATAATGTATCGGATGCAAAATTTTCAAAATACGCCTTTAATTTATTCCAATCACATCCTTTATTCAAATATAATGCCTTTGCAATTACAGAGTATCCTCCACAGTACTGTGGTTTGGAAAAGCAGTCGTAGAATGTCTTTGTTTTTGAGGAAACATAAACATTTTTATAGAACTCCACACCTTCGGTGTTTTTTACAGAGATGTATTTGAAAATATACTCTCCTATTTTTATAGTATGTGATTTCCCCGCTGTTGCAATAAATATAGTAAATGGTTCGTATTCGGTTAAATCGTAAATCCTGAGAGCGGAATGAAATGCCAAATATCCTGGATAGATTTGCAGCGCAATTTTAGAGGGATCTGATATCAGTGGCTTTTGTGAGGGATCACTCTGTATCAGGTAAATTTCTTTTTTTATTCTATGAAGGTATCCTTTTTTTGAAAGCCCCGAGCAAATTTTGTTAATTTTTCCTACTGTAAGTTCCGGGAACAAACACCTGATACTTTCAAGAGATATTATATTTCCACTTTTCTTGAACAGCAAGTTAAATACATGTTGCTCATAATGTGTTAAATAGATATTTTTTTCCATCTTATGCTAATAATTAGTATTATCTTACTAAAAATATCTAAATATTGGAACTTAAATGTTATGAGATTTCGTTCATGGAGCAATTAAATTTCTTATTTTCCTGTTTTTATTTCTTCATAAATTTTCCTTAATGCATTTACTGTATTTTCAACAGAGTGTTTCCTTGCTTCCACAACGCAATTCCCGGCTAAAATTTCTCTGTTCTGGTATGCTATTTCTAACTTCATAAATAATTCATCAACATCTCCTGGTTTGTATAAATAGCCGGTTTTTCCATCTATAATAGTTTCCTTTAATGCCAGTGCATCCGCTCCGATTACCGGTGTTCCGCATGCCATTGATTCCAAAGCAACTAATCCCTGTGTTTCAACGACAGAAGGAAAAACGAGAAAGTCAAGAGTTGAATAAAATTTCGGAAGTTCTTCGTGCGGAATTCTCCCTAAAAATTTAATGTTATTGCTTATTTTATCTGCTAATTTTTCATAATATTTTTTAGCAGGACCTTCTCCAGCTATTAAAATTTCTCCTTTAAATTTATCCGCCAGATATATCAGGTCCTCAAGATGCTTTTCCAGTCCTATCCTTCCGCAATATCCGATACATTTTTCATTTTTTTTCTGCCAGAATTTTTTCCTTATGCCATCTTCTTTAAACAAATTTATATCAATTCCGTTGCTTATAACCCTTACATTGTCAATGCCCTGCTCTTTTAGATATTCTGCAATTACATTTGATGGAACTGTTATTAAATCGCACGATTTCAGGACAAATTTCTCCCACTTCATAAGTCCTTTCTGTAAAATACCGGAAATTTTTTTTGTTGATGATTCGGAAAAATGCCGGGATATTAAATTTGTTGCATAATGGGTGTAAAGGTGAGTTGGGGTATGATAGGTAATTATACAGGGAATTTTTAGTTGTTTTGCTACTGATATTCCAAAGACCGCCGAAGAATATAATCCGTGAATATGCACGATATCCAAATTTATGTTCAGCAGTTTTGTGGACGGGAGGGAAATTTTATAGCCCTCATAAAGGGGAAATTTAACTGACAGGAGGGAAATTTCATTCATGCTTCCTTTGTATTCGCTCTTCGGATAAAAAACAAAAATGCCTTCCTTTCCGTAAATTTTGGCGAGTTCATTCTTCCACAAACTCAATGTGTAGGTTACTCCATTTACCTGCGGAAAATATGTATCCGTGAAAAAGCCGATTTTCATATTAAATTTTTTTCAGTAGTTTCAGAATTCATTGCTTTATAGATGTGCTCCGTAAAAAAACTAAGGAAAATACTATGAGTGTTGATATCACTAACATTATTTGTAACGGTGTCGGCTCCCAGAAACCAAGATTATGTAAAGCATCCACAGATAAAATAGTTCCTACGATTGCACCCATAATTGTGCCAATATATGTTAATTTTAAAATTTGTTTATTTCTTTGAGATTCTATTTTTTCATTAATCACTTCTTTATAATTGTTAAGGATTGTCTCGCCGTGTTTAAACTGGAATGTTAAATATTCTTTATCTGCAGGCAATTTACCTTCATGTAATTCTATGAATCTTTGGGCGTATATCATTTCTCCAGTTACAAAAATAAACTTGTCATACCAATCGACATCTGATAAGGATGCATCTGTGTATTTATAAATTTCGTAGATATCCTTCATTTGTAAAATATGCTTATTGAGTTTGTTTTCGTATTGGTTTATTATCTCTTTAATTGCACCTTCTATGTCACTCGATTCAACTATATCGAGTTGTAAATCATGGGAATCATCGTGATGTGTGTGTTTATGATAGATATCTCTAACACAAACATAAATTTCCCTTATGAAATTTTTTTTTTCAAGTGTTTTTATAATTTCATCTTTTTCTATGTTTTCAACAGATTTTTCAATATATTCTTCATTAATCTTTATATTATGTATTTCTATTAGTCCCGTTAACGTATTATGCAAATTTGGGAAAAACTTTATATCCCCACTGCATATTATTGTCTTATTGTCCGTCTTATTGTCCTGATTAAAAAATTGTACACCCTCAATTTTTTTACCGCTGGCATCAAGAATTATTTCTATATAAAATTTTAGTCCTGCTCTGTTTTTTATATCCTTTTCTATATGTGGTTCCTTAGATATATAACTATTGTCTTTTTTATTATAGTATTCGTTGATATGTTCTAAACCTTTTTCAAGAGAAAAACCATTTGTTAGTGTGGGAATCCAAGCATAATAATGAGAATTAGAATTATCCATTTTTAACTCAAAATATTAACATTAAAAAATATAAAAAAGAAAAGAAATCTTATACTTTACGATTAAAAACCCTTATTTTATTGGCCCTCAGCAAACCCTAATCTTTCTAATCTTTCTGCATTCCTTAATGTTTTCTTCCCCATTTCAGTTAATCTTGCAGTACTAGCTAAGAATCCAAAAGATACATCCCCTGTTGACGCATAATCTAAAAGAACTTTTTCTACTTCTTCATTTTTAATATAATTTCCGTTTTCATAAGCTTTTAAAATTTCATACTCCCTTTTAGACATCTTACTAACACTGGCCATTTCGTTGCTTTTAAATTTTTATTTATAAGGTTTTTAAGTAACTATTCAGAGGGTACAAAAATTTACCTGCGAAAATTTCAAAAAATACCAAAAAATCAAAAAATTTACTCGTAATTTTTTGGGTGGCTGAATAGTTACGTTTTTAATTAGTATTTAAACATATTTAATAAATGAATAAATTAATTAATTAAATAAATGAATAAATTAAATAAATGAATAAATAAATTAGTAAATTAGAATAAATAAATTAAATAAATGAATAAATAAATTAGTAAATTAGAATAAATAAAAAATAAACGATTTATGAGTTTAAGTTATTTCGCAACATGTCTAATATATAGATGGAAATATTCACATAAATAACTGCGAAAATCGACATTCTCTACTTAGACCTTTTCTCATAATCAGGCGAGGAGTATTAAAGTACAATTTACAATCTTACGCAAATCTCTTCCAATTCTTTTTCAATACAAGATTACAATCTCATAATTCTATTGAAATAGTGTTGCAAGATATCAAGGCAATCATTAATTTAATGCAATCATTAATTTTTTGTACTTTTTACAATGCCTAAAAAATTTGCAATAAAAAATTTAAAATGCTTTGTGCCGTAATAGCAAAGAAAAATTTTAAGGATGTGATAGATTTAGCCAAAAAAATCGGAAATTTAAAAATCGTTGATGCAATTGAATTCCGTCTTGATTATCTGGATATTGCAGAATTTAAAAATTTAAATGAATTTGGCAATAACATAAGCAAAATGGATGGAATCAAAAACAAAACAAAGATTGCAACCTGTATGCTGAAACAGGAAGGCGGAAATTTTAGCGGTAGCGAAGATGAACGGATTGAAATTTTAAAGCATGCAGCAAAATTTTCCGATTATCTCACAATTGAAGTAAAGAGTTTTCAGCAAGAACCTGATAAAATGAAGGACTTTCTAAATACAAATTTAATCCTTTCGGAACATAACTTTACGGAATGCCCTAACAGGAAAGAGACAGAAAAAATTATTGACGATATGGAAAAAATCAAAGCGAAATGCAAAGGAAAAGTCATAAAGAAGATTGCCGTTAAATTTAACTCCTTTGAGGATAACTATAAAATTTTGCCATTTTTGACAGAAGAAAAAAATTTCGGAAATGTAATAATGCTCGGAATGGGAAAATACGGAAAATTGAGCAGGGTTTTAAATCATTATTTCGGATTTTTGACTTATGTGTGTCTTGAAGAAAAGACAGCGGAGGGACAATTGAGTGTTGATGAGTTTGGGGAAATTTTAAAAATTTTAAAGTAAGTAAGGATGAAAATTGCAATAATTCCGAAGGATGAAAGGGACAAGGGCTTTGGAGCTGCTTTGAAAAGTAAGGGCGTGGAAGTAACAATTATTGCTCAAAATTTTATATCTGCAAAATTTGATGATAAGAGCGGATTTAAATGGACATACTTCAATGAGGGAAGAAATTTTCGCTATGTAGCACGGCACATTAAAATATACTCTAATTCGGAGGGTGTAAATTTATTAAATTTTGACCTGATTTTTTTGCGACAAAATGAAATTTTGAACGAGAAGGATAAATTTCTCTTTGATACGATTGAGATGCTTGAAAATGAAGGAATGAATGTCATAAATCCAACAGACGGGATAAGAATTTCAAAGGACAAGTATTTGGGATATTATTATCTGAAAAAGAAAGGGATCAACATCCCCGAAACATACGCAAGTAATGATGAAATGAGCACATATTTTCAAATTCTTAATGCAAAGAAAAGCAAAGACAATAAAGACAAATTTGTATTCAAGCCAATGAGCGGAAAAGGTGGAATTGGAATTGTGATTACAAAAGAAAAATCAACGGCAGGAGATATACTTTCTATGTTTGCTTTAAATAATAAAGTTGCAATATTTCAAAAATTTGTGAAAAATAACAAAGATATGAGAATTATTGTTGTAGGGGATGAAGTTATAGGTGGAATTGAACGTATTGCCGGTAAGGGAATGAATAAGAACGGAATAAGTACCGGCGGAAAGGCAGTTGCATTTAAGGTTAGCGATGAATTAAAGGAAATTTCAGTTAAGGCGAGCAATTCGTTAGGATGCAAAATTTCAGGGGTTGATATTATGGAAGACAAAGAAAGTAATAACTACAGGGTTCTTGAAGTAAATTGTTCCCCTGCTTTTGACGGATTTCAAAAGGCAACAAAGCTCAATGTTTATGAAAAGATTGCGAATTATCTGATAAAGGAATGCAAAAGATAAAAACTTAAATTTTTATAATCTTAAAATTTATAATCCTGAAATTTTATCAAACAAATTTAAATAAATTTCTTTTTGTTTTTCTTTATTTTTGTATTCTTCGCTGTCTTTGTTTTTGTAAATTTCATCGTTTTCGGCAACAAAATTTAAGTCCTTCAATGCTTCAATACATTGTGAAAAATTAAGTGCTTTCCCGTGCCATTCCGCTTTATCTTCCATAAATTTAACACCTTTTCCTTTTGTTGTATTTGCAATAATGACCTTTGGTTTATTTTGTATGTGCTGATGAGCAAGGGCATCAATTATTTGCTCAAAGTCGTGTCCGTCAATCTCAATTATATCCCCTCCGAATGTCTCAAATTTTTTTCCGATTAAATTTAAAGACATAACTTCTTCCGTATTTCCATCTATCTGCAAACGATTTCTGTCAACAATTGCTGTAAGATTATCCAACTTATAATGTCCCGCAGACATTGCCGCCTCCCAGATTTGTCCTTCATCACATTCTCCATCACCTAACAAGGTATAAATTTCGTATTGCTGCTTATCATCTTCCTTTCTGTCAATTTTTTCGGCAAGTGCCATTCCGACGGCAATAGAAAGTCCCTGTCCCAATGATCCGGTTGATGCCTCAATCCCCGGAGTTAGTAAAGCATTCGGATGCCCCTGCAAATGCGGCAGTTCAGGATTATTTGTGTTAAATTTCCTTAAAAATTTTAATTCGTCAAGACCAAAATATCCGTTTAATGCCAAAGCAGCATACACAGCTGGACAGGAATGTCCTTTACTTAACACAAAACGGTCTCTATACTTCCACTTTGGATTTTTCGGGTCATGCCGTAATTTATGAAAGTACAGGGTTGTAATTATATCTGCTGACGACAAACTTCCTCCTGGATGTCCGCTTTGTGCAATTGTTGTGCTTAATATAACATAAGCCCTTATTTGAGCTGAAGTTTTCTTTAAGTTATCAATATCCATCTGAAATTAAATAATTAATTTGAGACCGTTTAAAACTCTGTTGGTGAAAAAGAGTTTTAACCTCGCTAACGCTCGGATATTTCAAAAACTTCGTTTTTAAAATTATAAAAAATTTGTTCATTTTAATTTGATTTTGCTATTTTTTACACTCACTTCGTTCCCTCTGAATAGTTACTTTAAAATAACAATAGATTGAAAATTATTTCGCAACATGGCGGTGATGTTCATCTAAAATTTAAATTTTTTAAAATTTATTTAGCCCTTATATCTCAAATTCACTAAAACATGATCCTTGTCATAAGGATACAATTTTATAATTTCAAGAACCTCAAAATTTTTCAGTTTTGCTATTTCTCTTTTAAATATCTGGGACGGATTTTTTAGAACATCTATACTTCTTGCCTTTATTGCGAGCATGGCAAATTTCGGCTTAAAAATTTCAGCGTTTTTGTTTAAAATTTCCGCCTGATTCGGCTGTGCAACATCCTGATAAATAAAATCAACAGACAGTATTCTGTCCATGTATGTCTCCGGCTTTAATGCATCTGCCAAAACAGGAATTATATTTGTTCTTATTTCGGATACCTGTATGAGATTTCGCATCATTCTTTTTGAAATTTCAACGGCAAAAACCAGATTTGATATATCTGATACATGACTCGGCGTTGTTCCCGAAGATGCACCAAGATAGAGAACATTATAGTCCTTTTTTATTGTCCAGTTTCTTAGTCCGTTTTGTATTGCCGCTGCTAATTTGCTTCTTTCGGGGTCCCACAATCTATACTCGTTACCTTTTTCAGATATGATTTTTTCACCATATACTGTATTTCCCTTAAATTTATTTTTTGTTGCTATGTTCCTGCCTTCTTTATATACCCCGTCAAATATTTGATTCATCTTTTCGGTTTTATTTTTATCTCCTTCCGGATCCAAACTTACGATTATATCCTTCTCTTCTACCTCTTTCCGTTTTTGTTTGTTCTCCTGCGATCCTGCCCGTTTCTTCTGTTATAAAGAAATAATGTGTGCTTTCTCTTTTTAATTCTTCAACAATTTTCTCTGCAATGTGAACCGAAAGATCGCCGACACTTTTAACTCTTTTCTGAAGGTCTTTGAAATCATCAAACGGTTTAATGTTTCTTTCATTTATAATTTCAGATGTAAGTTTTTTTCCAATTCCGGGAAATGTTTCCAACGAGTGCATACGAACATTGAGAGGGCCGATTGTATTCATAAACTGAATAAAATATTTTTCCCTGCTTATTACAATCAGAGAAAGCACTTCAATTAATGCATTTTTTGCACTATTTGTAAGGTCGTTATAGCTTATTCTTCGGACAATATGGTCCACTTTGTCTCTTTTTTCATCACCGATATATACTCTTTCATTAACTTCTAATTTCACATCATCTCTCGGAGCAACTTCAAGTAAAGTATAATATTCTTCTCCGATTACCTGAACAGTGGGAATTGTCTTAAAAGGTGCATTACCTTTGTTAACTTCCTTTAAGTCCAAAACCCTTACATAGTTATCTCTTTTAGTTTCCATTTTAAAAATACAAATTAAATTTTTCTCTAAATTTTTCAAATGTTTGATTTTTTGTCCAGTTTTTATTTAAAAAAATTTATAAAATTATACATATTGCGCAATAGAATCAAGAATCTGTTTGAGCTCATCTGCATTATGTGCAAATTTTTCATCCTTTGAAAATATGGCCCTTATCTCATCAACATTTTTTGGAAGTATATCTGTAATTTTTACAATTTGAGCCTCGGAAAGTCCCAAATTTAAACCCGATAAGTTCTTTTGTAAGTCCTCCGCATCTTTTGTAGATAATGTTGAAAATTTACCTATATAATTTAACAGTTTTTTTTGTTCATCAGTCATTGGCTCACCGTCTATTGCCTCTTTTTCTCTTTTCAATAAAATTTCCCTTACATGAGAAAGAGTTGTTAATTTCTTTTCTATTATTTTCATCTTAATTTAAATATAAATTTATCCTTTCTTTAGCCCTTGTTAATCTTCTGCAAGTGTTCCGGACTGACAAGGACATTTTTTTTTCTTCCGTTATCATTTATGTTGATGTAGTATGCCCTTCCCTGCTGCTTTGTAATTTTTCCAAGCTTGCCGTTAAATTTCGGATACGGAATATTCCGGTATTGTACATCTATACTTATTCCTGCTATTTCTCCAACTTCAAATTCCTGAAAATACCTCCTTATACTTATTTTTCCTCTATCCCGCGGTTTTCCTTTTAATGTGTTTCTTGATCTCCTCAAAAACCCATGCGAACCATAAACCATTTTACCTTAAATTTAAAATTTTATAAAATTTATTGTTTAAAATTTATAACTAATTAGATTTACAATAATATTAAAATTTAAATTTTTCTATTTTTACTCCGCTTTAAATCTCTTAATTATGAAATCTTTATCTAATGTATCTATAAAACCTGCCAATTTCGGGCCTTTCTCTTTGCCGAACAAGAGCATATAGCACGCCTTATAAAATTTTATGAATAACTCCTTATCCCCTGACGCTTTTATCGATTCCCCTATTTTTAAAGTTATTTCTTTTCCGCTTAAATTTTCCTCACACATTTCTACAAATTTATTTAATAATTCCTTGGTCTTATTATCAAGCCTGAGATAAATTTTTTGTGCTTCTTCATGAGCAATTATTTTAATCCGCTCACTATTGGGAATGTATAAATTTGCCCAGTTGCCTGCCTTTTCAAGCCGTATTTTTGCCAGGTCATCATCATACAATATTTGCCCTGCCTTTTTATTCATTTCCTGTACCTTTTCAATTGCCTTTTCCCCGTAAATTTGCGATAGTGTTGAAGCAAAAACATACGGCAGCCGTTTCGGGATGGCTGAAAATTTTTTGTTTATGCACATTTCATACATCCTTTTTGCATCCTCTGTTTCGTGCTCTGTCCTTCCTTCTTCAGCACCATAATAAATTTTCTCAACATTGTCAAATTCGTCAACTAAGCGAAAAATTTCCCCCAAAGTTAAGTCCCTCTGCTTCTCGGGCTTTTTCGTGTAAAAGTAAAGCAAAACTTCTGGCTCTAAAATTTTTAAAACATCCTGAGTAACATAAACATTTCCTTTACTTGCCGACATCTTTTCTCCGTTTACAAGGAAAAATTCATAAACAAACGGGATTGGCGGCTCAATATTATAAATTTCTCTCGCAATGACCTGACCACTCTTCCAGCTTCCTTCAAAGTGGTCTTTTCCGAACGGCTCAAATGTCGTATTAAAGATTCCCCACTGTGCGGGCCATTCGTACCTCCACTGCAATTTTCCTTCGCTGATTTTAACTTCACCTTCATATCCGCAGCCCTCTGTTTTCTTCTTTTTTATTTCTTTTCCACCGCATTTAAATTTTACCGTATTGCTGTTCAAATCATTTTCAACTCGTTGAAAATCTGTCAACGAAGTGATGTGAAAACCATCTATATTTGCCAATCTTCCGCAATCCGGACAAATCGCATCAAAAGGAATGTAATTTTCATGCTTTGTCTCCTGAAATTTTTTAACTATTTCGCTTACTTTTTCCCTGTTTTCAAAAATTGTTTTTATGTAGGGATCAAATTTTCCCTGCTTATATAAATCATTATTGTAATAAATTTCTATATCTTCAATTCCGAGCATTTTTATTCCTTCTACCCAGACCTTTGTGAAATGCTCGCTCCACGACGGACAGCAACCAAAGGGATCCGGAACTCTGCATAAAGGCATTCCCAAAAATTTTTCAAGTCCTAAATCTTTGCTTTCATGCCATTTCCCGTTTAAATCCATAATCTTAATTGGAATATCCTTTAGCGGGTCTCTGTCATCGCTTGTGTGAATAAATTTTACCTTTCCGTTCCACTCTTTGTTTTCTATCTTTTCTTTTATTGACTTATAAACGAAGTATGCCCTGATAACATCGTTTAAATTTCCAATATGCTTTCCCCCTGAAGGTGTTTGACCGCATCGTATTACTGCACATTTCTCATTAATTTTTCCTTCTGCAAAGTCCTTTTCAACCCTTACGACTGCCTGATTTGCTAATTGATCTGCCCAGAACATTTTTAGTTGTTACATTTAGTTAATAAATAAATTACGAAAACAATAAAATTTAAAACATCAATAAAATTTTGTTTCAAAACTAATTTTTAAGGATAAAATTAATTATACTTTAAATTTAATTGAATTACAAGATGAGTATAAAAATTTCAATCGTCAAAAATTTTTCATCTGCACATTTTTTGATTGGACATGAGAAATGCGGAAGGATTCACGGACATAACTGGAAGGTAAAAGTAATTGTTGAAGGTGAATTGGAAGAACATGGCTGGGTTATAGATTTTACTGTCTTAAAAAAAGTTGTTGATGAATTGCTGAACAGGTATGACCATAAAATGCTGCTGCCAAATTCAATAAGTTATAACGAAAATAGTATAACTGGAAATTTAAATTTTATCGCAAATTCAAAGAAATATTCGTTTCCGAAAGAAGATTGCGTTATTGTTCCGATTGCTAATGTAACCTGTGAAAATCTGTCTATACTTATCTATAATGAATTAAAAGAAATTTTAAAAAATTTCACAAACATATGTGGTTTGGAAGTTATAGTTAATGAAAGAGACGAACAAGGTGCGTCGTTTTCGGGATAGTAAATAAATTATAGAAAAATTTTCGGGCTGGTAGATCAACGGTAGATCGCTGCCCTCGCACGGCAGAGGCTTCGGGTTCAAATCCCGACCAGTCCAAATTTGAGGTATGTTTTAGGGCCTTTTTCCTAATGAAGGATTAAGATGGCGCGCTGTCTTTAATTCTTTTGTTGCCTCGGTCATCTTTCCCTGCTCGCCTAAACTCATACCCAAAATTTCATGAAGTATTGCATGCTCCTCTGATTTTACCACATCTGGATTTTCAGCAAATACCTTTCTAATGAGGTATTCCGATTCGCTGTATTTATGCAATTGAAATAATATAGAAGCCAACATTCCTGCTGTTTCGGCATCATAAGGAAATTTCCGGTACGCTGTTCTAAGTAATTTTTCCGCATCTGATAATTTTTGCACATCCATCAGCATCATTGAAAGGTCTTTATAAAATTCAATTTCATCAGGAAATGCGTCAATTCCTTTTTGCAGTTCATTCATTGCATCCTCTTTTTTGCCCTGTTCGCGCAAAATTTCAGATATTCTTGACCTAATAGATGCAATATCATTAATTTTCAACAGAGCATTATATTCCTTAATTGCTTCATCAAAATTTTTGGCCCTTTGCTCAATTTCTCCTAAAAACCGATGAGATAAAAAATTGTTTTCAATAGCAAGGGATTTCTTAAACGCATCAATCGCCTCTTTTTCCATACCTTTGCTATTATAAATTCTTCCAAGCAAATTCCATCCTTCGGAATCCTTACTTATTTCCAAGTGTTTCTTTGCATATTCTTCTGCCTCTTTGTAGCGATAAATTTTAGAATAAATTTCCCCTAAATTTAAATACGCATAAGCATTATTTTTGTCTATTTTTAAAATTTCTTTGTATTCCTCAATTGCTTCTTCATCTTCACTATAATTTGCAAAATCCTTTGCATATTTACTATGTAAGTCAATCTCTCTTTTTACATTTTCGGCATATCTCATCTCTTCATTAGTTATATAATTCTTTGCATATTCATTGTCACCTCCCTGTATTTTATCAATATATTCCTTTGCATGCTCTCCTCCTTCAAGTAAAGCATCTAATGCAGAAATTCGGACATTTGTTGAATCATCCGATATTGCCTCAAAAATTTTGTCATACATACCTTTGCTTTTCAGATACGATACTACATTTTCCCTTACAAACCCATCTTCATGCTTTATATATTCGGAAATTTTTTTATCAACATCAAGGTCTTTGATTTCTTCATCCTCATTAATGTCCTTTGGTTCTTTACTATCAACATCAAGGTCTTTGATTTCTTCATCCTCATTAATGTCCTTTGGTTCTTTACTATCAACATCAAGGTCTTTGATTTCTTCATCCTCATTAATGTTGTGTTCTTTGATTTCTTCACTCTCATTAATATTGTGTTCTTTGATTTCTTCACTCTCATTAATATTGTGTTCTTTGATTTCTTCATCCTCTTTTATATTCCCATCATTGTTTTTTTCATCATTGTTTTTTAACTCGTTCTTTAAGGCCAATGTTCTAATAGTATATCCAATTATCTGTGGATTTGAACTATTAAGAAAGCCGAGCAGTTCTTTTTTAGAGTCCTTATCAGCCAATTCTCTAACTGAATTATCCCTGACACGATAATCAATATCTGTAAAAAGAGCAATCAAATCGTAAATTTCCCCGACAGCATACTCCGGCCTGCCGGCAAGAATTTCATCATAAATTTTTAAAATTTCCGATTCGAGGTTTATTTCACCCTCCTGTGAAATTTCAGAAAGCACATCTAATATTTGTTTTCTTATCTCAACGGAAGGATACTCTGAAAGTTCTCTGATTTTTTCAACCGCCTTGTTTGTTTTAATTTTAAATAACAATTCAATACATTCGGGCAAGTATACAAATTCATCATTTAAGTAGGAATTATCAATATATTCTGCAATAGGTTCAATTATCTCATCACTACGAACATTCTTAAACACATCAATCAGGCCCTCAATTAAGACCTCTGAAACATCCACTTTTGTGCTATCCTTAAAAATATTAATGATTTTATTCAGACCTTCACCTTCTTCCTCATTAGCAATTTTTGTTAATTGCAATACAGCATGTTTGTATAATGGTTCATCAGGAGCAACATCACCATTAAAAATTTTTATAAATTTCAAAATTTCTTCACCTTTATTTTTTTTCGGCTTCGGATTGTGGTCATCACAATAACGGTATTCTAATGTCCCCGAAGTTAAACAATAATCGCATCCGATTACCTTTTTGCAATAATCACATTTTCTTAACACATTCTTTTTATATTCCTTCCCGCATTTTGGGCATACATACATTTTGACGATATTAAAATTAAATTTAAAATACAGGATAAATTAATATTATAGATTGTTATTTGTTCATTAATTCTTTCAGCTGTATAAATTATCGGCAAATTAAAATTTAGAGCATTTTTACCATTTTTATTATTTTCTCTGCAATATCCTTGGGAGTTAAAGAGGATGTGTCAATCATATAATCGGCAATTGAAAGATAAACAGGCATTCTTTCATTTAAAATTTTATCAACTTCCTCTTCAATGCAAGTGCTGGTAGTTAATCGTGGCCTGTCCGAATTTTTTATGCGGTTTATTATGAGCTCTTTGCTTGTCGTAAGAAGGATAAATTTTCCGTTCTTCTTTAAATTTTGAACATTGTTACTATTCATTACCACTCCGCCTCCCGTCGCAATAATTGTCTTATCTTCTTTGGCTATATTTCCAATCACATCTTCTTCCAGTCGTCTGAAATATTCCCAGCCCTTATCGCTCACGAGATTTGAAATTTTTCCATACTTATTTTCAATTTCATCATCAGACGAGATAAATTTCCAACCTGTTTCTTTGCTTAAAATTTTGCCAACAGTGCTTTTTCCGGTACCTCTAAATCCGATTAATATGATATTCATTTTTATTATTTTAATTTTACATATTGGAATATTGATAGTCCCCGTTATATACCCTTAAAGGATTATCTGCTTCCAGTAAAATCATCTGACAAATTCTCGTATTCTTTTCTATATAAATTCCGTGCTCATTAAATACATTCAAAAGTGCCTCGCCCCTTCCGACATATCCGGCATCCCAAACTGCTGTGTGAATTTCGCATCCCATCCTTAATAAAGTGGAGCGCGGAAAAACCAGTCCGATACAATTTTTCGGAATCTTAACAATTTCATTGAAAATAATTTTGTATGCGCCTTTATTCAAAAAATTTTGAACTGCCTCATTGTTGTCAAATATCTTTTTATATTCCGGCAAATTTTTGTTTAAAAAGCCAATAGTTCCTGCACTTGTAATTTCATAAATTTCTTTGAGCGTCAAATCAAAACCACACGGCTGCGTCTGAGTATCTTTATTTATACTTTGAGAAATACAACCTGCTACGAAATTACCGTTTTTAACAGACATTTTTATCTTTGTGTGAAATAAAACTCAATCATATTATCCTTGATTTTATCCACCCTGCAAAATCCAAATGTCTCAAACTGGATAAGGGCGTTTTCTTTTAAATTTTTACAGACGAGCTCGCAAACTCCTGCAGCAGTTCTTTTAGGAAGATAAATTTTAACAGGAAGGTTCTCTTTTTCAGGAAGCCACAAAACCTTTAGAATATTATGAAATTTCTTCTTCTCCCCTTTTTTTCCATTAATTTCAACCATCGGCCCGTGGGAATCCTCAACATAATCGGCAACAATATTTCCTGTTGTAACATCTGTTTTTTTAATTCGGACATTACAGGTATTCATCAATCGTATTTCATCACCTTCTTTTAATTTTTTTCCATCACTCTTTTGAATCAATAAGCCAATTTTGTTATTTTCCGGCACTAAATTAAAGGTCCTGAATCCGTAAGTGTGCTCCTTATGCAGTGGAAATTTAACGAGCATATTCGGAAAATTTTCAATTGTAAGACCTACCGGATCCTCAATGAAAAAATACCTGAAAGATGATTCAATAAATTTTTTATTTTCAAAATACAGCGCTTCTTCGCTAAATTCAATGTCAACATCTTTTATTCCTAAATTTAGCATATAATTCCTTATTGCCTGAGGATTTATTCCCCGCCTCTTCAATGCTCTCAAAGTCAATAAATTTACATCATCCCACCCGATAAATTTTCCTTCGTCAATACCTTTCTTTATCTCGCTCTTGCTGATTTTTCCTTCCGAACCTATACTCATTATTCCGTAATGAATAAAATTTGGTTCATTCCATCCAAAATATTTATAAATAAATTTCTGCTTTTCCGTATTTGTAAGGTGGTCTTTACCTCTTAAAACATGCGTAATTCCCAGCAAATGGTCATCTACCGCAACGGAAAGATTCATTAAAGGATAAAGTGTTAAATTTTTGTTTTTTAGACGAGGATGAATTTCTTTTGATGCCCTTAACAAAGGAAAGTCCACCAAAGAAGGATTCGGCTCGTTTAAATTTGTTCTGATTCTGACTGTCCATCCATCCTCTGTGTGCATTCTCTCAAAATTTTTTAAATTTTCTTCAATGCTTAAATTTCTGTGCGGACACGGCATCTTCCCTGATTTTAATGCCCTAAATTTTTCCTGTTCGCAATTACATACATAAGCATTTCCCTGCTCAATTAATTGTTCCGCAAAATTTTCATAAGTCATCAGGCGGTCACTTTGTATTATTTTCATATCCCACTCAACTCCCAGCCATTTTAAATCGTATTCAATTGCAGAGTATGCTTCTTCATCAACCCTTCCGGGATCCGTGTCTTCAATTCGCAATATGAGTTTTCCGTTGTATTGTTTTGCTATTTCATCGTTTAATACTGCCGCTCGTGCATGTCCTATGTGCAAATATCCCGACGGATTAGGTGCAAATCTGACAACTACTTTCCCTTTTTCTGCGTTTGGAATTTCAATCATTTTGTTAAATTTATTGATATTTAATTTGAATTAAATCTTTTATAAATTAATAAGATTAGTACTTACGCAGTTTTAATATAAAGTATTAGGATTGTAATTAAAAATAAAAAAATCCTAAAATTCTATGTAAAATGTTAGGTGAAATAGGAAGGCAAAATCTTATACTACAATATTGCCAATATCTTTTAAGCAGCCAAATAAATTACACCTTGACGAATTTCGCTGAACATGTTGAAGGGATCAATCACGACGCGATAAATAGGCAATTGGGTAAGGAAAAATTACGCCTAAAGTCGTTTGGGAGAATGTAAAGAACAAAATTGTTGTATCTGAAAATGGATGTATTATATTTGATGACTCTGTTATGGGCAAAAGATATTAAACAAAATAGAATTTGTTAGAAGACAATAGATTGGAAACGAGCACGGCGTTATTAAGGGCATTGGTGTTATAAGTTGTGTTTATGTGAATCCAGATACTGGGCAATTTTGGATAATAGATTTTCGTATTTATGATCCTGATGGAGATGGACAAAGTAAGATAGAACATGTAGAAGAAATGCTTAAGGGTGTAGCTTTTCAAAAGAAATTGCCTTTTAAAAATGTATTGATGGATAGTTGGTATGCAAAAAAGAATGCCTGTTGTATGGCGGTTTGTGTTACTTTGAAAGATTATCCATATAAAGTTAAAAAGACAATATACCAACTCAAAAAAGGTCTTTTGCGTAATTATCTGATAAACGAACTTAAAAACCCAAAGGTTCGTGTTTGTCTTGCGTAAGTCCTAAGGTAATAAGTATTCCTATCACCTCTATAACATCTCTTGACAGGCTGTAAGAGAATTACCAAAATGAACCCCCCGCTATTGTGACAATATATAAAAGGGTAAGCTTTAGACAATTTTTAAAGTTGGAATTTATGCATATATATTGTTATAATATATAAGAAGTCCAAAAATTTTAGTTTCCTTACAACTTGTTGTATTATTTTAATATTACCTAATTAGGTAATAAAGAATAAAAAGATTTTTAGTTTAAAAAGTGAATTTTGGAAAGAAGTAATAAAAGAAAATCAAGAACTATTCCCTAATTTGTACGTAGTTTAGGTTAAATTTTTCCGTATTTTGTCAATATCGCTGCTTATATTTTCAAGCCCATATTTTTTATATCCATGTCCCTTATTGCTTTCTGGAATGCTTCTTCAAAATTTAATAGCCACAACCACTCCCGTGCTTTTCATCTGCGTTCCGATTTGTTTATTTGCAGTTCTAAATTTATCAAACGGCCATCTTGGAATTTTCACAACAACATAATCAGAAGTGTTGATTGTAAGTAGATATTTAATTTTTATTGTTTTTTATTCTTTCTAAAAATTAAGAAATATCCTAATATCAACAGCATTATCGCAACCAATATAATTAGTAGCCATTGAAACTCTGCTGGTTTATGGCAATCTCCTGAACAGGTCTTATAATCTTCACCTTTATCACAGACATTATCTCCGCAAACTATGCAATCCTTTGCACAATTTTCCTTTGTTTCTCCAGATTCGCATTTTCCGTTTCCGCATTCAATCTTTGCTTCAACTGTAACAGATGTCTGTTCAGATGGAATATATCCTTCGCTTTCTGCTTTAAGAGTTAATGATGTTGTTGTAACTTTGTATTCAATCTTTCCATTTGCATCTGCTGTATGTTCAACACTATTAATTGTAACCTTTGCATTTGGTACCGGGTTTTTGTTCTCATCTCTTACGATAATTGTAATTGTGTCACCTTGTGTCACTTTTTTAGGAGTATCAATAGTTATCTTTCCTATTGCTTGGACATCAAATGAAATACTTGAACCTTTGTAGTCCTTTGCTGATGCAGATGCCTCTAAACCTG
Organism: Candidatus Altarchaeum sp.; assembly: GCA_018260755.1. GTDB lineage: Archaea > Altiarchaeota > Altiarchaeia > Altiarchaeales > Altiarchaeaceae > Altiarchaeum. Next base: position 675 of record JAGTWP010000022.1, on the reverse strand, counting down.
CCTGTATTGTTTTAATTGTCGTTTTAACAATTCCATCTGCACCTGTCTTTAATGTTTGTCCATAAATTACAACTTTTGCATCTTTTACTGGAGTTCTATCCTTTGTCGTTACTTTAAATTTAAATTCATCTCCATATTTCTCACCGCTTATTTTAGTTATATTTAAAGTTCCGGCATAAACATTAATTGTTTTTGTTAATGAACTAAATCCTGTTTTGCTTGCAGTTATTTCTCCTTGTCCATATCCTGGAAGAGCAATAGTTACATCTCCATTATTATTAGCAATTGCTGTGTTTGTTTTATTTCCAACAGTTGCAGTAACTGATGCACCTTTTGCATCTTTTCCTAAATTAAAAGTAAGGGTTAAACCTTCTGCCTCTCCTGGAACTGGAACACCTGAAAATTCATTAAGTGTTGTGGGTTGTGCAGGGCTTGAAGATGGATTAACTACTCCTGTGTATCCTGTTGTTGATTCTTTCTTATAACATGTATGGTCACTACGGCAATAATAATTACTTCCATAATTACTTTCACAATCAGCATCCCTATCACATTGTTCATCGATAATTCCATCACAATCATTATCTATATGATCAGAGGATGTATAATAGGTGGTGTTAGTAGTGTTACCAATTATTATATAAGAGTATCCTATCTTTTCTGTCACGCCTGGAT
>JAGTWP010000021.1 GCA_018260755.1 Candidatus Altarchaeum sp. | reverse complement strand
CAATGGGCAAAATCAAATTAAAATGAACAAATTTTTGATAATTTTAAAAACGAAGTTTTTGAAATATCCGAGCGTTAGCGAGGTTAAAACTCTTTTTCACCAACAGAGTTTTAAACGGTCTCAATTTTTTAAATTTTTTAAATTTTTCTTTAAATTTTTTAAGTTTAATAGGACTTGTTAAATTTAAAACAAATTGAAATTACATCAAATTTAATAAAAAACAATAAAATTTACCTTTATAATTCATATATCGCACAACACATTCGCCTCCCAAAAAATTTCCCTCCCTCTATTTCCTTCTTTTCCACGTTCCGTTTCAAATACAAAGAGCAATTCGTTCAAAAAGTCATGCACCAAATCAGTTAAATTTTTCCATCTTTAAATCCGCTTTATTCCTATCTTTTTTTCAATATACTCATTTATATCTTCTATTTTTTTATTTATGTTGTTTTTTATACTTCCTTTATCTATCATCTTTTTTATTATTTTCTCATTGGAAACTATGTATATTGTATCATACATAAATACCAGCATCATTATTCCGAATAAAACAGATAAAGGCAGATCCATATACCCAAGATGAAGGAGCGATAAAACCGAAATTTTTATGGTAAAAATAAGATAAAGAATAATAATTATCGCAATGTTTCCATTTATTCTTTTTTCCGTTCTCTTGCTTATTATTAAAAACGAATGCACGATGACGAATATTTCTTTAATAAGATTGATAATTTTAATTATGCCGTGAATGGTAAATGGAAGCGATAAAATCAGCAGCATTATTCCTTCTCTGATATGACCTACTTCAGATAAAGTATAAGAAACCGCAAAGACCGACAATATTGCAATTGTATCCTTCCAGAGACCTTTTCCTTGTGTATAGACCTTTTTTGTAATTTCCTCTTCAAGACCTGTTTTTGTTTTGTATATTCTTAACGAAAATTTATCAAAAAGAGAGGACTTTGGGATAAGAACAGGTAGTTTTTTAAAAATTTTTTGTTTTAATGCCAAAGACGAAATAAATGCCGAAATGATAAAAGCAATTCCGAAAGCACTTAAAATTTCGCCTGTAATAAGTCCTTTGTTTGTTGCATCTATAAGTAAAACCAAAGAAAATTCACTAAGGGAAAGCATGAGCGCAGATGAACGAAGTGCCTGTTCCTTATTATGTTCCAGGGGATAATATAAAAAAAACACCGTATAAAATTTGAGGAAAAGATTCAGGATGACAAACAAAACGATAATTGCGAATCCGTTTATTACTTCCTCAATATGTATCATCATGCCAACGGAAAAGAAGAATAATGTAATGAAAAGTATGGTAAATGGTTCAAAAATTTTCTGGATTGTCCCGCTGTGTCTTGTTGAGCCGACTAAATTTCCTGCAATAAACGCCCCGATCAGTCCGGAAAATCCAATAAAATTTGTGAGTGCTGCCATTACGATGCAGAGTATAATTGTAACTAACAGTATGTTTTCTTCTGCCTTTCGTTTCGCAAAAAAACCGAAAATTTGAGATATTACTTTCAGAAGCACGAAATAAGAAAACAAAATCAGCAGAAAAATTTTAACAATTGAAAATTCTATGTTTGCGGTTCCAGATATTAAAGCCATCAAGATAATAACAATAACATCTTCTATAACTAAAACCCCAATCATCATCTGTATTTCTTTCTCTTTGAGAATACCTCTTTCTTCCGCTATTTTTGCCACTATTGCGGTTGATGAAAATGTAAATGCACTCGCGAGCACGAGGGCTATTTCATGAGAAAACAAAAATAAAAAGAGCTGATAACATATCATAAATATGAATAAAAATTTAAGCAATGCAATAATTACTATTGAAAAAGCATTCTTCCCGATTTTTTTCATGTCAAATTCCATACCTATGAGAAACAGCAAGAGCAGAATTCCCATATCCGAGAAAAATTTTATTTCATCCTGCTGAAAAATGCCAAAATAAGCGAAACAGATACCTGCAAATATAACTCCAATTATGTAACTCTGCCGCAGTAAAATAAATACTGTTGTTACCAATACAATTGCAATAATGGCAAGCGAGATTAAATTTATATCCATCTGTTAAATTTGGTAAAATTTTATGTGTTAAATTTTGATTAAATAATAAAATCTTTATAAAATTTTTCAGATAAGATTTTATTCTAATTTTTATACAATAATTTTTATATACTTCCTAATTTTAACATTATAAATTTATAAATTTTAAGATGGAACAGCAAATATTAGACAAATACATTGAAGCGGGAAAAATCGCAAAAGAGGTTGTGGACAGGAGTAAAAATTTAATAAAACCGGATGCAAAGACCCTGGATATTGCAGAAGCCATTGAAAATATGATAAAAGAAAAAAATGCGGAAATTGCTTTTCCTGTAAATATTTCCGTAAATAACATTGCCGCACATTCAACACCGTCATGGAATGATGAGTCGGTTATCGGAGAAGGTGTTGTTAAAATTGACTTAGGAACTGCTGTTGACGGATATATCGCAGATACCGCTTATACGATTGATTTAACAGGAAAATACGGAAAAATGTTAGATGCAAATAAGGCGGCATTAGAAAACGCATTAAAAACTTTAAAAGCAGGAGTAAAAATTTCTGAAATAGGAAAAATCGTAGAAAAAACCATAAAGAGTTACGGATACAAACCGATTGAAAATTTAACCGGGCATCAGATTGACCAATACCAGTTGCATGCAGGTCTTTCAATTCCAAATGTAGATATAAATTCAAACCAGACATTAAGCGAAGATATGGTTATAGCGATAGAACCGTTCGTTACTGACGGAGCCGGGAGTGTGATAGAAACAAACAAGTATGAAATTTATAGTTTAATTCAAATCAAGCCAGTAAGGATGGCAGAAGAAAGAAATTTATTAAAAGAGCTTGAAATAAGAAAAGGTATGCCATTCGCAAAAAGATGGTTTAAGGCAATTCCGGAAATAAAATTAAATTTAATACTTCAGGATATGGTGAATAGAAATATAATAAGAAGATATGGGATGTTCAGGGAAAAAGGCAACGGGATGATAAGTCAGTTTGAGCATACTGCAATAATAACAAAGGAAGGGGCGATAATAACAACACAATAGAAATAAATTTACTCTCTTAAATTCTCAAATGCTGGCCAAAATGCGTAGAGATATCAAGTGATACAAAAAACATGTTGGAATTCGGATTCGGATATAACAATAACTTGGAGGAATGTCCAAACTTGTGTTTCGATAAAGCTTCCCATATAAAGTTATCATTCTTTCGCCGAAATAATGTTTAATTATGAATCTAAAGATAAAACAATGGGCATTAAAAAACAACATTTCATAGGACTAAAGAATCCACAACACCAACAGCAAGATCATATGTGCCTCCCGACATGCATAAAAACTATTTTGGATAACCAGTTTAATTTAAGGAGGAAAATAAGTTTGGATAAAATTACAAAAGAGATGGGAGATCCACTTCCTCATGAATATCGCCAGCGATACCCAAAGTTTATACCTAAAGGTGTAAGTGAAATCCAAGATTGCCTGGCGAAACTCCTTAAAGATTATGAAATACTTGTCAACTATAAAATAGATCTCTCCAAAGATGATTTATTGCGTTTAATTGAATCAAATACTTATGTAATTGTTTTCTTAGATCTCGAGGAATATTGTAAATATCGTGGAATTAAAATAATCGAAAAATCAGATGTGTTTGTTTATCACTCTGTTGTTGTTATTGGCTACGATGAAGATAAACAAATTTTTGGAATATGGGATCCTTTGGATCCTTACGAAAAAAAGAAATATTCATTTGATAATGTTCGTAAAATAGATTATAAAACATTTTTAAGTTGTTGGGACAAAACAAAAAGTGCAAGTATTTATTTACTTGATGAGAAATTAAAACAGAAAAAATTAACAGTATTTCAATAAAAATATTTAAAAACAAAATACTAATAAGACAGGTTGCAAAATAACTTTTTCACCTTTGAACTCCTTTAAATTTTATCAGTTTTCACCTTTAAAATTTTTAATTTGCAACAACTCTATTATTTATTAAAATTGAAATTATCAATTTTATAAATTCGGTAAATTTTTCGCTTTTATCAGCACCAAAATTTATCGAATGCAATTATATTTAACGAAATTTAATTTATTAATATATTAATATATTAATACTTATTTATAATAGACATGTTGCGAAATAATTTTCAATCTATTGTTATTTTAAATTTATTTAAAATATCCGAGCGAAGCGAGGTGATAAAAAAATAAATTTTCAGATGGTTTGTCTATTGTTGTTGTAAAAACCTCTCAGGTTTTTTGAATACTCAAAAATGTTTCAAACATTTTTGATATGATATAAAATAGCATATATAAACTATTTCGCAACAACGCTATAGTTTAAGTAAATATTTAAAAACAAAATATTAACAATATAAAAATGGGTAAATTGACAAAAGAGGATGTCAATTATTTTATTATGAATAGAATAGGTCCGCAAGTTTATGCAAGAGATATAGATGATCTTGGTAATCATGATTATAAAGTATCTTTTGGTGTGGTTTTCCCTAAATTGATTAAAGATTTTACAGATGGTGAAAAGGAGTATTTGAGATATATAAAATTTGATAATATCAAAAGCTATGAATTTGCATTTGAAAAAGAATTAATTCCTAAATCCAGGATTGATAGGATGGAAATATATTCAAAAGCATACTCTAAATTATATGAGTTATCTCTTGATACCGAGGCAATTGTATTGAATGCTACATATTCTTATCTGGCAAAGATTTCATTTATCAGAACAGCACTTAATCCTATATATTCAATTCTTGCAAAGATCAACAGAGATGATGCAGCTAAACCAATAGAATTTGCGATTAACCAAAGGAAATACTTTGATTTGCTCGAGTCCGAGGAATTGATAAGAAAGAAGACTGATACTTATTCTTATGAAAGAGGAAATGCATTTATCAAAATAGAAGATCTTTTAGAAGATGCTAAAAAAGATGAGATAATTAACTATGTGTTTGGTTTTGCTATAAAAAAAGGTAAAAAATATATTATTGACCATCTTAAGATAAAGAGTATTATCCCTTTTTTGAGAATTGCAAACACATATTATTCTCTGGCATTAAAAGCAAATGAACTAATTCATACGACTGTTGACGAATTAATGCTGGAACACCGTAATATCTATAACACCGGTTTAGGTTGCCAATTCCGAACAAAATTTGAAAGTCACCTTGATAATATAATACAAGAAGCAGGAATTCTTGAAGAGAATAAATATTACTACGGCAAAGAAAGCATATTCAAAAAATTACAAGAAGAAGCACAAGAAGTTAAAATAATGTCCGCCTTAGGATATACTATTACTAAATCTTAAAAATAACGTAACTATTCAGAGATGTTGAATACATTTTAAGGGTACGAATATATCAATACAATATATAGAGTACAAAATTTACTGAAAATTTATAAATAAATTTTCAATCTTAAAAAATATTTCAAATATTTTTTAATACCTGCGATTTTCAAACTTGTTTGAAAATACACGAACGAAGTGAGCGTAAAATTTCAAAAAATTTAAAAAAGTCAAAAAAATTACCTTTAATTTTTTGGATGGCTGAATAGTTACAAAATAACTAAATAACTACTTTGCTATCCGATCCGGGCGCATTCGCATTCTTAATATATCAAATTAAATTCAAATTTTTCAGCAATTCGCACCTCTTACATATTTCCCCGCTGCATAAATTTCCGCATGTCTTACAGAAATGGACACCCTTTATTTTGTAGTCCTTTAATAATAAATTTTTTAACTTATTATTGCTCTCAAATATCTGAAAATTACTGCCGGGATACTTCTCGTTCAGCAAATTTAAAATATCTTTGAATGTTTTCCTGTATGCGTCTTTTCTGTATGGACATATATGTTCAAAATTTAATTCCGGAAAATTTATTTTTGCATAGAACTTTACTTCATCTTCTGGCGATTTTATAAATGGTTTTATTCTCGGAATCATCTTTGCATCTTTAATTAAACTGCTTCCCCAGATTATCCTCTCAATGTCTCCTCTGACGATGTTCATCAAAAATGCCTGATCTTCATCCTCTAAATTATGGGCAATTGCTAATTTGCTGCAGCCCAATTCCTTTGCTTTTTTGTTCATTATATCCCTTCTTAACACGCCGCAATAAGTACATAAGCCCTCGCTTCCGCCAAATTTATTATTACAAATTTTTAAATGTATTTCATCAATTGTCATTCCTATTTCGTCTTTAAAGGAATAAATGTGATGCTCAATTCCGAGTTTTTGGCACACTTCTTTTGTATTATTTAATGTGCTGCTGCCATACTCATCATTAATCCCAACATCTATTGTCATTGCCAGAATTTTGGTTCTTCTTTTTTCTGAAAAATTTTTTAGAAAATAAAGCAATGAAGATGAATCCTTTCCCCCGGATAATCCAACGGCAATTTTGTCGCCGATATTGAGCATATTAAAATTTCTTATTGTTGCCCTTGCTCTTTTTTCAAAATACTCAACAAAACAGGCATTGCATAAATTTAATCCGTTATATCTTAAATTTATCACGGCTTCCTTTTTACATTTTGTGCACTGCATTTTTTAAATTTTATTTTAAAAATTACTTGAAAATATCAGCTTATGAAACTAAATTATTAACTAAATATGAAACTAAATTATTAACTAAATTAACAATAATAAAATTTATATTTAATAACAAATAAAAGATTGATAGAACGACTGCAAATTAATAACAGGGAAATAATACTAATCGGAACCGCCCATATATCTAAAGAAAGCATAGATGAAGTAAAAAGCACTATTGAAGCGGAAAAGCCGGATAGGGTATGTGTTGAATTATGCAAGCAGAGATATGATATCTTAAATGACAAAGAGAAATGGAAAAATACAGATATAACAAAGATCATAAAGGAGAATAAGACATTTCTGTTTCTCGTAAATTTAATCCTTTCAAATTTTCAACGGCGGTTGGGAGAAGATGTCGGAATTTTGCCCGGAGCGGAGATGATTGAAGCAATGAATGCAGCCAAAAATTTAAACATTCCGATAGAACTGGCAGACAGAGATATAAACACTACTATGAAAAGAGCATCTCACAAAATGAGTATTTTTGAAAAATATAAGGTCTTTTCCTTAATATTGCTAACATTATTTTTCTCTGAAAAGCTAAGAGCCGAAGAAATTGAACAACTAAAGAATAAAGATGTTATGTCGCAAATGATGGATGAATTGGCTCTTGCCTTTCCGAATGTTAAAAGTGTATTAATAGATGAGAGGGATTATTATCTGACAAATAAAATTTTAAATGCGTCCGGTAATAAGGTTGTTGCCGTTGTCGGAAGCGGGCATTTGGCAGGGATAAAAAGAAACATTGAAAAATTTTCCGAAAAAACAAGCGAAGAGCACGAAAATTTAATGAAAGAAGTTACCTACATTCCGAAAGGAAGAAATTTAGTTAAAATTTTTACATACTCAATTTTATTGCTTATCACGGGAATGTTTATTTACGGATTTTACATTAAAGGAATTGATGTTTTTTTAAATATGGCCGGGACATGGTTTTTGTATCATTCCGTATTTGCAGCAATCGGGGCGATTTTGGCTTTTGCACGTCCGCTCACAATTTTAGCGACATTTATATTTTCTCCTTTTGCCGCACTTCACCCGGGTATATCCATAGGAATGGTTTCAGCACTTGTTGAAGCAAAAGTTCGTCCGCCAAAGGTTATTGATTTTGAAAATTTACATAAAATAAGAAAATGGAATGACTTATGGAGAAATCAGGTTGTGAGGATTATCCTCGTGTTTTTTTTCACAAATACAGGAGGGTCAATTGCAACATTCGTGTCAATGGGATTTATGCTTCCGATGCTGTGGTGAAAATTTGGAAAAAATTAAAGTAACTATTCAGAGGGTACAAAAATTTACTGAAAATTTATAAATAAATTTTCAATCTTAAAAAATATTTCAAATATTTTTTAATACCTGCGATTTTCAAACTTGTTTGAAAATACACGAACGAAGTGAGCGTAAAATTTCAAAAAATACAATTTTAAAATCTCAAAGATTTTAAAATACACGAACGAAGTGAGCGTAAAAATCAAAAAATTTACTCGTAATTTTTTGGGTGGCTGAATAGTTACAAAATAAATTTATCATAAATTTACTTTTGCGTTTTTTTAAACAAATATTTTAAAGTGGAAATAAAATTTAGCTTATGTACAAATGAAATACACGAAGTTGAATTTTCCTTAGACAAAATAGGGGGAATTATTCGCTTTAAAGTTGACGGAAAAATCGTAAAGAAATTTTTTAAATTGGATTGGCTGCAAACACCTTATGTTTTTAATTTTGATGTTGGCGAAAAAGAAAAATGCAATGTTAAAATTGTATGCGAGCCACCTTTATTTTTTGCACCATTCCGCAAGTGGAAATATTCTGTTTTTGCAGATGGAAAAATTTTAAAGTCAGGAGAGGGTTAAATTTATTAAATTTCGCTCATATACTTATTATCATTGAACTTTTGTGTTTTGCATTTTTAGTGTATTTGACTTAATTTATATTTGAGTTTGTGCTTGAATTTTAAAATTTGCAAAACTTCAACAATGTATTTTATCTCCATCAGTGAAAATCAACATAAGAGCGTTAAATTTTTAAATTTTAAATTTTCTCCAAACGTACATTCCACATCCCTATTTTATCCTTTGCAATTATACAAATTCCATAAATTTCGTTAAATTTCTTTGCATATTCAATAACTTTCTCAATGCTTTCCTTTTCATTTTTAACCAAATTTCCAAGTGATGTCGCGAATGCATCGGCAATTGCCGGACTGTTTGATATAATTGTTGTCGCATCACTGTCCCCGAAACTCATAGATGGACCTACGGAAGATGACGATGTGCATACACCTAAAATTTTGTTCGGGAACAATTTTGCAGGATTTAGCAATATAAAAAATTTGTTTGAAAATACCGAATTTCCAGCATAAATTTTTACCTTAAAGTCCCTGTCACCGAACAAAGCAATATCACCTCCGTTTTCAATAATTCCCGCATCAAATTTGTTAATAAGTTTCTCGCACAAAATTTCTGCTATTGCTCCTGCAACACTTGCCATCGGGCCGACATTTGCACACCTTGCAGCATACAAGTTTTTTTTAATCACCTCAGGCATATCATTATTTTTATAAATTTCATTGTTAATTTCAATTGGTTCAAGAGAATACTTAAATAACAAATTTTTCACTATTTCTTTCTCTATTTTGCTCCTTTCCCCAACGACAATACCGAAAATTTCTCTGAAAATTTTCTCATTCTTTACTATCGCTTTATTTTTGTATAAAGATATATTCAGGTTTGTGTTTTTGTATGAGAGATACATTCCGGCTAAATTTATATGGTTTAAATTTTGAATATCTTGTTTAGAATATCTGATTTAGAATATTTATTTTAAATATTTATTTTGAATATTTATTTTAAATATCTGATTTAGAATATCTGATTTAGAATATTTATTTTGAATATTTATTTTAAATGTAACTATTCAGAGGGTACAAAAATTTACTGAAAATTTATAAATAAATTTTCAATCTTAAAAAATATTTCAAATATTTTTTAATACCTGCGATTTTCAAACTTGTTTGAAAATACACGAACGAAGTGAGCGTAAAATTTCAAAAAATACAAAAAAATCAAAAAATTTACTCGTAATTTTTTGGGTGGCTGAATAGTTACGAATATTTATTTTAAATATCTGATTTTAAATATCTGATTTTGAATATTTATTAGACATGTTGCAAAATAACTTTTTTACCTTTGAATTTTATTGGTTTTCACCTTTAAAATTTTTAATTTGCAACAACTCTATTTTAAATATTTATTTTAAATATCTAATTTAGAATATTAAATTTTAAAATTTTAAATATTTATATTCTTATAACAAATTTATAATAAATTATTTATAAAAATGTATCTTAAATTTTTAAAATGGATAGTTGGATAATTCCTGTTATTTTCGGGCTTGTGATTGTAATAATAATTCTGGCGAGTAGTGTAAAAATAGTAAATGAATATGAAAGAGGCGTTATCTTTCGTCTCGGAAGATTAGTTGGGGCAAAAGGTCCGGGAATATTCTTTATAATTCCGATAATAGATAAATGGATAAAGATTGATTTGAGAACGATTGTCTTTGACATTCAAAAGCAGAATGTAATAACAAAAGATAATATTTCCATCATGGTTGATGCGGTTGTTTATTACAGAGTTGAAGATCCGAGTCATGCAGTTGTAAATATTGAAAATTATCATGAAGCAACCGTGCTTAGGGCAGAGACAACACTAAGAGATATTCTCGGACAGGTAGAAATGGATGAATTGCTCGCCAAAAGAGAAGACCTCGGAAAGAAAATTCAGGAAATTTTAGATACGGCAACAAATCCGTGGGGAATAAAAGTTAGTGCTGTAACAATAAAAGATGTTATTTTGCCTGAAAATATGACAAGAGCAATGGCAAAACAGGCAGAAGCGGAAAGAGAAAAAAGAAGCAGGATTATTATGGCTGACGGGGAATTGCAGGCTGCAAAGAAGATGGGAGAGGCGGCAGAGGCATATACGAAAACACCTTTAGCAATGAAATTAAGAGAACTGCAAACACTTTCGGAAATAGCAAGAGAGAAAAATTTAATTGTTGTTCCTTCCAATGCTGTTAGCGGAACAACAAATATAGGGGATATAATAGGACTATCGGAAGGTCTTTTAAGAAAAAATAATGAAAGACAGAAATAAAAATTTACAAGTAGTTAGAAATGGTTGAAATAATAGATGGAAAAAAGTTAAGTGCCGAAATAAAAGAAGAAGTAAAAGCAGAGGTTGAAAATTTAAACAAAACATTAAACATAAGACTTTCTCTTGCCACAATTATTGTTGGAAATAATCCCGCATCGGAAATTTATGTAAATTTGAAACATAAAGCATGCGAGGAATGCGGAATAAATTCTTTAATAGAAAGATTTCCCGAAACAATAACTGAAAAAGAACTTCTTGAAAAAATTTACGAATTAAATAATAACAAAGATATAAATGGAATTCTCGTTCAGATGCCATTGCCAAGGCACATAAATCCTGCAAAAATTATGAGTGCGATCTTGCCTTTTAAGGATGTTGATGGGTTCAATCCCGTAAATTCGGGAAAAATACTGAACAATGATGAAACATTGGCACCATGTACGCCAAAAGGCGTAATTTATATGCTTGAAAAATACAATATAAAAATTGAAGGAAGAGAAGTTGTAATAATTAATCATAGTGCTGTTGTTGGAAAACCGCTTGCCTTAATGCTTTTGAACAGGAATGCTACCGTAACTGTGTGTCATGTTTTCACAAAAAATTTAAAAGAACATACATTAAAAGCAGATATATTAATTTCTGCCGTTGGAAAGCCAAATTTGATTACAGAAGATATGGTTAAGGAAGGAGCAATTGCTATTGATGTCGGAATCTCAAGGAGCAATAATAAAGTAGTTGGAGATGTTGATTTTGAAAATGTTAAAAATAAAGCCTCCTTTATCACACCTGTTCCAGGTGGTGCTGGTCCTATGACAATAGCAATGCTTTTGAAAAATACGGTTAACGCCTGTAAGATGCAGATGAAAGAATAAAATTTATTTTATATAAAATTTTTTATTTTAAATTCTTTCTCATCCAAAATTTATATCTTTTATAATTAAATTTTCTGTAATATTCTCTAACGCCTATTCCACTCATCACGGAAATTTTTTTTGCACCGAATTCCTCTTTTGCGAGACGCTCTGCCTCCTTCAGCAAATTTTTTCCGAAGCCCCTGTGCTGCATTTCATTCGCTCCTGCCTTTTTTCCTATTTCAACTTCTTTTCCATAAACATGCAATTCTCTGATCAGTGCTGTCTTTGTTTTGCCAAAATTTGAAGGTATCCTCAACCGTAAAAATCCGATAAGTAAATCGTTCTTAATATCTTCATAACTTAGAAAAATTTCCTGTCCTCCCGATGCATTGTAATTTTCACGCAATAATCGGACATTATTCAAATCAACAATTTCACCTCTTACTTCTCTGTGCCTTATTTCAACACATTTTAAATTTTGCTTTTTTAACTCTTCATCAACAAGTTGCTCTAAATTGCTTGCCTTAATTCCACCCTCAATCATATAAGCGGGAATGTCTCTCATTATTCTCATCACTCTTGTCCATTTCGGAAGTGCTACCATAACATTTGTTATTAATCGGACTGCATTTTTTGTTGTTAATGGTTCAAAATTTCCCTTAGCATACTCATCATAAAATTTTGTTCCTTTAATTATCAAAGTTGGATAAATTTTTAACATATCGGGCATGAAATTTTCATCCTCAAAAATTTTCTTAAAACCCCTTAAATCCAATTCCATGCCGTATTCGGAATTTCCTAGTAACCCTGGCATCATATGGTAACAGACCTTTAGCCCGTAGTCCTTCAATTGTTTCGTTGCTTCAATGACATCTCTTACACTATGACCGCGATGGACAGCGGAATAAACAAAATCATACGGATTCTGAACACCGATTTCAACCCTTGTTGCACCGCATTTCAGCATTCTTAAAATTTCTTCCTTTTTCGCATAATCGGGCCGTGATTCAAAGGTCAATCCGACACATCGCACATTTGCTCGTTCATTATTTCTCTGAACTTCTTCAAGATAATGAAATTTGTGAAAATTTTTGCCAAATTTTTTGTCCTCATTGTAAATTTCAGTAAATTTTTCCTCTCCGTATTTTTCAAGAGTCCTTAAATTTTTATAAAAATCATTCATTGCCTGAATGCATCTTTTTGAAAAATATTCCATATAATCAATATCCTGAGCAGGTAATGTTCCACCCATAATTATCAGTTCAATTTTGTCAATTGCATGTCCGAGCTTGTGATATTGATATAACCTGGAGGTTGTTTCAAGGTAGGAATCAAAAGCATTTTGAATGCCCCTCATCGTTGACGGCTCTTTTCCTGTATAACTCTGGGGAACACCAATTTCCACACCGCCGGGACAATAAGTGCATTTTCCGTGAGGACATTTGGTTGGCATTGTCATACAGGCAATTACCGTAACTCCTGCATAAGTTCGGGATGGTTTTTTCTGCAAAATTTTTAAAATTTCATCCTTTTCATCCGTCTCTGCCTGCTGCAAAATTTCAGGATTATTCAGATATTCGGCAATACCAAATTTATCACAATAATTTGATTTTTCTCTTTCAAGTGCGTCCTTGCTGTTGATTTCTCCGTTTAGAATTTTTTCAATTATTTTTCTACTTATGTTTTTTCTGATATTTTTATTTGTTTCCTTTTTTGTTTCCTTAGTCATTTCATTATCTGTTTTAAATTTCCTCAAATTTAAATTTCCTCAAATTTAAATTTCCTCAAATTTCAATCCCTTCTTCCTTCAATTTTCTCGCTGTTTCTCTTTTCTCCCAGGGATAAATGAGCCATGTGTCTGCATCTATTTCCTCAGCAAAAAAATCCGGTCTTATTTTTGACGTTACTTTGTAATGCAAGGTTGCAGTCATTAAATTTTTCGGAGAATTTTTAAGCAAATAATTTTTCGCAAGAATCAAACTATCCCCGCTATCCGCAATATCATCAACAAGCAAGACATTCTTATTTTTAATATCAATAGAAATATCCTGTGTAATTTTAGCTTCTTTTTTATTATAAACATCATAACTTTCAATTCGTAAATTTCCAATATCTCTAATATATGATAAATCAGAAATTATTCTCGCAGGAATCAAACCGCCTCTGGAAATTGCAACAATGCAGTCAAATTTGAAATTTTTATTTATTTTGTCATACAACATTATGCAATATTTTTCAGTCCTATTCCAGCTTACTTTCATGAATTTCATTGACTTTTTTATTGTTTACTTTGTTTGCTCTTTTCTTCTTTAATATCAGATATATGAGTGCAAAGACTAACAAAACAATTATGATGATTGCGACAGGTAAAATTACTCCGAAATCAAAAATTTGCTTCTTTACTTCAACAATTTGTTGTCTGGTTTCGTAATGAATTTTTTCAACATTAACTGTGTAATTTCCTTCTCCGCATACGGCATCAAAAACCGCTTCTCCGTCTGCATCGGTTACATATTGCCCGAACAGATTTTTCGGTGTTTTAACTGATATTGTTGCATTTTCAAGACCTTTCCCATCACTTATAACACTTATTAAAATTTTGTTGTTTTTATTATCATATTTTGCATTGATTTCCATTGTCAAATGTCTGACGCTAAATGTTTTCCGGACATCTCCAAACCCATATCCAGTTGCAGTTATTTCATAATTTCCCGGACTTAAAAGCGGCAGTGTGTAATTTTTTGTTGAGGTGGTTGCACTTGTTGTTTTATTCGTATCTAAATTTTTTATTTCAATTTTTGTCGTACTTAATCCCTCACCTTCTAAGGTTATATCTAAATTTTCCCCGACAGAAAATTCCTCGTTTTCCGCTTTATTTATATTCAGAGATAAAATTTTTAATGGCTTTAAATTTACTTCAAAATCGGCAAAATTTTGTGACTTTCCGACAATTTTATAACTCACAAACTTTGTAAAATTATAAGTTATGTAGCCCGCTTGTGTTGAATAAGGTATATTATCAATTGTTATCGTTCCGTCAACCGGCGAATCACTTTCATCAAAAAGTTTTATTTTGACCTTGTCGTAAATTTTCGGATTTTCTGGCTCAAAGGCAATTTTAAGCTTTTTCAGGACCGTAAATGTTTTTTGTTCTGTTTGGTATCCTATTTTTTCTGCTGTTATTTCATAACTTCCCGGATTTGTAATTGTAAATTTAACCACACCATTATAATCGCTTGTTTTGTAGGTATTTAAATTTTCACCGTTTAATGTAACTTTTACGCCTGACACTCTTGCATTATTTGCGTCCAGAACAACAAACTCATTTTCTTTGCCAAGCGCAATGTCACCGAATGAAATGTTTAATTCCGGATTTTCTTCAATAACAATCGTTCTTTCGGCCTCCCAATACTCGCTACTTTTTGAAAGACGAATCTTATATGTTCCCGGATTAGCAAGTGTGAAATAAGATGTTTGGTCATTTAATGTTATATAGTGTGAATTAGACGGATTGCCTGTATCTTCAACTGACAAATATACTCCGCTGTAGTCAGCATAATCATCGGCAGCAACTGTTAAGGTAATTCTTTCGTTTACCTTCGGATTCGCAGGGCTTATGCTTGAAATGTTTAATTTTTTCTTGGCCTGAAAGTCCTTTTCATAATTACAGTAATAATGGTCCCTGAATTTGTCGTGCTTGAAAATGTTTAAGGTATATGTTCCCGTTGATGGCGAAGAAAATAATTCGGAAATTCTGAAACTAACTTGTCCTACGCTATTTGTTGTTCCGACAGTTTTTGTTACATCCCCGTCACTAATTTTAACCGAAGCACTGCTTATTGCTTTTCCATCTATATCCTTTACGGTTACATATACTCTATCCTTTAGAGAAACTTTGCCTGTTTCTATATCGGGAGAAAATGTTAAACTAAACGCATCCGCATCTAAATTAATTTCGTTTGACTCGGTATCTGTGCTTCCACCATAATTAATTTTTGCTTCAATGCTGTGTTCCCCGCATCTGTAATTTTCCCAATAAGAGGGATTACTTAAATAATAATCATAACTTCCAGATATTCCAAAAATATATGATTGTGTTCTATTTGCATCTATTGATATTGAGCCCGAATAAATAACCTGGTTATCTTCATTATCATTAGATGTATCTTTAAGCGTAATATTGAATGGAACACTAACCGTATTCGTATTTTCTATTGTGATATTTATCCTTAAGTCAGAATTTGAGCCGATAAAATTTATACTTTTTATATTCAATGACGCACTTACTTCTGACATACTTATAAACAACACAGAGATAGCAATTATAGCAGTCAGTCCTAATGTCAAAAATTTGCCCTGAAAAATTTTGCTTTTGCTCATTTTATTTTTAAAATATTAAAATTTTTATTTATTAAAATTTATTGGAATTATAAATAAGATTATATATAAAATTTAACATTAAAAATTTAGTATTCTGCATCAACAACTATAAATTTCTTATCGCTTTTATATCCAAAAAATTTATACTCATGGTTCATAATGCCTTTTATAATTTTTCTCTCATTTTCCGATTCCTTATCTTTTGTCCTCTTTACCTTTAAGTCATCTGCATTCCTATTTGTAATTTTTTCTGCAACCTGCTCGTCGTTTGTAGTCCATAATATGTCTCCTGTTGAGTCGGAAAAAATTCCTGCTATTTTAAAGACCTTTTCGGAAAAATTTCCGCATGAGCATACCTCTTCGCTGAATTTCCTGCATCGCTTACAATAATAGTCGTAAATATTGAAAGTCCTTGAAACAAAGCCATCAATATAGACGTATCCGAATGCAGGAATTTGAGCAATAAATTTTACGGGATAAATTTTTTCATCAGGAATGTCTGTATTTGTTACACTCACTTCTGTTTTTTTTGTGAATACAAATAAAGGGGACTTTTCGGAAACAACAGCATTAGTGACTTCAATTACATCTCCTTTTTTAAATTTGAACCTTTCTTTTTCATTGCCCCAAGCCATAATTTCCGCAATGGCACTTTCATCGCTAACTCTATATTTTAAAACATTCCGATCTGTAGATTGAACTTCTCCAATTACTTTAACCCTGACTGAAATTTCCTCTTTTGGTTTTGCATCTGCAATTGAAACAAAGGTAACCATACTAAAAATTTAAATTATAAATTAAAATAAATTATAAATTGAATATTGTATTGATTGTATTGATTGTATTATGAATATTGTATTAATTGTATTATGAGCCATAAATTTTAGTTATAAATTTTAATTTGTTTCAAAAAAATTTAATAAAATGCAAATTTCGGAATTGCAATCGCTTATTCATTCGGAAAAATTTTGTAAGGACGATATTATGAAATGTATTTTTGGTTTAAACGATGTTGAAGTTAAAATTTTTTGTGCCATTGCAGAAAAGGACTCAGATGTTATAGATCTGACAAAAAAGATAAAAAAAGACAGAGCAACTGTTCAGAGGATTATAAAAAATTTAATCGCTCTCGGAATAGTTGGCAGAAAAGGTCTGAATATGAAAAGGGGAAGAAAATATGTGTATTTTGCAATTACTAATGAGACATTAAAGAAAATACTTATGGCAAGGATTGAGGAGTATTGTATGTCATTGAAGAAAATGGCAAATTTGATAAAATAAGTAAATTTTAAAATGATTGACAAAGACACAAAGGTTAGCGAAAATGTAGAAGAATACCTTGAAATAATGGAGCGTCTTAAGGAAAGAGGGGAAAAGATAACAACAACGGCAATTGCCTCATTACTTAAAATTTCACCTCCGAGTGTTACGGAAATGCTGGACAAACTGGCAAAACAGGGATACATAGAACATAAGGCATACAAAGAGATAGTCCTAACAAAAAAAGGTGATGACTATGGGAAAAAAATACTTAACAACCACAGGATTTGGGAAAAATTTCTCACCGACTTTCTCAGAATAAAGAAAGATAAAGATACAATCCATGAAATTGCCTGTAAACTGGAGCATGTCTCATCTCCTGAAATAAGCGATGCACTTTCCAAATTAACATCCTCAAAGGGAGCAAAGGAAGAAGATGAGAAAATGGAAATTTTCCTTGCCGGGATGAATGAAGGAGATGAGGGAAAAATTTCAAAAATAGTAAGCGGAACAAATTTTAAAATGCGGTTAGAAAATTTAGGAGTCAGAATCGGAAAGGAAATTAAAGTTATAAGCAAACAACCTTATGGACCAATAACTATTGAAATAGATCACCATCAAATAGCAATCGGAAGAGGAATGGCTAATAAAATTTATTTAGAAATTTAGAAATTTAGAAAATGAAATTTTTATGAAAATATCCGCACATAGTAAATCGTTTAATTATTTAATAATTATCAGTTCATCGGTTTAAGCAAAAACCTCCTATAAAGTTTATAAGCTTTCATTCATAATACATAATAAAATTTAGGTTTGCCTAAAATTTAACATTTGAGCCAAAATTCAATCCAGGAAAAGGTTAAAATGAATAAAATTTTACTCGTTGGAAATTCTAATGTCGGAAAATCAGCAATATTTAATCGCCTTACAGGACTTGATGTAATTATTTCAAATTATCCAGGAACAACAGTTGATTTTACAAAAGGAAGCGTCCGAATTGAAGACAAAATTTACGAGTTAATAGACACTCCCGGAACTTATTCCCTTGAACCGACATGTAAAGCTGAAGAAGTAACCGCAAAGCAAATTTCGGAAATGGATGACAACGACATAATAATAAATGTGGTTGATGCGACAAATTTAGAGAGAAATTTATATCTTACATTGGGCTTGCTTGAAACAGGAAAACCAATGCTCGTTGCATTAAATTTGTGGGATGATACAAAACATAAAGGAATAGATATTGATGTGGAAAAATTAAAAAAATTTCTTCTGGTTCCGGTAATTACAACATCAGGATTGACAGGGACAGGAATAAAAAATTTAATTGAAGAGGTAAAGAATGCAGGAAGTCCGAATATCCACAGGCACACATCGGATGAAAAATGGAAGGATGTCGGAAAGATTGTAATGGAGGTTCAGAAGGTAAAGCACAGACATCACACAATTATTGAAAAATTTGAGGATTTAACAATTAAACCGGTAACAGGAATTCCAATAGCAATTATTGTTTTATTTTTAACTTTTACAGTTGTAAGATTTATCGGAGAAGGGCTGATTGACAATGTCTTTGATCCGTTATTTGAAAATTTTTACCTTCCGGTTATAGAAAATTTAGCCAATGTGCTAAAAGATAACGAAATTTTGTATAAAATTTTTATCGGGACATTGGTTAATGGTAAAATTGACTTATTTGCGTCGCTTGGAGTGCTTACTTCCGGAATTTATATTCCCCTTGCAGCAGTTCTTGCATATATAATTGCTTTTTATTTGGTCCTTGAAATACTTGAAGACAGCGGATATTTGCCACGACTGAACGTATTGACCGATTCAATATTTCATAAATTCGGATTACACGGCTTTGGAATTGTTCCGACAATGCTTGGTTTGGGGTGCCGGGTTCCGGGTGTGATGGCAACAAGGGTATTTGAAACGAGAAAGCAGCGGTTTATTGCAATAACATTGCTCGCAACCGCTGTTCCGTGTTCCGCCCAGACAGCCACACTATTTGGAATATTTGCATTAACACAAAATTTTAACTATATTTACCTTGTATTTGCAACATTGTTAGCTATGTTTGTCATTAACGGAATTTTATTGAATAAATTTATCAAAGGAGAAAGCCCGGAAATTTTGCTTGAAATTCCTCCGTACAGAAAGATCAAATTAAAAATTGTTTTAAAGAAGTTATGGATGAGGGTAAGGATTTTTTTAATTAATGCCGTTCCAGTAATGTTTCTAGGTATATTGGTTTTAAATATTCTTGATATTTTAGGAATTGTTAATTTTATTAGCGTTATTTTTGAGCCGATATTTAAAAATTTATTCGGACTGCCCGGAGAGGCGGTTTTTCCGATAGCAACAGGGTTTTTAAGAAAGGAACTTGCTGTAGGAATGTTAATTCCGCTTGTTGTTTCAGGCACATTGAACGGACAGCAGTTAATTATTGCGAGTGTTCTTAGTGTTATTATGTTTCCCTGCATAGCAACATTTGCAATAATGCTCAAAGAAATGAAAAAAACAGATTTTTTGCTTTTTGTTCTTATTGCTGTCGTAAATATAATTATTACGGGAATGGTTTTAAAAATTTTGCTGATAGGTATTTAAGATAAAATTTAGCACACAAAAATTTTGTGTTTTGAAAATTGTATGTAACTATTCAGAGGGTACAAAAATTTACTGAAAATTTATAAATAAATTTTCA
>JAGTWP010000020.1:11747-21234 GCA_018260755.1 Candidatus Altarchaeum sp. | reverse complement strand
AATACAGAGAAGCAATACGACTAAATCCGAATCTTGCTGAAGCACATTATAATTTAGGATTTTTATTGCAAGATTTAAAACGCTATGAAGAAGCAGAGAAAGAATACAGAGAAGCAATACGGCTAAATCCGAATCTTGCTGAAGCACATAATAATTTGAACTTTATTTTGTTATTAAAAACTATGAAAAATCATCGGAATATGCTGAAAAATCATTAGAAATTTCAAAAGAAATTAAAGACAAAGTAATTTCAAGGTTTTTGGTTTTGATAAATTTAATTGCTTTGGAAAGAGAGTGCAAGAAAGAAAAGGACAACTTTTTAAGTTTTATAAGAGAAAATAAAGGATACCAATTAACATGGAAATTTGAAACAATGAAGGAACGGATTAGAGGGCTGAAATTTGAAAGAGAAATTTTTGACTTAACAGAAGAAATCGAAAAATTTGGAGTTAGAAAATAAATTTTATCGCTCTTATGTTGATTTTCACAGATGGAGTTCAAATACATTGTTGAAGTTTTGCAAATTTTAAAATTCAAGCACAAATTCAAATATAAATACAAGTTCAAATACACTATAAAATGCAAAACACAAAAGTTCAATGTTCATAGGCATATGAGCGAACAATAACATTGTCTTTGTGTTATTTTTCTTTATTCACATTTATACTTAAATTTATACTTAAAATTTTATACGCCATCACAGCAGCTCCAAATCCGTTGTCAATATTCATAACCGCAACAGATGTGCATGAATTTAACATAGTCATAATTGCCGCAAGTCCTTTTTCTCCGGTACCATAACCAACGGAAGTAGGCACCGCAATTACGGGAATGTTTGTTAATCCGGAAATTACCGAAGGCAAAGCACCTTCCATTCCTGCAATAACAATAATACACCGGACATTGCTTTTTTTCATCTTTTCAACTGCGTTTATTGCCCTGTATAAGCCCGCAATTCCGACATCATACTCTTCTACAACCTCACAGCCCAATTGCAAAGCCGTCTCTTTTGCTTCTTCGGCTACATTAATGTCAGATGTTCCTGCGGTTATTATTCCTATTTTTCCAACGATTTCAATATCTTTTGTGCCATCGGATTTTTCTTTATATATTGTAAGCACTCTTCCTCTTTCATTATATTTAAATTTAAAATTTATATTTTTTTTATTCAATTCATTTAAAATTTTTTCCTTTTTCGTTTTATCAAGTCGGGTTATTATTACTTTCCTATCATTATCTAAAATTTCAATTATTATTTTCACCAAGTCATTACCATCTTTTTCTCCGAATACAATTTCCGGAATGCCACACCTTTTTTTCCTACCCATATCTATCTTAGAAATTTTCATATTTTAGTTCCGTGAGTTTTATTTTTTCCTTTTCAATTTCCTCTTTAATAACTGATTTTATCCTGTCTGCAAAATTTTTTATGATACCAATCCTTAGACATGTTGCGAAATAACTTAAACTCATAAATCGTAAGTTTTTTATTTATTCTTATTTACTAATTTATATTAAGAGAATGAAAACCTAATAAATGATAATTCCATATTGTCACAATAGCAGGGGTTTATTTTTGGTAATTCTCTTACAGCCTGTTGAAGAAATAAAATCAAAAATTTAAGAGAGTGTTAACCGGATTGACATTTAATATCAGTCATTATGTTTGCCTGCAATCACCAAAATTTACCTTCTTTTCTCAAATTTATTTAAAATCAAAACCCCTGCAATTCCGATAACCGCAGAAATACCGAAAAGAATCAGGCACTGCTTACAAATATAACAACTCATAGAACATACTGCTTCCTGCATTCCAACTTCAACACTTCCGTAACAATGATATGTGATAACAAACCATATAATAAGCAGCGAGATAATAAGCAAAAGTCGTGGAATTGTCAATAACTCTTTAAAAGAATGCTCAATGAGGAAAATTTTTAAAATGAGCAATATAGTAAATAGGATAAACAGAGAACTAAAAATGACATCGGTTGTTGTCAATGTAAGCACATTCCCCCCCATATATAATCCCGCCAGAATAAGCAAAACTGCCAAAAATTTCTCTATTCTTCCCAACTTGGATGAAAAGTTTTTGCCATAAGCCAAAAATTTCCTTCCAAATAACAAAAACAATGTCGGAGCAACCAATATTCCAATTCCAAAGAGCGTTAAATTTATCAAAATTTCAGTGGATGAGAAAGCAAATACCGAACCGATAAAAGGCAGAGTGCAGGGATTTATTCCTATTGCGAGTGCAAAGAGCACCCCAAAAGCGAATGTATTTTTAACCACAGGTAAATTTAACGGATTCACTTTATGTAGCAACTGAAGTATTCCTAATACAATTAAACTAATTGCGATTCCTAATTTTATTCCGTTTCCAATCTCGGACTCAAAAATTTTCTGAAAAGACAGACCGAGCAAAACAAATGCAAATAAAAATCCGGCAGCATACAAACCATAATCCTTAAAATTTACTTTTTCTGCAGATATGAACCGGTACAAAGTAATCGGGAATAAAACAATGACACACGGAGTGAATGAGGCCAAAATTCCCGCCAGCAAAGGGGTGAAAAATGAAAATATGTCCATAATAATTTTAAATTTTTATGATTCTTTCTTTTCTGTTTCTATCATAATACAAACATTATATATAACTTTCATTCCAAAATTTTCCGCCTTTCTTATTGCTTCCTCGCTTTCACTTCCTGGCTGCATCCATATTTCGTTGATTGAAAGGGATTTGCATTCGTCAATTATCTTTTCAGTAATTTTCGGAGGAACAACCGTAACAACAAGAACAACCTTTTCAGGAATTTCAGAAATTTTTTTATAAATTTTTCTGTTTAACACAAAATCAGCATTAGGATTTACTCCATAAACCCTTAAATTTTTACTCATTAAGTCCTTAAATACCTTAAATCCATACTTACTCTCATCTTTTGAAACGCCTATTACTGCAATTACTTTGTTATTTAAATCGTTTATATTATTCATATTTATTTTATATTTATTTTACTTTTTCAAATTTCTTTACATATTTATACGCTTCCAAACCCGCAATTGCCCCGCTCCCGACAGCAACCGAGATCTGCTTTACAATACTATTTGTAACATCTCCTGCGGCAAATATCCCATCAATGTTTGTCCTCTGTAATGAATCAACAATAATGTTTTCTTTTTCATTTAAATTTAATCCGATGACTTTAAAAATTTCTGTGTTTGCAATTTCACCTGCGGCTATAAAAACCCCGTCAACATCAAGATCCAATTCCCTTTCCATATTATCTTTCTCATTCACATTAATTAGTGCCTTTTTGACTAATTTCTCGCCTTTTATTTCCCTCAAGTAAGCGTTGTAAAAAATTTTAATGTTTTTCTTTGAGTTCAATGCATCAATATCAATTTGTTCCCCGGTAAATACATCCCCGTTATTTGCAATATAAACGACAGAAGCAAGATCCGATAAATATAATGCATCACTTACAGCTGTGCGTCCTTTTCCGACAACAAGGACATTTTTGCCTTTAAAAAACATTCCGTCACATGTTGCACAATAACTCACACCCCTTCCCAAAAATTCCTTTTCACCTTTAATGTTTAACTTTTTGTGTGTTAAGCCGGTTGCAATAATTACTGCCTTTGCAGTATATTCATTATTCTCTGTTTTTATTTTCTTTAAATTATTTCTTTCAATTTCTATTCTTTCAACCGTTTCTATTTCCTCTATTTCGGCATATTTTTTGCACTGGTTGAGCATCCTTTCCGCAAGTTCCATTCCGCTTATACTTTCAAATCCAGGATAATTTTCAATCGCATGAGCAGTTGCCATCATACCCCCGCCAACACCTGTATCAAAAATTTTAACATTTAATTTGCTTCTTCCAGCATATATTCCTGCGGTTAAGCCCGCCGGACCTGCACCTATAATTGCCACATCTATTTCGTTCATTTTAAAATTTAATTTTAAAATATAAAATTTATGTATTTGATTAGTTAATTGGATTTTACTGAAAACTATACTGAAACATATAGGGTTTTAATCTTTTAAAATACCTGGAGCATTTTTAAATGAGTTTTCAATCTTTTAAAATTTATGAAATTTTAAAATTACCTCGTCATATTTGCTCTTGTAATTATTTTCAAAACCCAGAGTTTTGAAATACTGAAAATCTACAAGATTTTCAATCTTACAAAATGTTTGGAACATTTTGTAATACTGAAATCTTTTGATTTCAATCTTACAAAATGTTTGGAACATTTTGTAATACTGAAAATATTCAGATTTTCAATCTTACAAAATGTTTGGAACATTTTGTAATACTGAAAATATTCAGATTTTCAATCTTACAAAATGTTTGGAACATTTTGTAATACTGAAAATATTCAGATTTTCAATCTTACAAAATGTTTGGAACATTTTGTAATACTGAAAATATTCAGATTTTCAATCTTACAAAATGTTTGGAACATTTTGTAATACTGAAAATATTCAGATTTTCAATCTTACAAAATGCAAAGCATTTTGTAAATCTCCGAGCAACAGCGAGGTGATTTTTAAATTTATTTAAAAATCTCCGAATGAAACAAGGTGATTTTTTCACACTTTTCACACTTAATTTTTTAAGTAGATAAACAAATACAAATTTATTATTGAACAGAAAAACCATTTGACCTCCAGGAATTTATACCTCCAAGCATGTTATAAACCAATCCGAATTTAAGTTGTTGAAAATTTTCCATTGCTGATCCGCTTCTATGCCCGCTTCGGCAATAAACAAGATATGTTTTGCTTTTATCCAAATCATTCAGTCGTTCAACAAAATCATTATCGTAGTAGTCAATATTTATTGCGTCTTTTATGTGACCGGAATTAAATTCCGATAGTGTTCTTATATCTATTATTATAAAATTTTCATTATCTGAATTTTCTTCTATTAATTTGTGTGCCTCTTCTGCATCTATGTTTTTTATTGTTGTTTTTATCGTTGTTGTTTGTACTGATGTTTCAGGTGTATTTGTTGAGATTGGTGTATTTGTTATATTTTTATTTGAAGATGTATTTGCAGCAGTGTCATCTGTTTTGTTGTTTGCGTTGTTCATTGTGTTGTGGCTTGTTGCGTTGTTCATTGTGTTGTGGCTTGTTGCGTTGTTCATTGTGTTGTGGCTTGTTGCGTTGTTCATTGTGTTGTTTATTGTTGTGTTGCTAATTGAAGTTGTTATATTGGTGGTCGTATTGGTCGTGTTAATTGTTATATTATCTGTTTTATTTGTGTTGTTGCTTATTTGTTCGGTTGTGTTTGATGTATTCACAGTTGTGTTTGAATTGTTAATGGTTGTATTATTGTAAGACGTATCAAGTATATTTTTATCTTCTGTATCTATGCATCCGCTGAGCAAAAGAATTCCGATTACAGCTAAAATTCCTACCACAGCTAAAATTTTTGTTTTTGAGCTCATTTAAATTTTAATTAAATTTTAATTTTTTAAATTTTACAGGTGAGCAATGCAAATTAATTAAATAACATATAAAACACACTCATCTCTGAATTTCGCATCGGATATTTTGTCACATACTGCTGTATCTTCAAGATTATATGCAATTTCCTTAACACACCCTCTATGTTTATCACTATTAATTATTAATATGTTTTCACAAATTGATGTATCGTTCTTCGCGGTTGCTATTCTCTTAAAACATAAATCCTTTTGTTCTTCATCGGTCAATTCCCTAAATTTATCCTTTTTTGTGCATAGTGCAACTAGCTCCTGTTCTTTCTCCGATAATTTTGATTGCAGGCGGATTTAACGGGCAGACATCCATACATTTCATACAAATTGCACATTTTCCCGGCGATGCAATAACAATTATGTCATCTAAAATTTCTAAGACACCATAATTGCATGAATGGACACATTTCCCGCAGCCCTTACATCTTTCATAATCAATCTCAATTTGAGCCATTCCTATTTCTTATACATTCTTTTTATATTTTCTATATCCTCAATTGTTAAATAACCCATACCTATTTCCCTTCCGAAATGAACCGCAATAATCGGAAGTGCAAAGGCATTCGTATTTTTTAATTTTAATTCTGCAGCAAGTACTGTTGATGCAGGATGAATTCTGTCAAAATTTTTGTTCATTTCAAAATCACCAGATTTTGGAATATCCGAACGAAGCGAGGTTATAATATCTCCAGCTTTACAGTCGCGGTTTTCTTTAAAATTTTCAAATTTATCCTTTGTAATCCAGCCAACAATTTCCTCATCGCCGAACTCAGAAATATCTTTTACAAGGACTCCTTTGCTTCCGTTATCAAAAATTTCCTTCAATATCTTACAGTCATCGTTTATATCAACCGTCCTGACTCCTCTGCTCATCCATATATCCTTTACTTCAACTAATTTGATATTCTTAATTATTTCGCTATCTTCCATCCTGTTTTTCCTATTACTTATTTAAATTTTTTTCAGCTTTTTATCCGAAATCAAATCAACTAATAAATTCCATTCATCCTTTTTCAGCACACATAAATTTCCTTCTTCTCCTACCTTCACGACATCGTTTTCAATTTCAATTGCCGGACAACAACTCTTTAACCCGCACAAAGATATTTTTGTTTTCATCTTATGTTTTATAATTTTATTTTTTATTTTTATTAAATTTTAAAATTTTATCTGAATAAATTTGCAAATTTGTCAATTAAGCCACCTTCATTGTTTGATTTATTCTCGCTATGTTCTTTCTTAATCTCTTTATAAGCATCCTTTTCGGGTAACTTTCCTAATACCTTATAAATCATATCCATGTATTTCTTATCACTGGGCGCTCCGCCAACACCAAATCGTTCATTTGTCTTTAAATTTGTAAGGATAATTGTCGGAACAGACGAAATTCCATAAGTTCTGGCTTTGTTGTAACCTGCAGGTGTTCCTGTACTCATTTCCTTCCATGCAACATCTTTCTTTAATTCCTCGTGTTTCTGGAAAAGTTCTTTTGTTGCTTTGACTGCTGCAGGACAATGCGGACAGGTAGGACTTGTAAAGACCTCTATTAGCACAGTAGCCATTTATCTGCCTTAAAAATTTTTAAATTTTATTATTTCCTAATTTTATCTGAAATTTTTAAATATATCTTTTTATCTTTGCTTCAAGCATGCTTTTTGGTGCAGCACCTACAATTTTATCAACATTCTGCCCGTTCTTAAATATGAGAAGCGTCGGAATCCCCATTATTCCATATTGTGCAGGAATTTGCTGATTATTATCAACATTCAGTTCTCCAAATACAATTTTTCCTGCATAATCCTTTGCTAATTCTTCAACTATTGGAGCAATCATTCTGCACGGTCCGCACCATTCCGCCCAACAATCTACTACTACAACAGGATATTTTTTTACTATTTCTCCAAAATTGCTGTCATTTACTTCAATTGGCTTACTTATACTTTCCATTTTTGATTCACCTTTATTTAAATTTTTTAAATTTTGTTTATTTTGAACTTCTTTTATCATTTCTTCTAATTTTTTCTTTTTAATTCGTTCTAATTCATTATCAGTATTATCTGCAGCTGTCACATCCCCATCCGCATTTTTCATTTTCTTCTTTTATTAATTCTTCGGAACATTTCTTGCATACTTTTATTTCATCTATTCCGCAACAACTTGGAATAGTATATGAAATTGCTTCATCTTCGTTTATTTCCTTTCCACAACTGTAACACTCTATCTCTTTTACATCTATTTTCTTTGCATCTGCCTTTGTCTTTTTTGTATCCTCTGTCTTTTTTGTATCTGCCTTTTTTGTATCTTCTGTCATTTTATTTATATATTTATTGTATTTATTTGGTTATTTTAATACATCCGGTAGGGCAAATATTATAACATTTCATACAGCCAGTACATTTTTCCTGATATTTCGGAACCGGCATTTTCCTTTCGCTTTCAAACATTCCGAATGTCTTAACTTTTATCTTTTCCCATACCCATACACCATTTGGACAAATATCTATGCATTCTCCTGCTCCTCCGCACCTGTTGTGGTTTATCTCTACTTTTGCCATTTTGCTTTTACTTATTTGTTTACTTATTTGCTTTTACTTATTTTTAATTTTTGTTTAATAAATTAGGTTAATAATTTATATTTTTATTAAATAAGTTCAATTATGTTCAACAATTATACACACATTAAAATAAATTTAAATTCATTTTTAAATCTTTTCAGCACTCAATATGAATATTGTTCTTAAATTTAAAGGCATGATTTTTATATTCCTGAATCCGGTTTCTTTCATAATATCCGCATAATATTTAGGAGTTCCGAACGATTTATATGTCTTTGCCAACATCTTCGGAGCATCCGAACCCGTAATTACCGGTGCAATGTACTTTATGTAATTGTATATCAGTGTTCCGTAAATGTTATTGTGTTTTGCAATATCTAAAATCATAAATTTTCCGTTGTTTTTCAGTATTCTGTAAATTTCCGTTAATGCCTTCTTTTTATCATAAAAATCCCTGAATGCAAATGCACAGCACACAAAATCGGCAACATCATTATTTACAGGGATGCTTTCAGCGGGAGCGGTTATAAATTCAAATTTTTCCAAAGGAATTTTTGCCTGCTTAATTCTCTCTCCTGCGATTTTATGCATTTTATCACTCGGGTCAACGCAAAAAATTTTTCTGGATTTAAGCATCATTGCTAATGTTCCGGGCCCCGAACCGATTTCAACCGCAATATCCTTGTTGCTGCTTTCATTTATTAAAATTTTTCTCCATTTTTTGTCCCTTCCTAAGGTCATTCTTGAATTTATGTTATCGTAACTAGGCATCATTCCTTCCAGAACATTTTCTAAATTTTTCCATTCGTTTGAGTCAATTTTAAGGGCATCCATTTGTTGTAAATTTGAGTTTTGTATTATAAATTTATGTTTCAAAAACAAATTTTTAAAATGGCAGAAAAATGAAAAATTCATTGATTGCCGCAATGAAGTTATTGCTGATAAAATGACTTCACTTCGTTCGCACATTTACAAACTGTTTGAAACATTTTGTAAGATTGAAAATATTGTAGATTTTCAGTATTTAAACAAGTTTTTAAAATGAATACAACTAAAAAATTTGAATATAGTGTAGAATTTTTTGACAGGGAAAAGGAAAAACAGGAAATTCTAAACATTTTAAAAGTAAAGCCGCAACTGCTCAATTTCATTTATGGACCGATAAATTCAGGAAAGACGACTTTAATTCAGAAATTGATTGAGGATTTGCCAAAAGACAAATATGTTGTTTTCTACATAAATCTGCGGGGAAAACTCATAAAAGAATACGGCGGATTTGTGAGGGTATTATTTAAAGTTAAAAGAAAAGAAATCTCTGAAAAATTAACTGAAAAAGGTGAAAAGCTCGCTAAAAAGGCACTTGTATTGGCAGGAAGATATCTATCAGGCATTCCTATAGAAAAAGATATGCTTGACGGATT
>JAGTWP010000020.1:9918-11710 GCA_018260755.1 Candidatus Altarchaeum sp. | reverse complement strand
TTGGAAGAGTATTTTCTGAAAATAAGTGAAACAAAGATTCCGATTTTAATCATTGACGAACTGCAGGTTATAGGAGACCTGGAAATTAACGGAAAAGCCATTTATAAATTATTTAACTTCTTCATCCGCTTAACAAAAGAATTGCATATCTGTCATGTTTTTGCTTTATCTTCCGATTCGTTATTTATTGAAAGGGTTTACAGCGAGGCAATACTCAAAAACAGATGCAGATACTTGTTAGTTGATGATTTTGATGAAAAAACAGCAAGAAAATTTTTGGAAAAATATGGATTTGCAGAAGAAGAGATAAAATTGGCAAATGACTATGTTGGTGGAAAACCGTCATTACTTACAACGATGATAGATGAAAAGAAAATTGGAAGGGGTATAAAAGAATATGTAGAAAAAGGTCTTGCCGATTCAAATGAAGAAATCGCACAACTATTATATAATATTAAGACAATTGGCGTAACTATAAAATATCAGGAGAAGGACATTGATGTTAATTATGAAGGCACAACAGAGATATTGAAAAATTTTTCCGGGAAAGAGTTTTATAAATATTCTGTGATAACTCCTGAACAGTGTTATTTGGTTTCAAAAAACATATTGTTTGTTGATACGAGAGAAAAAATAATAAAACCGCAGACGAGATTTGATCTTTTGGCGATAAGAAAAATTTTAAAGGAAATTGATGAAATTTAGTATGTGTTTGCTTTAATTGAGAAAGTAAATTCAGATGTAAAAATATAGTCGTTTTTTAAGATTAAGGTTTGTAAAATTTGAATGGAAATTTCATATATTCTTGTTTGGAAATGGTTGCTTATTTAGAAATTTTATACTGGCTTATAAATTTTTAATGAAATAAACTAAATTTGTATTTAATTTTATATGGCAACACCAAAGGACTTCCTGAATTTTGTAAAATTTGAACACAGCATTTTTGCTTTGCCTTTCATTTATGCGGGAATGCTCATTGCGATGAGGGCCGAAAATTTTGATTTTGATGCATTAAAATTTATCCTGCTCACAATTGCGGCGGTCTCGGCAAGAAGCACGGCAATGTCATTAAACCGTCTTATTGACGCAAATATTGATGCATTAAATTTAAGAACAGCAGACAGGCACATTCCTTCGGGAATAATAAAGAGAAAAGAAGCATGGACATTTGCAATTATTTCCAGCTTATTATTCTTTGCTTCCGCTTATTTTTTAAATTTTATTTGCTTTATTCTCGCTCCGATTCCTTTACTCATGTTCATTATTTATCCTTATCTTAAAAGACATACTTACTTTTCACATTTGTTTCTGGGATTAACTTTGGGAATCGGCGTTGGGGGGGGATATGTGGCAATTACAGGAAATTTTGAAAATTTAGTTTATCCTTTAATCCTTTGCTTTTTTGTTATGTTCTGGGTTGCCGGCTTTGATATAATTTATGCAATTCAGGATGTTAAATTTGATAAAAAGCAAAATTTATATTCGGTTCCGGCAAAATTCGGCGTGAAGAACGCTTTAAGAATAAGTTTGCTCTTTCATCTTATTGGTGCAGGGATATTGTTCTTGTTCTTTTTAATTGCTTATTCTTTATTTTCCTCACCTGTTTTATTTGGTTTTGGAATAGCGATAATTGCATTACTTTTACTTTACGAGCATAAAATTTGTTATTCGGATGTTTCGGAAGCAGCAATACAAAAGGCATTTTTTACTACAAATGTGGTTGTTGGGATTTGCTTTTTGGTATTCTTATTTTTGGGATTGTATTTTTAATTTGAGGTATGTTTATTTTTTT
>JAGTWP010000020.1:0-9804 GCA_018260755.1 Candidatus Altarchaeum sp. | reverse complement strand
TTTGGGATTGTATTTTTAATTTGAGGTATGTTTATTTTTTTATATAGGTTTATTTTTTTATATATGTTTATTTTTTTATATATGTTTATTTATATTTATTTTTTATTTATATTTATTTATGTGCAATTTCAATTACTATTGTAATAGTGTTTAAACTTTATTTCAATTCCTATTGTAATAGACATTAAATCACATCGTTTCACTATGGAACCTTAAAATCTTACGATTTTTAAAATGGACAACACAAATATTAATGATTTTTATGTTAAGTGGCAGGCAAATTTGCCACAGAGGATTGAGGGATATATTTATGATGAAAATAAAAAGATATTGCCAACAAGATTTATTTTTGCAAAATTCAAAAAAATTATTGAAAAATTTTTAAACAATGAATTATTAGAAACAGAGAAAATTATCCTGATGCCTGGAATTAGAGGTATCGGTAAAAGCACACTTTTATCTCAAATATATGCGATAGAAAAATTTCTGAAACCAAAAGATAAAAGAATTTTAGAAAATATTGGCAAATTAGATAAAAGAGTGTTCATAGATGTAAGCCAACTCAGATTTGAGAAAATATCTTTAAAGGATTTCTTTAATTTTTATGAAGAAGTTAAGGGATTTCATTTTGAAAATCCGCAAAAAAAGATTTTGATATTACTGGATGAAGTTCATTTTGATGAAGATTGGGGTTTGTTTCTAAAAACCATTTTTGACAGAACCAAAGGACATAGAGATGTTTTGATAATAGCAACAGGTTCGTCTGCTTTGCAAATAAATATGATTCCAGACCTTGGAAGAAGAACAGATATTCAGGAAATTTATCCTATGAAATTTAGCGAGTATTTAATTTTAAAATATGACAAATTTCCAATATCAGAATTATCCGACTATCTTCAAGATGCGTTATTCAATTCTTATAGTGCAACAGATGTCTTTAAAAAACTAAAGATAAAATCAGAAGAAATACAAAGATTTTTTGTGGAAGCAGTTCCCTTTCAATCTGAGAAGGACTTTTTTGAATCAGGCAGCTTTCCTTCAACTATGAAAATTGAAAACAAACAAAAAGCAACGGAAAAAATCAAAACTATTGTAGATGGAGTTATTATAAAGGACGTTGTTACCCTTCAAAACTTCAAGACCCAGACAATTGCGAAAATCAGCGAATTACTTTATCTTTTAGCAAAATCTGATGTGAGCAGTTACGACAAACTAAATAAAACATTGGGAATCGGAAGAAACGAAACACTTGAATCATTAATTGATGTTTTAGTAATGAGCGGGATAATAGTGAAAATAAAAGCTTATGGAGGAGCTTATAGAAGCACAAGAAAAACACCAAAATTTCTTTTTATAACGCCATCTTTGAGAGGAGCGATATTAAATAACTATTATCTTTCGGGAATTGAAGGCAAAAAACTTGAAGATTATTTTGCTTTGATTTATATGGAAGATTTGAAGGATAAATTTGCTTCTGATATCTATTATGATTCTGCAAAGGGCGGGGCAGATTTCGTTTTAACGATGAATAATAGAGATAAAATTGTAATAGAAGTGGGATTTAACAAAGAAGATATTGAACAGGTTATAAACACACAGAAAAAAGTAAAAGGAAAATACAGCATAATTTTCGGAAGCGAAAAATTAGAATTGATAAATGATTCAATTGTTAAAGTTCCTTTGAAATATCTGCTTTTAATCTGAATTATAGCACAAATAATTTAACTAATAAAAATCAACACATAGTTGTCTTTTTTATTTTCAGAACTTACGCATTCCAACACGTAAAAATGTCTTAAAATTCCTAAATTTATGTATGTTTTGCGTAAGTCCTAGAAATACCATAATTTCCTTGAGAGATCTGGGTTCTTCACAGTATTTCACTGTGGAAGCAATTCTATCATCATTTCGACTTGGGGGGTGACTTGGGGGGTCACTTGGGGGGTGACTTGGGGGGGGTCACTTGTCTTATGACTTGTCCGCTGACTTGTCGGATGACTTGCTGGATATCTTGTCGGGTGACTTGCGCACTAATCCATTCTAACGGATTATGGTTGTTTTAATCCCGTTCCTTTCGCTTCTACCCCTCCGATATCAGTAGTGATAAAGAAGTAGTGATATTTACCATTTTAACAATACTAAAATTTTTAGATTTGTCTCATATTTGGAAATAAGAGATATTGCGTTATGAAACAGTTTTGTTTTAAAACAGTTTTGTTTTAAAACAGTTTTGTTTTAAAACAGTTTTGTTTTGTTTTCAATTTCTATTTGAGCTCCTACTTTTACCTTCAAAATTTCACCTACATTATCCATAAATTTCCCTATTTCCAGAAATCCTGAACTTCCATAATAAATAATAAATTTTTCTTTCTCATCGGCGAATGTTTCAACAAATATTGAACTTATTTCTCGCCCTTTTATTTTGAGTTTTACTTCTTCCCCAACCTTAAAATTCACGGATTCATTTCTGATGCTTGTGATTATGTTTCCAAAATTGTCTATGTATAAAATTTTGTCCTTTAAATTAGACATTTTTATTTTCCTGCTCGCATCTGTTTTTCCAAATTCAGTAATATCCTTTCCGTTTAAAATTTCTCCCGCAATTACAGCAAAGATGTCTCTTCCATGAAATGTCTTGGATGCATTGCTAAATTTATCTTCGTCTATTTCCACAACCTTCTCTATGCGAGCATTAAGCATTGAGAAAATTCCGTTATCGGGACCGACAAATAAATTTTTACCCTGCTCTATTATTACGGTTCTCCGTTTTGTTCCGACTTCTGGATCAACAACACAGACAAACAGAGCGTTTTCAAAAAAATTGGAAATATGTGAAATTAAAAAAGATGCTTCAGTTATTGAATAATTCCTGACCCTTAATGTCCGGATTTGTAAATTTTTTTGACTGATGGATAAAATTTTTCCGATTATTTGCAATGTGTAAAATTCTTCAAAGTCCGTCAAAATAATAACTACCTTTATCATTCTGTTTAATTTTTAATGTTTTAATAAATTTTAATTTTTAATATAATATTTAAAAATGGAGAAAAAATATGTAAAGGACTATCTTCACACAGATATAATTATCGTAATGCCTAAATTTACCGTTGAAGAAGTGGAAAGAATGGTATTAAAATATCAGCATATCGGATTTCCGGTTGTTGAAAATGAGAAACTTGTCGGGTTCATTTCAATTTTGGATATATTATTTAGGAATCCGAAGGCAACAATAGATAAATTTATGCGTACTGATGTGATTGCTGCTACACCAGATATGGAAATTTCCCGCGCCGCAAAGATTATGTGGAGAAAAGGTATTTCCGGTTTGCCTGTTATAGATAAAACCAATAAATTTATCGGAATGATTTCAAATACGGATATTTTAAGGACCGAAATAGAACATTCCTCTTATGATAAGGTCCTGAAGATAAAGGCAATATTTGAAAATTTACATAATTGTAAAATTTCCATAGAAGAAGAAAATGTAAATGTCCGTGACTTAATTCCCACGCAAAGCAATATAGAGGCAGATGAATTGCAGGGAAGAATGTATGAAATACAGAAAAATTTAAACGAGCCGATTGTTGTACTGCGAACAAACAATAAAAATTTTATAATAGACGGGCATCACAGAGCGGTTGCAGCGGCAAAATTAAATATAAATGAGATTGCAGCTTACATTTTCATTTCGGAAACACCTGTCCAGTTCGGATATGAAAAAACAGCAAAGCAACTAAATTTAAAGTCCCTGAATGATATAGAAATTACAGATGACGGGAAAAAGTTAGAATTTTGAAAGGAAAGTTGAATTTTAAATTCTCCCGACACAAATCATGTATATTGCTTTTAAATTTTGTAAATTTAATATGCTTTCTACTTCTTTTTCATTGAATGCCCCGATACAAACACTTCCTAAATTTAATGCTTCCGCCTGCAAACAAATATTCTGCGCAATATGACCTGCCTCAAAGTGTGCATACATAATGCCTCTGTCTCCATATCTCATCTTAATTTTTTCGTAATTGACAGCGAGAATAATTATTGCTTTCGCATCTTTTATACACTTCTGTTGTAAGCCAGCATAATATAACTCCCTGCTTTTATCTCCCTCAACAACCTTTAAAATTGTGTGCCTGTCACTTTTATATTCATAAATTCCATCTACTAAATTTATATAAATTTCATAAGGATATATTGCCCCTGCCGATGGAACAACCTTGCAGTATTTATTCCTTCCGTAAGCAGCCCATAATAACTGTGAAATTTCATCCGTGCTTAAATTTTCAGCCGTAAATTTCCTGTACGACCTTCTTTTAAAGAGCGCTTCTTCAACGGAAATTTTCCCTTTTGTTTTTGGTTCCGGAAGTGAGATGGTTTCCATTTTAAATTTTAAATAAATTTTGTTGCATATTGTTAATTAAAAATGAAAAATTATATTAGCGATGGATATCAAAATAGAAAAATTACGGGGCTTCAGGGACTTTTTGCCCGAGGATATGAAAATAAGGAACTATGTAAGAGAAGTGATAGAAAAAAAATTTAAGTTATACGGATTTGACGAAATTTTAACCCCAACGGTTGAATATACAAATATATTCACCTTGAAATCCGGAGAAGAAATTACCGAAAGTATGTTTGCATTTAAGGATAAAGGAAGCAGAGATGTATGCCTGAAACCCGAGCAGACCGCCTCAACAGCACGCTTTTTCATTGAAAATTTTAAAAATTTTGCCTTTCCTTTGAAATTTTACTATTTTTGTCCTGTATTCAGATACGATGAGCCGCAGCATGCAAGATACAGAGAATTCTGGCATCTCGGGGTTGAATTAATTGGAAGCAGCACTCCGGAAACGGATGCGGAAGTTATTTCATTGGCTTATGATGGCTTAAAGTCCTTAAATTTAAATTTTGTGCTGGAGCTCAGCAACATAAAGGTTATTAAAGGAGTCCTGAATTCCACAAATTTAAGCATAGAGGATAAGAAAAAAATTTTGCATTATATTGACAAGCATAATGATGAAGGAGTTAATGAAATTTTAAAAAGAACGGACAGGGGAGAAATTTTAAACAAAGTCCTTTCATTTAAGGGAAACAAAAAAAATTTAAGCGATTTAAAAAATTTATTGAATGATTGCGGGGAAGCGACTGAAGGAATTGACGAACTGGAAAATGTTTTAAATTTTGTGGAATTGTATGGTGTCAATTATGTTATAAATTTTAACACTGTTCGCGGGCTGGATTACTATACTTCTACGGTATTTGAGATTCACGCAAACGATATGCAGATTTGCGGTGGGGGGAGGTATGATAATCTTATCGGATTGTTTTCGGAAGGTAAAGATAAGGACAAAGATGTTCAAAACAAAAACGTTCCTGCTGTTGGATTTGCTTATGGATTTGACAGGGTGATTGAGGCGTTGAAGATGCAAAATTTGAGCCCCGAATTTGAAAACAGGAAAATTTTAATTACTTTTGTAAGCGAGGAATTTAAGGACTATTGTGTTAAGGTAGTAAAAGAACTAAGGGAAAGAAATATTACGGCGGATTTAGATATAATGAACAGAAAAGTCAGAAAGGCAATGGAATATGCAAATAACAAATATCAGTATGTTATTATTGTCGGAAAGAAAGAGGTTGAAGAAAACAAGGTTACTTTAAGGGATATGGAGAGTGGTGAGCAAAAATTTTTAAGGATTGAAGAGATAATGGCTGAATAGAAATTTTCAAATAAAATGTATAAATCAGTTTGAAATGTTAGAACATTCGGAGAAAGAGCCTTATGCTTATGAGAAACTGGAAAAGATTGGTGAAAAAATAAGAAATGATATGATAGGGTGAAATGTTTCAACAAAGGAAATAATAGACGATATTATATTAATTGTATTAGCATATCTATCCATAAAATTAGGTATAAAAAAAGCAACAATAAAATGATGGAAAAAAGTTATATTCAAAAAGTTAACATAATAGGGATTATGTTATCTTTTATGGGTAAAATTAGAAATTTTGTTAATATTACTTGTATTAGCATATCTAACCATAAAATTAGTTATAAAAAAAGCATCAATAAAATGATAGAAAAAAGTTATATTCAAAAAACTAATGTGATAAAGATTATGCTATCTCTTACAAGTAAAATTAGATATTCTATTAATATTAATTGTATTAGCATATCTATCCATAAAATTAGGTATAAAAAAAGCAACAATAAAATGATGGAAAAAACTTATATTCAAAAAACTACCATAATAAGGATTATGTTATCTTTTATAGGTCAAATTAGAAATTTTGTTTATTATTTATCTATTAGACATGTTGCAAAATAACTTTTCCGCCTTTGAATTTTATTAATTTTCACCTTTAAAATTTTTAATTTACAACAACTCTATTAAAGAATAAAATTC
Source organism: Candidatus Altarchaeum sp. (assembly GCA_018260755.1). Taxonomy (GTDB): domain Archaea; phylum Altiarchaeota; class Altiarchaeia; order Altiarchaeales; family Altiarchaeaceae; genus Altiarchaeum. Next base: position 3,400 of record JAGTWP010000020.1, on the reverse strand, counting down.
TCTATAACCATGTTTTAATGGGATTCTATTCCCAATAAAACATGTATTTTAATAGTATTCTGTTCCAAATAAAAATGGTGTTTTAATGGGGGTTATATTCCCGATAAAAATACATTTTAATCTGATTGTAATTCTGTAATAGTTCTATAAATTAATTCATAATACATGAGTATCGGCTGCAAAGTAGATGTGCAACCAAACTGAAGGTTACCATTTTGTGCAAAAATATTTGTGTAAGTGGTATAATCTACTTTGGTTAATTGCCGATAGTCGTGAAATACAAGTATTTAAATAGTAATATTTAATTCGGTTGATAGCCGATAGTCATGTAATAGAGTTGGGTTGATAGCCGATAGTCATGTAATAGAGTTGTTGTTAAATAACGTTTATGCGGTATTTTGTATCATAACAATATATAAACCATCTAAAAAATTTATTTTTTAAGATTGAAAAAATTTATATTTGTTGTGAATATATCATAACAATATGTTGAAAATTAATTAGCAACATGTCTAATGAATTCAGAATGTTCGGTGTTCATGTTTAATCCATTCAAATCGAAATATTTACTTCCCAAGGATCTTAAGTATGATTTCTGCCGCCTTTTTCCCGGAGAATAACATTCCACCAAACGTGGGTCCCATTCTCGGCAAGCCAAAAACCGTTGATACAGCCATTCCTGTAACGATTAAACCCGGATATACTTCGGAGGTTTTTTCAACTACTGCGGATTCTGAATTTTCGACGTCCATCGCACCAAATCCCGGAAGTTTCATCAATCCTCTTCTTTCAAGCGATCTTGCAACAACCGCATCATGGCCTGTGGCGTCAAGCACTACTTTAGATTCTATAGCAACGGGGTCAACGCATGTTATTGACTTCGGAAGAGCTGATACCGGAGTAAAGTTGATCACACATCCTTCAACCCTTTTATTTCTAAGGACGACGTCATCAAATTTAGTCATATTTATAATCTTAACGCCGGAGTCGCACGCCGAAGCAATCAGTTTTGAGCATGCATGAGGCCCGTCAGAAACAAAAAGCCCTTTCTCAACTTCCTTGTACGGAATTTTGATTTCATCCAGGATTTCCTGCGTGGGAGCTCTGAATGTAAGTTTATTCATCAGGTATCCTCCTATCCAGAAACCTCCGCCGATATAATTGTTGCTTTCAATAATTACTACTTTCACGCCTTTTCCGGCAAGCTCCCTGCCAGCCATAAGCCCGCTTGGTCCTGCTCCGACGATAATTACGTCGCTTTCCGTGTAATCCAGGAATTCTTTTGAAAATTCCCCTACTATTGCCCTTGTTATGCTTTTCTCCTTTACCGAACTAAATTTTATTTTTTCCATTTTTATTCAGTATTATTTAATTGATTTTATTAAATTAACAATTGTAAATTAAGGACATCTAAATATTTACCTGTTGATATTGGTTCATTGAAAAAATTTGAGTTAAGCCTATTTTACCGTTTTTTATTTTATTTCAAACAGCTCTGTTATTATGTCGCTTGTGACTATTCCTAAAACTTTCTTTTTGCTGTCAACAACCGGAAGCGATGATATGTCGTATTTTTTCATTTTCCGAACTGCTGTTTCGATTGTGTCGGATACTTTTACTGTAAGGACTTTTTTTGTCATTATTTCATTGATAAATTTATGTTCTGATCCGAATGCTTTTGCTATGTCCCATGCGGTAACTACTCCTACAAGAGTTCCACTCTCTGAAACAACAGGAAGATGCTTGCACCCTAATTTTACTAGGGTTTTTGAGGCATCTGAAATCGTTGTTCCGCTTTTAACAGGTTGTCTTTTCGCCATTATATCGCCTACATTTGTCTTTGACAGAAAATTTTTTATCACATAACTCAGCTGGGGCGTTTCAAGAAGAAATGCGTCATGCCCGTATGATGATTTTATTTCAACGTATCTGACGTCAATCTTATTCGCGGTTAAAGCCATAACCATTTCCCTTGACTGCTCCGGCGGATAAAGCCAGTCGGAGCTGATTGCAACTACAAGAAATTTCGACCTTACATTTTTAAATGCGTCTATAAGAGAAATTTTCCCGTTTTTCGTGAGGTCAAAATAATCTATCGCTTTTGTGATGTAAATATAAGAGTTGGCGTCAAACCTTTTAACAAAAGAATCGCCCTTATAATGCAGGTAGCTCTCAACCTGAAATTCCGGGGAATCCGAAATTTTATAACTGTACTTTCCGTTAGTAAGAGCTCTCCCGAATTTATTCAGCATCGACTCATCGCTCAGATATGTTATATGCCCAATCATTCTTGCAAGGCTGAGTCCGTCCTTTGGAAGTTCTTTTCCGTAATAACTGCCGTTATTCCACTTCAGATCAGACATTATAGCTCTTCTGCCCACTTCATTGAACGCAATCTGCTGGGGGGAAGACTTAGCTGTTGAGGCAATCACTACTGCCATCCCAACTTTTTCAGGATATAGAACAGGCCATAAAAGAGACTGCATCGCACCCATAGAGCCTCCGGCAACAGCAAACAAATGCTTTATTTTCAGGTAATCAACAAGCTCTTTCTGAGCGTTAACAACATCAGAAAGCGTTATTACCGGAAAATTCATACCATAAGGTTCTTCTGTTTTCGGGTTTATTGAAGAAGGCCCGGTAGAACCCTTGCATCCTCCTATCACGTTAGAGCATATCACAAAATACCTGTTTGTATCAAATGCTTTCCCTGGGCCTATAACATTATCCCACCAACCGGTGTTTTCACCGCTTTCGCGGTGTTTTCCAGCAGCATGAGAATCCCCGCTTAAAGCATGGCATATTAGGATAGCATTATCCTTCTTTTTGTTCAGCTTACCGTATGTTTCATACGCTATTCTTACAGGACTTAAGACTTCCCCGCTTTCTAAAATAAGACTATTAAAGTTAAAATACTTTGTCTTCACGACACCAATCGAATCTTTCTGCATGGTCATTTCCCTTATAAATTATAAATTTTTAAATTTTTTAGAATTCCAAAATAAATATTAAATTTATTTAAATACCAGAATTATTTTTGGATTTTCCATACTGCCCCGTTTTTCGTATCATCAATAAATATCCCTATTCCCTGCAGTTCATCACGGATCTTATCTGATGTTTTGTAATCGCCTTTTTTCCTCAAATCCGCCCTGAGACCTAAAATTAATTCGTATTTGTTTAGCTAATTGGATTTTACTGAAAACTACAGGTTTTCAATCTTTAAAAATTTATGAAATTTTTAAATTACCTCGTCATATTTTATTCGCTCTTATACTTATTTTTATTGATTAAAATAATTTATAACATTTTTAATTAGTATTTAAACATATTAAATAAATTAAGGAATGAAAAAAATAATATATGATTTAAACGAGAAGGAATGCATACAATTGTTAGA
>JAGTWP010000019.1:19607-21369 GCA_018260755.1 Candidatus Altarchaeum sp. | reverse complement strand
TTAATTTGTATTTATTATTTACCTTATTAGTATTCATTAATTTGTATTTATTATTTACCTTATAAATTAATATTTTACAAAATATAATATGAAAATTTTAATCGCCGCAGGGGCAACAAAGGAATACATTGATGCAATAAGATTTATTTCAAATGACAGTTCGGGAAAGATGGGAATTGCTTTGCTTAAAGAAGCGATAAAGAGAAAACATAAGGTTAAATTTATTTATGGTTCCGGAAGTGCATTAACAAAGAAGGTAATAGAAAAAATTTCAGACACAGAAGGAGTTGAAAAAGTTATTAATGCAATTACTTATGATAATTTTAGAGAGGTGGTTTTAAGCGAAATTTCCGACTGCGAAATTTTTATTTGCCCTGCTGCAATTTCCGACTTTACTGTTGAAAAGAAAAATTTTAAGATAACATCAAACAACGAAATTTTGCTAAAATTAAAACCAACAGAAAAGATTGTAAAACTTGTAAAAGAGAAATTTACTGATGTGTTTGTTGTTGCATTTAAGGCGGAATACAATTTAAGTGCCGACGGACTAAAAAATAAAGCAACTGAAAAATTAAAAAAGGAAAATTTGGATATGCTCATTGCAAATGATGTGTCTTTAAGTAAATTCGGATGTGATAAGTCAGATGTGTTTTTAATAAACAGGGAGGAAATTGAACACATAAAAGATACCAAGCAAAAAATTGCCAAAAGGATTTTTGATTTTATGGAAAAATTTTATGGAAAAATTAAACACCCATAAATGATTATACTTTAAATAGTTTGAACAATGATTGATTATTTGATATATTTTATAGTTGGCTTATTGACCGGAATTGTTGGCGCGCTTTTGGGTATAAGCGGAGGTGTCATACTGATAGTTATACTCAGTTTTGGTTTTCATTTTGAGCCGGCAATTGTAATCGGGACGAGTTTAACGGCAATTGTATTTTCTGCAATTTCAGGAACTTACCAGCATATCAGAATGAAAAATGTAGATAAAAATACGGCTAAAACGGTTGGAATGTATGGAATTATAGGGGTAATAATCGGTTCTGCTGTTTTTGAGTACCTAAAAAATTATGGCGAAGTTATTAATTTACTTTTAGGTGTGATTTTTATAGTTGTTTCATTAAAATTGCTTCACAGCGGTTTTTCAAAAAAAATTTCAAAAGATGAAAATTTAAATTCACATTCTGAAACAAACAAGGTTGGAATTAAAAGAATTTTGGGTTTATGTGTCGGCTCTTTAAGCGGTATTATTGGCTCGGGCGGCGGATTTATATTGGTGCCTTCATTTATGCACTTTCTGAAATTTCCTACAAAGATAGCAATTGGCACATCAACGGCAAGTTTTATGATAATTGTTATAATCGGTGCGATAATAAAAATTTTTGAGGGTGTTGTTGATATTCCGGCAGCGGTTTTATTGGGAATTGGAGCTGCTATCGGAGGTATTTACGGAGCAAAATTGACACTCAAATTTAGCTCAAATACCTTAAAGATATTATTAGGAATACTTCTTTTTTACATCTCGCTGAAGTATATTTTTATTTATTTCGGGATTTCCGTTTAGCACACAAATTTTATCCCAATGAGAAGAAATTTAAAGGTTAAATACATAAAATTCGCCGAGGTTGAGATTCGAACTCAAGCACCTTCGCAGGAACCAGCTCTCAAGGCTGGCGCATTAAACCACTCTGCCACCTCGGCACAATAAGTTAAAAACTAAAATAAGTTAAAAACTAAAATAAGTTAAAAACTA
>JAGTWP010000019.1:16167-19589 GCA_018260755.1 Candidatus Altarchaeum sp. | reverse complement strand
AAGTTAAAAACTAAAATAAGTTAAAAACTAAAATAAGTTAAAAACTAAAATAAGTTAAAAACTAAAATAAGTTAAAAACTAACATTAAAAATTAATATTTGATAAAAAATTTGTAATAAAAAATTTAAAATTTTTTCATGTTTTTTTTCAAGTCATCGGCAGTATCTATATCATTTAAAAATTTAATTTCCGGGTCAAAATTTTTCAATTCGGAATTATTAATGTCAATAACCTTAAATTTGTCTGTGTTTTTCTCTATTATACCTGAAATTTTTCTTTCGTTATTTTTAATCATTTTTTCAGCGGTTTCAAGAACAAATTTTCTTCCGTATATTGCATGCAGCGGCTCAAATTTTTCTCTTTTTAAAACGACACCGCCGATATTGTGAGCAATCTGCCCGCACATAAATTTAATAATCCCTGTGTTCAGAAAAGGCATATCGCATCCGGCAAAAAATATATAATCGCATGTCAGGTTTTTTGCCGCAAGATATAACGCTCCGAGAGGCCCAATGTTTAGGGTATCAGATATTATATTGCATTCATTTTCATTCAAAATCTCCCTTACTTTTCTTTCAACTTCGGGATGGCAAACAAGGAATGTCGGAAAAATTTCTTTCAAAATTTCATAACCGTTCATAAAAATAAATTTATCGTTAAATTTAACAAACGGCTTATTTTCCATTCTTTTACTTTTTCCCATCGGCATTACCGCAAAAATTGTCGGATTTGTTCTCACTTTAAAAACTCAATGTTTTTGTAATTATAAATTTTATAAATATGTAATGAAATTTAAATTTATAATTATGGAAACACGAAAAATAATTGAAAAAATTTTAAGCAATGTCCGATATTGGGAATCAAAAACAATAAGCGGAGAAGCAAACGGTATTTCCCTGTGGAACGGAAAAATTCACAACATTAGCAATTCTGCGACATCATCGTTTTCAATAAGAGTGCTGTCCGAAAATGGATGGGGATTTGCAAGCAGTTCCTTACCTTATGGTATCAAGAGTATTGGAGATGCGAATACAGATACAATAAAAAATATTGCAAAAATTGCTTTAAAAAATGCAAAAATTTCTCATCGGTTTTCAAAAAGAGACATTAAAATTCAGACAGGAATAGCGGTAAAGGACTCCGTGCAAACAAATGTCAAAATTTTGCCATCCGATATTCCGCTTGATAAAAAAATAAATTTACTTTTTGACTATGATAAACGGATAAATGATAATAGAATAAAGAGCAAATTTTTTTCATATTCCGATGTTGGAGCGGAAAAGAAATTTATGAATTCCGAAGGAAGTGAAATAAAACAGAAAGAGGTTAAGGTTATTGTTGGCACGGAAATGATGGCTGAAGAAGGTGACAAAAGAGAAACAAATTTTTCAAAACATGCAAAAACAGCCGGATTTGAAACAACTGATAATTTTGAAGAAGAGGTTGATAAAGTTGCAAAAGATGTTATTAAAATGCTTAAGGGAAAAAATGTTCACGGTGGAAATTTTCCGGTTGTTGCTGACGGAGACCTGACAGGTGTAATAATTCACGAAGCACTTGGGCATGCAGCAGAAGGAGATGCTATAATTCAGGGAGAGTCCTGTCTGGAAAATTTAATTAAAAAGAAAATTTCCACATCCATAAATGTTGTTGATGATCCTACGATTGAGGGAATGTTCGGAAGTTTCTTTTATGATGACGAAGGAATAAAAACAGGAAAGAAATACCTAATAAAAAATGGCATCATGGAAAATTTTTTAAATTCGCGGGAAACAGCGGCAACACTTGGAAACGGAAATGAACCCGGAAATGCACGAGCTCAGGGAAATTCAATACCTTTAGTCAGGATGTCAAATACCTTTATTGAACCGCAGGATTATGAATTGGATGAGATGCTCTTGGAAATTAAAGACGGATTTTACTTAAAAGGAAGCATGGGCGGCGAAGTAGATATAACAAAAGGAACATTTCAGTTTTATGCAAAAGAATGCTATAAAATTAAGAACAGAGAGATTGGTGAAGTGTTAAAAGGCGTCTCGCTCATAGGAAATATATTTGATGTGTTGAAGAATATAAATGCAGTCGGGAAGAAAAAGTATGATGCTTTATCGCCGGGTATGTGCGGAAAAGGAGGGCAGGATGTTCCTGTTGACGGGCTCAATCCGCCCGTGAGAATAAAAAATGTAATGATAGGAAGCACATGAAACACATAAGATATGACAAAATATAACCCTTAATATTAATTTTAAAGAGTGACTGAAATTTATTGTCATTGATAAAGATATTGAACGACTGAAAAAGATGATTGATTTATTAGGGATAAAATTTTCAACCCTTTATTATCTCCACCTCACTTTTTCGGAAAATACTTTAATACGACCATATCTCCAATCTGTCTTATGCCTGCAAGGGTTAATTTTCTTTCATCCATTACACCTTCAACCAAATTTACTCCGTCACCGATAACAACAGGAGCAACCGAAACATAAATTTCATCAATTAAATTTGCTTCCAGCATACTTTTATTCAGATGTCCCCCGCCTTCTAACAAAACTCTTTTTATTCCTCTTTTATAAAGTTCATCCATCAATTTGACAACATCAACCTCGTCATCTCCGCATACAATTACAGATGCCTTTCTTGATAATTCTTCTATTCGGTATGGCTCCGCATCTATTGATACAACAACGATGTTTTTTGCTTTGTCATTCAGGACATTAGCATCGTCCGGAACTTTTCCATGTCCGTCTATTATTATTCTCGCCGGATTTTCTTCTCTTTTTTCGCTAATGGTTAATTTGGGATTGTCTATTAATACCGTGTTTATTCCCACCATTACTCCGTCAACACTCTTCCTTATGTCATCTCTTCTTGCTTTATCCAACTCATTGGAAAACACAACTCTTTCCCCTTTCCTTGCAATTCTTCCATCCAAACTCATTGCCGTATTTAATATTATGTAAGGTTTCATTTTGCTATTTTTAATGTTTTATAAATTTAAAAATATCCAAATGATAATGAGGTTATTTTTCACTATACAAAACTAATTAATTATATTAAATTTATTAAAAATTTTATAATAACTTAAATTTTATAACTTAAATTTTATAACTTAAATTTTATAATTTTAGTAATTAGTGTTTTGTAAATTAACTTTTTATAATAATTTAAAAATTTATAAATTTAAAAAATTTAAATATAAAGTGGAAAAAGAAGTTCAATACGGACAAAAAGAAAAGAACAAACTGGAAGATAATAAACCAGAAGATAATAAACTGGAAGATAATAAACTGGAAGATAATAAACTGGAAGATAATAAACTGGAAGATAATAAACCAGAAGATAATAAACTGGAAGATAATAAACCAGAAGATAATAAACCGGAAGATAATAAACTGGAAGATAATAAACCGGAAGATAAT
>JAGTWP010000019.1:0-16048 GCA_018260755.1 Candidatus Altarchaeum sp. | reverse complement strand
GATAATAAACTGGAAGATAATAAACCGGAAGATAATAATATTGCCAATGAAAAATCTGATACGGATAGCGATAATAGCAATGCTTATGCAAATAAAAATACAAATGTCTATGATGGCAGCAGTATTGTTGTTCTTGAGGGGCTTGCAGCTGTCCGAAAAAGACCTGCAATGTATATTGGAAATACAGATGTTGCCGGATTGCATCACTTAGTTAATGAAGTCGTAGATAATTGTATAGATGAGGCCTTGGCTGGATTCTGCAACAGAATTGAGGTAACCGTGCATAAAGATAATTCCGTAACTGTATTAGACAACGGCAGAGGAATTCCCGCGGATATCATGCCAAAATTTAATAAAAGTGCCCTTGAAATAGTTATGACTGTTTTACATGCGGGTGGAAAATTTGAAAACAAGGCGTACACGGTATCAGGAGGATTGCACGGGGTTGGGGTTAGCGTCGTCAATGCACTGTCAAAATTTCTTGATGTTGAAAGTTACAGAAACGGAAAAATTTACGGACAAAAATATGAAAGAGGAGTTCCCGTATCAGAAGTTATGACTCTCGGAGAAACAAACAATACCGGAACAAAGGTTCATTTTGTGCCTGATACTGAAATTTTTAAAGATATAAATTTTAATTTCGCAACCATCACTTCAAGGTTGAGGGAATCGGCCTTTCTGAATAAGGGCTTAAAGATAATTGCCGTTGATGAAAGAATAGAAACGGACAATATCAAAGAATTTTGCTACGAAGGTGGAATAAAGGACTTTGTGAAATATCTCAACGAAAATAAAAAAGTGCTCCATAATGTAATATATGCTGAAAAATTTAAAGATGAAATTGTAGTTGAGGTTGCATTACAGTATAATGACGGATACAGTGAAAATATAATTTCCTTTGCAAACAACATCCATACAGTTGACGGTGGCTCTCACGAAGCAGGATTTAAAACAGCATTGAACAGAGTTATAAATAAATATGCAAAAGAAACCAAACTGCTTAAAGAAGGGGAAAATTTAGATGGAGAAGATATAAGAGAGGGCTTGACAGTTGTAATAAGTATAAAAATAAAAAATCCTGAATTTGAAGGACAGACAAAAACACGGTTGGGAAATACAAATGTAAGAGGAATTACGGATAAAGTTGTTTATGATTATATAGAGGACTATTTTGAGAAACATCCGAATGATACAAAAATAATTGTGACGAAAGCTGCTAATGCTATGAAAGCAAGAGATGCCGCCAGAAAAGCAAGAGAATTAGTAAGAAGAAAAGGTATCTTTGACAGGGCATCGCTTCCGGGAAAACTTGCCGATTGTGCAAGTAATGATGTAGAAAAATGTGAGGTCTATATTGTGGAAGGAGACAGTGCAGGAGGTTCGGCCAAATTAGCAAGAAATAAGGAATTTCAGGCAATACTTCCGTTAAAAGGAAAAATTTTAAATGTAGAAAAGGCACGACTTGATAAAATCTTGGAAAATAATGAAATCGTGGCGATGATTACTGCAATCGGAACGGGAATAAGCGAGGATTTTAACATATCTAAGTTAAGATATAATAAAATTATTTCTATGACAGATGCCGATGTTGATGGTTCGCATATAAGAACATTGATGCTTACATTTTTTTACAGGTATATGAAACCATTAGTAGAACAGGGACATATTTTTATTGCATTACCTCCTCTTTACAGAGTTAAGAAAGGAAAAACAGAACAGTATTTTTACGATGATGCCGAATTGAAGAAGTTTTTAGATGAAAACGGAAACGTGGGAATAACACTTCAGAGATATAAAGGATTAGGTGAAATGAATCCGGAACAATTATGGAGCACGACAATGAATATGAATAACAGAAAGATTGTAAAGGTTACTATTGGAGATGCCGTTGAGGCGGACAGAATCTTTACTTTGTTGATGGGTGAAGAGGTTGAACCAAGAAGGGACTTTATACAGAAGCATGCACTTGAAGTGGTAAATTTAGATATATAAATTTCCTCTAAAAATTAATAAATACCTTAACTATTACTGAGAAAATAAAATGTATTCGTGGGAAAAACCACCAGTAGGATTGATTATTTGTGAGCATAAAGGCAAGGAAGAAGTACATTACGGATTAGGATGTTTGGGGAGTAATATCTTTGTAGCGAAATATATGACTAAATTACAAAGTGAAAATGAAATTAAAAAGAATATATCTGAGAGAATAAATATGCAGGAAAAAATTTAAAAATTTAGAAAATGTTATCTGACGCATTAAAAAACGGGCTTGATGTATTAAAAAAGAATAAAGTAATATTTGTACCTTTTATAATTTTAGGAATAATTTCAATTTTGAGTTTTTTGTTCGTTGCAAAACCAATGTTTGAGTTTGAACTAACCACTTATCAAAGTTCTTATTCATCTACATTTTATGCGAATTCCGATGGTTTTGATAGTTATTTTTTTAAGAAATTTATGGACATTATGAATTTAATCATAATATATTCAATTTTTCTCTTTGTCTTCACAGTTCTTGCCAATGTTGCAGGATTGAGAGCTGTAAAGGACTATCTTAACGGACAAAAAACAAAAATTTTAGACATAGGAAAAACAACAATAACAAAGGGTCCCGTAGCGATATTCGGTGTCTTGGCAGCAAATATCTTGTTTTTCCTTCCCGGAATTATCGGAATAATATTATTCTTTTGGTCTTTTTCTCTTTTGCCTTCATCTGTTTCAGCATCTTATTCAGGCATGGTAACATTAGGAGAAATTATGCTTGTAGTATTTATTATGTTTTTTATTCAAGTGATTATATTGCTTGCTGTGGGATATTACATTCTCTCGAAAAAATTTAGGAAAATTTATCTGTGGGGAACAATTATTACCTTTATCCTTTTGATTTTAACTATTGCCATTGGCTTTATCAATCCTCTTTTGTTATATATCTTTCTTATACCTTTTCTTATTCTTTTTATGTTCTTAACCGTTGTTTTGATATTCATTACTTTCATAGTAATTTCTTCAATTACTTATATTTTGCCATCTGTCATTGTGTTGAATGACAATACAGATGTAACCGACGCAGTAAAAAAGTCATTAAATTTTGTAAAGGACAACACAAAAAAATTTACCTTTCTGATTTTAATTGTCTTTGTTATTCAACTACTCGTTTCAATTCCTGCACTTATAATTTCGTTTGCAAATGCGATGGAGCCTTCATTTTCTTTATATGTTATTGAAGAAATTTTTTCAATTGTGTTGGACATTATTGTTGCTCCTTACATTTTGTCCGTCTATGCTCTTACTTATGTATATTCATTGATGAAAGAGAAAGAATCTAAAAACAAAAAGGATGAAAACGAAAAAGATACAGTAGTGCTTCCGGAGGAAATTAAAAGCACTCAAAATTTATCACAAGGTCTTAGAGGTTTAAGCAAAACATGGTGAAAAATAACAAAAAGCCCGACAAAAATGCCTGAAGAGAAGGTAACAAATACAACGCCGCAAAATTCGGATATATTGTTTCCTTATTCAAATATCCGTGACGGTCAAAAGGAATTTTTGGATGATGTTTATAAAAGCGTTAACGAAGGAAAAATTTTACTCGCTCACGCACCGACAGGAATCGGAAAGACAGCTGCTGCTCTTGGCGGAATGCTTGACTATGCATTAAAAAACAACAAGACAATATTCTTTCTTACTCCGAAACACACACAGCACGAGATTGTTATAGAGACATTAAAAAAAATAAAAGAAAAATACAATATAAATTTTACCGCTGTTGATATAATAGGAAAGCAATGGATGTGTCTGTATCCGGACATAGATGACATTTCAAGTAGTGAATTCAATGAATTCTGCAAGGCAAAAAAGGAGCATGAAGAATGTCCGTTTTACAAAAATGCCCATCCTAAAAAAAATGAAGAACTCATTGCAGACAGAATTAAAAACGAGGTAAAAAATTTCATAATGCACAGCGAAGAGGTAAGGGAAATGTGCAGCAGACACGATGTATGCCCTTATGAGATTACAATTGAATGTGCAAAGGATGCAAATATAATAATTTGTGATTACTTTCACATATTTTCAAAGTCAGTCAGGGATACCTTCCTAACAAGGATTGAGAAAGAGTTAAGTGATTCAATCATTATAATTGACGAATCACATAATCTTCCGGAAAGGATAAGAACTCTTTTAAGCCATTCTATCAGCGAATTTTCAATTGAAAGAGCAGGAAAAGAAGCGGAAAATGTCGGCAAAATTTATCTTCATGATGCTGTTTTAAATTTAAAAAAAATTTTAACTGAGTTTGGAAAGGAATTGAACAATAATAATGAAATTTTTATAGAAAAATCTCAATTTGTTGCAGCAGTTGAAAAAGGCATCAGTAAAATTGAAGGACCTGCTAACTGGAAATATGATGATTTTGTAAATGATGTAGACTACACTGGCGCTGAAATTTTAAAAACACCGAATCGCTATCGTTCATATTTAAATACAATAGGTAAATTTCTCGGAAGCTGGAACAGGGATGAAAAGGGTTTTGTAAGAATACTGAAGAAAGAAATGAGAAAGGATGCAACAGGGAGATACAGGGGCTATTTTTCTTTATATTATAATTGTCTTGACCCGTCGGTTTCAACATCGGAAATTTTTAATACTTGTCATTCGGCTGTTTTGATGAGCGGAACATTAATCCCGTTGGAGATGTATAAAGACATATTGGGAATTGCAGATAAAATGGCGATGCTGAAAGAGTACAAATCACCGTTTCCAAAGAAAAATAAATTGGTCATAATTGTTGAGGGCTTAACTACAAAGTATGAAATGCGAAGCGAGGAAATGTTCAAAACTTATGCTGCGAAGATATATGAAATTTTAAAATGCGTTGATGACAATGTCGCAATTTTCTTTCCTTCTTACAAAATTTTGGATAAAATTTCATCTTTTATAAGGGAATTGTTAAATAATGAAAATTTTACGAAACCGCTCTTAGTTGAACAGCAGGATATGACAAAGGAAGACCGCATGGAACTTTACAAAAAATTAGTTAAATTTAAAAATTCAGGTGGTGCTGTGCTGTGTGCGGTGCTTGCCGGCTCGCTTTCGGAAGGTATTGACTATGCAAATAATTTACTTAGTGCGGTTATTGTTGTTGGACTGCCTTTGAACTTTCCAGATTTGGAAACAAAGGCGTTAATAAATTATTATGATGAAAAATTCAAGGCAGGATGGAAGTACGGATATATTTATCCTGCAATGAATAAGGTTGTGCAGGCAGCGGGAAGAGGAATAAGGAGTGAGAAAGACAGAGGAGTAATTGTGCTGCTTGATGAAAGATATAAATGGCAGAATTTTTCAAAATGTCTGCCAAAGGACTTTGCACAGATTGTTACCGAAAAACCGGAAATTTATATAAAAAGATTTTTTGAGAAAATTTCACAGAGTTAAAATTTTATTTATGTTAAAATCTAAATTTATCTTATTATATCCAAAAAGAAAGATTTAAAATTCACCGCGCCAATGGGACAATAAAAACACAATCAAAATTGGATTTACTAGCAATAAGAGAAATATTTAAGCGGACAGAAAAATTTAACGCAGTTAAGCAATTACAATAAACAGAGTTATTATAAATTTGTTGGAAGCAGAGATATAAATTTTAACAAAATTTTAACAAAATGAGCATATCAAACATAAAAGAAATAAAATCATGCAATGACGGCATAAGCATAAACAAATTTAAGGCAAACGGAATTAAGACTGAAAAATATGGAGTAGCTTTAATATGGAATGAAAATTTGTGCGATTGTGCCGCTGTATTTACAAAAAACTCAATAAAGGCAAATCCCGTAAAATATGATATAGCACAATTGAATAAGAGGAAAAAATTTAAGGCAATAATTGCCAATTCCGGAAATGCAAATGCATGTGTCCGGGAAGGACTTGCCGATGCCGAAGAAATGTGCAAAATTGCATCTGAAAAATTAAAGAGCAATCCCGATGAAATTTTATGTGAATCAACAGGAATTATCGGAAAACGGATGGATATTGAAAAAATAAGAAAAATCGTTCATGATTTGGACATTAATGAAATTTCTTCCCGAAATGCAAATAAAGCGCTTATGACAACGGACACAAAATTTAAGGAAATTTCTTACGAATACAAAGGAATAAAAATAGGCGGGATTTGTAAAGGTGCAGGAATGATTGCTCCGAATATGGCAACGATGCTGTGCTTTTTGACAACAAACGCAAATTTAGGAGAAAATTATGATGTTTCTAATGCAGAAATTTTGAATGAATGCTTAAAGGAAGCGGTCGGCGAATCATTCAATATGATTTCTGTCGACGGGTGTATGAGCACAAATGACTGCATTATTTTACTTTCCGACGGAACAAAAACCTGCAGCGTTGATGATTTTAAATTTTTGCTTAAATTTTCAACAAAGGAACTGGCAAAAAAGGTTGTGGCGGATGGAGAAGGAGCGACTAAATTTTTAGAGGTTGTCGTTGAAGGTGCAAAGACACAAAACAAGGCAAAAAAAATTGCACTTACAATAGTGAATTCAAATTTGGTTAAATCCGCATTTTTCGGGGAAAATTTAAACTGGGGAAGAATAATGAGTGCATCAGGAAGTGTTGCAAAAATAAATTTTGACAATATTGATTTGAAATTTGAGGACATTGACACTAACAAGGTTGTTGAAGTTTTAAACAAAGGAATTGCCAATAAATTAGATGACTGGGGCATAATGAAAGCAAAAAACATAAGGATTTTGCTCAATTTAAATGAAGGAGAAAACAATGCAACGGCGTGGGGATGTGATTTGACTTATGATTATGTTAAGATAAATGCAGAATATAATTAATTTATAAAACCAAAATGGATGCAGAAAAAAAGAAACGGTTAATTGAACTGATTAAGGAAAAGGCATTAATGAGCAACAAAGAGGAAAAATTTAAACTCGCCTCAGGAAAGCAAAGTCCTTTTTATTTTAATATGAAACCCGTTGCACTTGATCCCGAAGGTTCAAATTTAATAGCAGATGGTATGCTTGAAATTATTACGGCTCAATGTCCGGATATTAGTTATGTCGGAGGTATGGAAACAGGAGGAATTCCCATCGTCTCTGCCATAATTACAAAAAGCCAAAATTTAAAACCGCTTCAGGGATTTTTTGTAAGAAAAGAGGAAAAGAAAAGGGGAACAAAAAAATTAATTGAGGGAAATTTAAAGGAAAACTACAAAGCTGTGCTCGTTGAAGATGTTACAACAACGGGTGGCTCTGTTCTAAAAGCAGTGAATGCAGTAAGGGGGTTTAATTGTAAAACGGATGTGATTATTACAATTGTTGACAGGATGGAAGGGGCAAAGGAAAATCTGGCAAAAGAAGGAATAACTTTGCTCTCATTGCTTACGGTTGGTGATTTTAAGGAAAATTTATAAATTTACAATTTTAATAATTTGATGATTTTGATTTCTCATTAAATTTCTTTTTCCTTAAATGTCTTTACTCTTTTAGGCATTACAACATCCTTAAATGCGTCTTCAAAATATCTGTCAGTCATTCCCGCAATGTAATCCCTGACAATCTCGGCATAAGAAGAGTTCTCAACATATTCTCTGTTTATTTTCTTAATTTCAACAAAGTGTTCATAAATTTTAGAGTCCTTATTTTTATGCTTTAAGTCATTTAAAAATTTCTCAAATAATGTCCTGTACATTTCCTCAATCTTGCTTTTCTCTCCCAGTCGCTTCGGATTATTGTAAATTTTATCATAGTTAAACTTTTCATATTTTTTCAGGCACTCATAAATTTCCTTTGAATAAGAAATTTCGTCTTCTTTGTCAAAACTGTTCTCAATTATGTCAATTATAAGATTATTAACGATGTCGGCGTTTTCAGTACCGATTTTTCCCTTGCATTCTTCAGATATTGAATTTAAATCGCCTCTGTTTATTAATCCGATTTCAATCGCATCCTGAATATCCCTTCCGAGATAGGCAATAATATCAGCCACTCTAACTACGCACCCTTCAAGAGTCATAGGTCTATAATCTTTCGTTCCGCCTTTGTCTTTTAAAATTTCCTTTATTTCGTTGTCAAAAATTTTCCAGTCCTTCTTCCTGTCCGGCTTTAAACTCCTTTCAAATATTTCACCGTTATGGCACAGAATTCCGTCAAGAACCTGTAATGTTAAATTACAATTTTCAATATCATCCAAAAATTTCACACCTTCAACATTATGTAAAAATATTTCGCTCCTATTCTTTTTGCATAAGTCCGACAAAATTTTTTCCCCCAGATGCCCGAAAGGCGGATGTCCGATGTCATGACCCATGGCAATTGCTTCAATTAAATCCTCATTCAGTCGTAAAGACCTTCCGATTGTGCGGGCAATCTTTGATACGAGCTGGATATGCAATACTCTGTGTGTAATATGGTCATTATCAACCAGAAAGAATACCTGTGTTTTGTCAATATATCTGCTGTATGCCTTTGAATGGATTATCCTGTCCGCATCCCTTGAAAATTTTGTTCGTATGTCTTCCATAAATTTTTGTTCTCTTCTTATTCCATCATTGTTTTTCGTTGCGAATTTTGAGAGTAAATTTTCCCTGTTTTCATCATATTTTATAATTGTATTATACAAGTCAGGCCTTTCATCTTGCAGGACTCTTTTATATTTAGGTTGCATTTTTATTTGATTTAATAATTGTTAAAAAATTAAAAAATCATAAAAACAAAAATTGGATTTTATATCAATGTTAGGAATAAGTGCAGGAATAATAACTTTAAGCGGATTTATCCCTCAAATTTATAAGGGCCGGAAAACAAAGCGATTAGATGATTTGTCTTATCTTATGCTCGGACTTTTATGCGCGGGCATGTTTTTATGGATAATTTATGGGTTTTTCAGAAATGACATAGTTATAATTTTAGTAAATTTTATCGGGGTCTTGCTTAACATAATATTACTCTTAATGAAATTTCATTACGGCAAACATCACTCCGAAATTTCTAACAAGTATTAAATTTACAATTTACAAAATTTCATTCGGGTCTGTAATTCTTCCTGTTATAGCACTTGCAGCAACAACAGCGGGATTTGCCAAATAGACCTCACTATCCTTTGCCCCCATCCTTCCGATAAAATTTCTGTTTGTTGAAGAAATACATCTTTCTTTGCTTGCCAGAACACCCATATATCCGCCGAGACATGCACCGCAGGTGGGGCCTGAAATGTATGCTCCCGCCCTAATAAAAGTTTCAAAAAGTCCTTCTTTCATTGCCTGTGTATAAATTTCCGTTGATGCGGGAACAACAATCATTCTTACAGCACTATTAACTTTTTTATTTTTTAAAATTTTTGCAGCAATGCGTAAATCCTCAAGTCGTCCATTTGTGCAGCTTCCTAAATATGCCTGATCAATTGCAATATGGTTTAATTCAGATGCAGGTTTTACATTTGAAGGTAAATACGGCATCGCAACCATGCAGTCAATTTTACCTGCATCATAATTGAAGGTCTCACAATATTCGGCATTTTCATCAGCATAAACCGCCTTATAATTTCCTATAACCCTTCCGTTTAAATATTCAGAAACCTTTTCATCCGCAGGAAAAATTCCTGCTTTTCCTCCTGCTTCAATTGCCATGTTTGAAATCGTGATTCTGTCTGCAAGAGGCAAATGTTCTACTGTTTCTCCGTAAAATTCCATTGTCTTATACAAGGCACCATCAACACCAATATCTCCGATAATCTTCAATATTACATCCTTGCCGCCGACAAATTTTTTTAAATTTTTGTTAATCACAAATTTTTGCGTTTCGGGAACTTTGAACCATAGTTTTCCGGTTGCCATAGCACTTGCCGCTTCAGTAGAACCAATTCCGGTTGAAAAACAACCCAATGCCCCGTAAGTGCAGGTATGCGAGTCCGCTCCAACAATTAATCTTCCCGGAGCGACAAAGCCCTTTTCAATCATGAGCTGATGACAAACACCACCTCTTCCGATCTCAAAATAATTCTTAATACGATGGTTTTTTGCAAATTCCCTCATCGCCTTTGCCTGCATCGCAGAAGGAACATCTTTATTCGGAACATAATGATCAGGAATCAGAACAACCTTGTCAATCATTGGTTCAACATTAAAATTTTTGTATGCTTCAAATGCGGGCAGTCCTGTAACATCATTTACCATTACATAATCAACTTCCGCTTCAACTACATCTCCCGCAGATACTTCTTTTTTTATATGCGATGAGAAAATTTTTTCCGAAATTGTTTGAGGAGCCATTTATTTTTTTATTAAAAATTTTTTATTAAAAACTTTTCATTTAAATCCTTTAAACCATTAAAAATACAATTGCCAATTTTTGGTCATTTTGTTTTTTACGGTCTGGTACTTTTCATCTTGTTATCAATTACTACCTACTTACCTGCAGATTCTCTTAAATTAGCTTTTACATACCATTCGTAATTTTTTGATGTCTTTTTTTAAATCTTAAATTTTTACCATGTATAAATTATAAATTTCTAATTTCCCCCATGAGTCGGTTGTGCCTGCTGTAAAAATGTTTGTAATTCGGTACCTAATTTAGTTATTCCTTCTTTCAGTTTTGTCTCTTGTCTTTCCATCGACTTCAGCCGAACCTCTGCTATCTCTTTGTCCTCTTTCAGTTTTGCAATTGTTTCATCCTTCTTCGTTTCAACCATAATCTTTCCGACAATAGCATAAATTTTTCCTTCATTGTAGTTTTCTATCTTTTTTAATGCCTCCTCACTTTCGCTTATCTTTGCCTTTAACTGCTGTTCCTGAATCATAAAATACTGTAAACTTTCCTGCATCTGCTGATACTGCATTATTTTATCCCTGACTTCGTCCTGCATTTCCATTTTAAATTTTTAAAAGAAATTTTAAATTTATAATATTTTTAGGTTTGTGCGTTTTACGCTGCTTTATTACATTCTTCTGCAAAATTTTTCATATCCGCTATACTCGTAAATTCGCCAATGTGGCTTTTTCCATTTGCAGGACATCCGAATTGCGGAATTCCTCCACCAGTATTTATTTCTTTAGATGCACATTCTTTTACAATCTTTACTTTGTTCGGCTCTTTTTCTGCTTCAACCGAGAAAAATTTATATCCTTCATCAGTTAAATTTTGAACCCATGGCTTCATCTTTTGACAGTGCGGACACCAGTCGGTATGATAAAATATAACTGCTCCTTTATCAATTCCATATCCTTCAAGACAAGAATAAGAAAAATTTCCGGCATCTAAAATTTCAATTGTAATGTTATGAGTTCTTGTTTTAACATCTATGACCTTAATTGGCCATGGTAAACTATTTAAATTTGTATATTCTTTGCCTTTTATTGGTTCTTCGTTGTTGAATGCACCTTTAAATACATCTATTGTTATTTCTTGCGGAATTACTCTTGGAATCGCTTCGGGAAGTCCGTATCCGTCTTCCGGAGGAATAACCATATCTTTGCTTTCACCTATTTTCATCCCGACAACACCTTTATCAAAGCCATTTATCATCTGCTTGCTTCCAACTGTAAAATTTATAGTTCCACTATCAAATTTCGTTCCATTAGTCAATGTTCCTATATATTCAACTTCAACAGAATCACCGTTTTCAACAGTTGTCTTTATGCTTTCATTTACTTTTTTACTTGTTATGTTCTTCATAGTTACATGAAATTTTAAGGTTTCTCCGGTTAATGGTTGTTGTCCTACATAAAATTGTGTATCCGTAACATTAAATACCCTTATTGCCCCTTGAGGAGTAGAATATACGGTATTTGCTTTTGGTTCCTGACTTAATTTTACAGAAATAATTTCCTCATAACTTAAAATTTTCTTTTCTCCGATATTCAGTCCGATTAAATCCTTTTCAAAAGGGTAACTCTTTCCTTTAGCAGATATATTTTCTATAAAAATTGTGTTTGTTATATTGCTTTCGGTAATATTTGCTTTTACATTATCTCCTTCTTTTACAAGTTTTCCCCCTGAATCTACACATCCGCTTATCAATATACTTAAAATCAAAATTGCTCCGACTGCTGCAATTCCTAATAATTCATACTCTTTTAACAAATTTTTTTCATCCATTTTAAAAAAATTATCCACAT
The DNA here is from genome assembly GCA_018260755.1 of Candidatus Altarchaeum sp. Taxonomy (GTDB): domain Archaea; phylum Altiarchaeota; class Altiarchaeia; order Altiarchaeales; family Altiarchaeaceae; genus Altiarchaeum. The sequence goes on along the minus strand of JAGTWP010000019.1, from coordinate 3,912 downwards.
GTTGCGCCACTATTAGTTCCGGTTCCGCTAAAACCAAAGCCGGGAGAAGGGGGAGTACTACTTAATGTCTGATTGCATTCGGCAGGTCGCTTTTTTTGTGGAAAGGCATTACAAATTGCATTTTTTAATGACTCCGAATCTCTATTTGCATTAACTTGTGCACCATTTATAACAAATGTTGGAGAACCTTGAACGCCGTACTTCATTGCAATACCTTCATTGACTCTGTATCTCGGATACTGGGCACCCGAAGCTAAATCAGATGAAATACTGAATTCTTTATCGGCCTCATTTATACAACTTTGAAGCTTGTTTTTATCTATATTGGTTTTGTTTAAGCAATTCGCCGAATCACCTTTTTCAAGGAAGCACGCAAGATACCCCCAATATTTATCCTGTTGTTCCTTTTGTATGCAATACTGCTTTGTATTTTCATCAATCTCATTTTTTCCATGCATCGTATACTGCACAAACCTTATGCTAATATTCGCTTTATCTTTTAGCAGTTCGTGAACAGGTATTATTCCTTTTTCTATCTGAGTTCCATAAGGACAGTAAGCCATGACGAAAACCTCAACATCGGGTTTGTCAAATTTTTTAATTTCAACTAATTTAATTTCAAAATTTAAAGTTTTTCCAGCCATAGGATGATTATAATCCAGAGTGATATCTTTATTATCAACATCCGATACTACCGCAACTCCTGACTGTGTATTTAGCCTTGTGCCAACTACAGGATTAGAGGTAAGTGTCAGATTGGTTTCATTTGTTGTTACAGTAGTTACTTTACCAAAACCAATATTAATTACTGTGCCTGAAACTGGCTCGTGTTTTAGTTTTACTGTTGTATTTTTTATTTCTACAACCTTTACAGGCCAGGGTATTCGTTGTATTGTGTATGTTTTATTAATAACAGGGTCTTTTCCAATTATCTGTTTGAAATCACCTAATGGGACATTGTCTATAAATATGGACTCTACACTGACTTTTGGAATTTTTTTCACTTTGTTTAGATCTCTTTCACCATAAGCCTTTTCCGGATCTAATGTCACATTTTTTGTTTCATTCTCTTTCATTCCAATCACGGCTTCTTCAAACCCTTTGATCATTTGTCCGCTGCCAACAATGAATGTTAAAGGATTACCTTCTTTGGACTGGTCAAATATTGTCCCGTTCTGTAGTTTTCCTATGTAATAAACTCCGACTTGGTTACCTTCTTCCACAGTTGTGGTTTTAGAATCTTCCACACATCCGCTTATCAATATACTTAAAATCAAAATTGCTCCGACTGCTGCAATTCCTAATAATTCATAGCCCTTTAACAAATTTTTTTCATTCATTTTAAAAATTTTTAAATTTTATTTTTTAAAGGTTATTGTTTTTATTATATTTTTTAAATTTTTAATTATTTGATAATTACAATTTCAATAAATAATAAATAATTAACATTTTTCCGCATTTCGGGCATTTCTTCATTTCGTTAATTCAGTAAATTTTATTTCATTTTTTTTCTTATTTTTCACTTTATTACTTTTATATATTCGCCGATTGCTTTTCTTGATGTTCCAACAATTATAAATTTTTCATAACCTGTTCTGTTATTTATTTCTTCAAGCATCCCGGAAACTTCTATATTTTCACCTTCAAATGCCTGCCCAATGTAGGTATGTGTCCAACATAAAATTTTTGAAATTTCGTTGTGCTCAATAATTTCATAATAAGCAGGATATGAAAAGGGACTTGATTTGATAACTTTACCTTTCTTTACAATATTTCCGATTTTTTTAAAATTTAAATTTACCCTTACATCATCCGAAAGCAAAAGATCAAATTTTCTGTTGTTGATTGTTCCTTTATTAAATTTTCTGTTCTCGTGCCATAAAAATTCATCATAAGTTAATTCATTACCGAATATCCGCTTTGCATAGAGTTCTTTCCATTGTTCCAAATTTAAGTTCTTAACTACCCCGTTGTTTAAAATTGCTCGTTTGATTGCATTCCTCGCATTGTTAAAATTTTTTATTCCGTAAACAACAAAGTCAATGTCAGAATCATTTTTGTAACATTTAATAAGTCCAGAACCGGAAATTCCCAAATTTTTTGTGTCGGTAAAATTTGACAGAAATTTAGCCAAATCATACACATCCCGCTCATAAACATCTGCGTGATGGTTAATTATATCGTTCAGTCGTTCTCTTCCGCTAAAAATTTGGACATCGTCAATATCATCAATAACAACAATTCCTCCATCAACCTTTTTAAGAATTCCATCTGTTTGTGCGTATCTTAAAGAACATACCAATGGTTTTGTGCTTAAAATGGCATAAAATTTAGAGTCCTTTTCTATGAAGTCCCTGTGATTTAATTTATATTGCATTCTTTTGCCTTATTTTCAAGTTCGGAAATTTTAAAGTTAATACCTTTTGTTTCCTCATCGCTCACATTGATCTTTTTACCTGTTTCCGCTGCTTTTTTATAGTCATCAACTGCGAGCAGGATTCTTCCACATGAAGCATTTGTCTGTTTCATTGTTCCGTTTTCATCTTCGGCAACCGTTATCTCTATTCCTTCGTATGTTAATCCAAAGAATTCGTTAAGCGATGCCCTTGATTTATATGCTTTAAATTTATTTGCATCATTATCCAATAACCCAATTTTAAGAAAACCATAGCACTGATCCGCTTCTACATCCTGCTTCATTGCAAAATAAGCATAGCATAGAATGTTTTGCGCGTTTGCCATGTCCTGCTCACTGCTGTGATATTCCATAAGTAAATTTATTGCTGTTTTTGAATGTTCTATCGCATCGTTGTAGTCCTTATTTTCTAATTTTTTCTGTGCAATCGTTATATACCCAGAAGCAATTCCCAATTCGGCGTTACTGTTTTTATTAGTTATGTTTGAAATTTTACATGCCTTTTCGTAATAGGCCATTGCATTTTCGGTATCATTGTTTTTTGCATAAATATATGCAATTCTCAGATATGTATCCATCAGACCATCTTTATCATCGCTCTTTTTTAAGTAATCCTCGGCAAGTTTTAAATTTTGCAGCGCAATCTCATACATATTCCATTCGGTATAAAGTGCTCCGATTCCAAAATAATTATAGCCGATTGTTTTATAGTCCCCCTCGTTACTTAATGCCATCGCTTTATCATAAATTTCCTTTGCTTTTGTAAAATCCTGAGAATTAAGATAATAATTTGCCAGTTGAGAATAAGAGTAAAATTTCTTTTTAGCGTCATTTAAATTTTCTGCAATATCTACCGCTTTCATTAAACATGTTGCATTTTTCTCATAATACCATCTCCAGAACATTGCTTCATACATACAGTTTGAAAAATTTTTTTCGCCGGCAATATTTGCGGCATTTTCATAATATCCCTTTGCAATTTCTTCTTTTTCCAATTGGGAATATAATTTTGCGATTCTCGTATAATATATGCATTTCTTTTCAGCGTTATTTTCTTTATTCAGCAGATTGTTGTATTCATCTATGGCACCTGTAATGTCGCCTGCATTTTCCTTTTGAAGTGCTGCATTTTCAGCAGTGGCAATTTCTGGGGGTTTGTCAACATAAGGATGCAAAAAAATGTATGTGCCAATAAACAACAGCAGAAGAGCAGCAAAAAAAATTATCGGGAAAAAATTTCTTTTCTTTTTCTTTTCCCTGCCTTTATCATCCTTATTTTTTTTATTAATGTTGCTTTTATCCATTTTAAAACTTGTTTTAAGTATACTGAAAATTATAAGTTTTCAATCTTTAAAAATCTGCAAGATTTTTAAATACTGAAAACTATAAGTTTTCAATCTTTAAAAATCTGCAAGATTTTTAAATACTGAAAATTATAAATTTTGAGACCGTTTAATCTTCTGTTGTTATAAATTATCCTTCAAATACAAATATAT
>JAGTWP010000018.1:5748-22361 GCA_018260755.1 Candidatus Altarchaeum sp. | reverse complement strand
TTTTGAAAATTTTAACATCATTTTAAGCGTATCACTCTCTTAAAAATATGATCCTAAATTTATTAATTTTAGGGGCATCCAGCCAAAATAAAGTGAAAAAGGGATTGGTTGTTTTTCACAATACAAAAACCATTGAATCCGGATGCCCCGCAGAATATATCCCTTAATTGTTTAATACATACTAATTATAAATAAAAGTATAAATATTTAAATAACTTTTAAACCTATTTCTTAAAAAGCAAGTTGTTCGGAGGGTTTTGTTTAGCTGCTTAAAAAATTAAGTGTGAAAATTGTGAAAAAATTACCTCATTTCATTCGGAGATTTACAAAATGCTTTGCATTTTGTAAGATTGAAAATCTTGCAGATTTTCAGTATTTTAAAACTATGTGTTTTGAAAATAACTACTAAAATTTTTAGACCTCTTATATACTATAACAATATATACACATAAATTCTAACTTTAAAAATTGTCCAAAGTTTACCTTTTTATATACCCATAATTTTCAGTAAAATCAATTAGCTAAACAAATACTTCAGATGAACCAAAAATCAATAAATTTAAAAGAATAAAATTTTTGCCAGAAATACCAGCAACCCCGCAATAACCGCTGTTATCGGAATTGTCAAAATCCATGCAAGGACTATATTTTTTCCCAACCCCCACTGCACGCGCTTAAATCCCTTTGCACTTCCCGCCCCCATAATACTCGTAGTTATTACATGTGTTGTTGACATCGGAAAGCCGGTTATGGTTCCAAGAGTTAAAACAAGAGAATTCCCCGCCTGCGCAGCAAATCCCAAATCAGGACTTAATTTTGTCATTTTCTTTGCCATTGTTCTTATAATCTTAAATCCGCCGATTGCAGTTCCAAGTGCCATTGCCAATGAACATGAAAATATGGCCCAAACAGGAATTTCAAATTTTTGTGTTATTCCCGTAATAAGCAAAACCAGTCCGATTATTCCCATTGATTTTGTCGCATCATTTCCTCCGTGAGCCAGGCCGGTCCATATTACAAAGAAAATCTGAGAGTATTTATAAATTTTTCCTGATTTCGGGCTGTTTTTTAAGACCTTGAAGGTAACCCAAAAAATCAGTATTGTCAATAAAAATGCAAAACAAAATGCAATTAACGGAGAAAAAAGTAATCCGTTTATGGTTTTTGTTATTGCTGCCGGATTTATTGCATCAAATCCGATTGCTATTGCCGCCGCACCGACAACACCTCCAACAAGGGCATGACTTGACGAAGACGGAATTCCTTTCTGCCATGTTATTAAATTCCACACAATTGCCGCAAGTATTGCACATCCAATCACAGTTAAAGCAAAATCTGTAGACAAGGATTGCAATGCCTTTGCATCCACTATCTTTCCAATCGTATTTGCTACCAGTGTGCCTAAAACAAAAGGTCCTGCAAAATTCATTATTGCCGCAAGCAAAACCGCATCTCTCGGCTTTAATGCCTTTGATCCGATTGCCGGACTTACCTGATTTGCCGTATCATGAAACCCGTTAATAAAATCAAAAACCAGAATTATGGCAACAAGAATGGCAACAGGTAATAAAACAGACTCTATCATTTTCGCTTATGTTAAATTTTTCGCTTATGCTAATTCCCTATATATTCATTTATGCCAACTTTGTTATTATGTCTGAAATTTCATCTGCGACATCCCTGCACGCATCCATTGCATCCTCTAATGTATCATAAATATCCCTCATTTTTATAATATGTATCGCATCCTTACTTTTAAACAACTCCTTCATCGCTGCTTTATAAATTTCATCACCTTTTCTTTCTTTTTCTCTGATCTCTTCGTTTAATTTTTTGATATTTTCTTTGTTTTTCTCCGCATCCCGCAGGTAAGAAACATTTTTTTGTATAATTATAGATGTATCTTTCAATAAATTTCCGAATTTTAATATATAATCATCTATGCCTGTTAATTCATACACATTACACATACTGATAAATTTTTCAATCATATCAACTATATTATCCAGTTCCTTATTTAATCCGATAATCCGCTCGGTATCAATAGGTGTCATAAAAGAGGTTGCCGTCTTTATATAAATTTTTTCCGCAATTTCATCTGCTTTATGTTCAATGTCTTTCATTTCACCGGCATAAATTTCTGTTTTTCCCTTCGAATAATTTTCTAAAATTTCGCTTAATTTTTCACTTGCCACAACTACTATTTTTGCCTGCTCTTCAAAAAATCCGTAAAATTCCTTGTCCTTTGGAATTAACCATTCAAAAACCATTTTAAAATTTTTTATTTTTTGATTAATAATTATATTTTGAACTATAAATATATGAATTAAAATTTAACTATATAAATTAAAACACAAATATATTAGATTACAACCAGATAAATAAATTTAAAATAAATAAATTTACCGATTCATCAGAAACATGTAGTTTCTAAATTGTATCTATTCAAACAAAAAATGTTAGAACGGCAACAGAATCTCTGTCCAGGATAAACTTAAAATCGTGAAAAAGAAAATTTTTATTCTATCTTATAAATTCCATCATATTTTATTGTCAACGAGAGAGTTTATTGTAATTTCAGACATATCCGTAGAATATTCTCCTGTCCTTCTTATACTGTCAATAATATCACTCATATAAGTTGCCGATTTGTAGTTCTTCCTTAATATCTCCTTATTTATTGTCTCACAACCCGAAATCAGTTTTTCTATAGAGTCAATATTTTTATTCGCTAAATTTATGTCTTTTTTAGTCCATGCATCAAAGGAATTGCCGAAAATTTTTAAAGCAGTTTCGCTCTGCGAGGACAGCATTCCGACCATATCTGCACTAATACCTTCATCCATAACAAAAAGAGATGCTCTTGCTATCTTAACTGCATGGTCGGCAATTCTTTCAATCAGCCGGCTTATTAAAAAATAATACGCCCCCTCATTTTGTGTTAATCCCATTTTTTCCGAAAACTCCATATTTTTCAGTAAAATATTGAATTGCCTTGAAACAAACCAATGCAATCTATCCACATCAGTGTCCATCTCAATTGTTTTTTTTGCGGTTTCCTTATCATTATTCCTGATTGCTGACATCGCACTTTCATGCATTGCTTTTGTAAGAGCATACATTCTCTTTATTGTCTTATCAAATGGCATTTCACATGGGTCAAGCAAGTCCTTAATTGTTATAGTTGCATCATCTTCATCTATTATTTCCGGACCTATAGCACTTTGGGCAAATTTTATTGCACAGTTTCTAACCATTGGAGATATTTCTTTTTTTGATTTTAATACTATGTTTGAGTATCCGTTTATATATGCACTTATAAGAATTCTGAATAACAAGGTCTCATTATCTCCTATACTATCTATATCAATCTCTCTGGTTTCTATTCGCTTTTTTCCTGCCTTTGGCATGAGCATCAGAGTCCCGTTTCTGTGAGGTATTATTATGACCGAATCGTTCTTTTTTATTCCCTGTGATTCAACCCAGTTCTTTGGCAAAGACACAATATAAGATGATTTTCCGGTAAATTGAATCTTTCTGGATTCCATTTTAGTTAATTTATATAGATAATTAAATTTATATAGATAATTAAATTTATATAGATAATTAAATTTATATAGATAATTAAATTTCAATATCAATAAATTTGATATATTTTTACTGCGAACCGAAAGACCTGAAACAATATAATCTACATTTTAAATAAATTTAAAATCGCTTCGCTCTCATATTTAAAATTTATAAAATTTAAAATCGCTTCGCTCTCATATTTAAAATTTATAAAATTTAAAATCACATCGCTTCGTTCGGAAATAATAAAAATTTACTATAACAAAACCTAATTATTACTTTCTTTACCATAAAAAATGGATGCTAAAAAACTAAAAAATTTAAAGGAAAATTTAACGGAAATAATAACGGAAGAAGAATTTGACAACTTAAAAGAAGGCAGCGTTGTTTATTGCGGATATGAAACATCAGGTCCATTCCATATAGGAACTATGACAACTGCCTTAAATTTATTAAGATTTCAAAATGCTGGATTCAAGGTAAAAATTTTGCTTGCCGATGTGCATACGAAACTGAACCGTAAAGGCGATGCTCAATTTATTGAAGAAATGGTAAATTACTGGAAAAAATGCTTCATTGCACTCGGATTGAAAGAGTCCGAATTTGTGCGCGGCTCTGAGTTTCAGTTTGAAAAAAGTTATGTGCAAGATGTATTGGCATTGGGGCTGGAAATTACTGTGGACAGGGCAAGGAGAAGTATGCAGGAAGTAGCAAGAGACCTTGAAAACGCAAGGGTTTCACAGATGATTTATCCTCTTATGCAGATTGCTGATATGAAGGCGTTGAAAGTAGATGTTGCTTACGGTGGTTTGGAACAGAGAAAAATTCACATGCTCGCAAGAGAAATTTTACCTGCAATTTATAAAAACATTGTGTTTTGCCATTCTCCTTTAATCGTATCTCTTTTAGGTCCCGGTTCAAAGATGTCAAGCAGCAAGCCGGAAACGATGATAAAGATTGATGAAGATCCAGAAGTAATAAAGAAAAAAATTTCCTCTGCATATTGTCCCATATCAACAGAAGACAATCCCGTCTTACAAATCTGTAAATTTATAATATTTTCGAAGACAGATAAATTTAAAGTCCGAAGGCCTGAAAAATTTGGCGGTGATTTGGAATTTAGCAGTTATACCGAATTAGAGAATACATTTATAAACAAAAAATTACATCCTGCCGATTTAAAGAGTGCAACCGCTGAACACTTAATTGAAATTTTAAATCCAATAAGAGAGGAAATAAAAATTTAAGCTTATTAGTTTTTTGTTAGTTTTACAATTTATAAATTTAACCTTAAAAATTTAATTAATATAAAATATAAATATATACAAGTATAAAGAATACAAAGATATAATTATAACTATAAAATGGATAATACAAATAACACAACGGAACAAAAGGAAAAAGAAAAATTTAAGTTAATTCAAAAAACAGATAAAGAAATAGAAATTGAATCATTGGTTGCAAAAGAAATTCCTGACCTGATTAGAAAAAAGCTAATAGAAAAAAAAATTGATGCTTATACTTATACACCACACCCTTTGCTAAATGGACCGCGAATACATATTCGCTCATCAAACCCAGCAGATGACTTAATTTCGGCAAGTCAGGATGTTGAAAACGACTTAAAGGAATTTAAGGAACTGCTCGACAAAGAATTTAAGAAAGAGAAAAAGGAAAGCAAAAAAAATAACATTAAGAAAGAAGAAAAGAAGGAAATCAAAAAAGAAGATAAAGGTAAAAAAGAAGAAAAGAAGGAAGACAAAAAAGAAGATAAAGGTAAGAAAGAAGAAAAGAAGGAAGACAAAAAAGAAGATAAAGGTAAAAAAGAAGAAAAGACGGAAATCAAAAAAGAAGAGAAAAGCAGAAAGGATGAGAATAAAGAACTAAAATCGGATGTGAAATCGGTAGAGGAAAAATCTGAGAAGGTTGGAAAAAAGAGAGGGCGACCGAAAAAAGAATAAAAATTTAAAATTTTATTTTAAGGGCTTGTAGCTCAGCTTGGTTAGAGCGCACGACTGATAATCGTGAGGCCTGGTGTTCAAATCACCACAGGCCCGTTATATTTTAATTTTTACATATCTTAATGAGCATCAAATGAAATCATCAATAAAAATTTTTGAAATTTTCGGAATTTCTGTAAAATTACACATATCTTTTTTGATGTTCATATTGTTTTTATTTATGTTGTTTGTCATCTCTTATGGTTTCATAGCGGGAATCGCATCTTTATTGTTAATTTTTATTTTGTTTTCAATTGTTTTGCTTCATGAACTTTCGCATTCTGTTGTTGCCATTGAGTTCGGATTTAAAGTAAGGAGTATAACACTTTATCCTATCGGCGGAGCAGCGGATGTTGAGATTGAGGAAAATCCCAAAGCAGAACTTCTGATGGCTTTTGCTGGACCTTTATTTAACATTTTGTTTGCATGGGTTTGTCTTATCTTACTCATGTTTTTAACCCCCAACTGGTCTCACTATCTTAATATTTTTGCACCCGAATTTTCATTAGACCTTTTCGGATTTTTGGGCTGGATAATGTGGATAAATTTTATGCTTGCTATGTTTAATCTGCTTCCTGCATTTCCGATGGACGGCGGAAGGGTTTTAAGGGCATTCCTTGCGTTGTTCATGGATTATCTCAAAGCGACAAAAATTTCATTATTAATAGCAAAAATTTTATTTGTAGTGATGATATTAGTTGGATTATTTCTGACGCTCAAAGGATATGCTTTTAATGGTATAATGTTGGTGTTTATAGGGATGTTCCTGCTTGTTGCCGGAGAGGGTGAAGGCAGATGGACGGAAACAAGAGAAAAATTTAAAGGAATGAAAAACAGAGAATTGGCGGTCCGGTTACAGGAGATAAACGGAAATTTAACCGTAGGAGATCTTTTAAATTTAAATTTAAACTCCTTTGCTTATTCTTACACTCTTCCGTCATCTTTTGTTGTTACAATGAACGGAAAAATTGAGGGAGTAATTAGAATAAATGAACTTATGAACCAGATATCAACCCGTAAAATTTCTTATGACACACCTGTTTATGAAGTAATGAATAAAAATGTTGCATTTATTGAAGCAGATGATTTGATAACGAAATCCTTTGGAAAAATTTTATCAGCGGATTTATGCATCGTGGAGGAAAACAGAATTGTGATTGGATTCCTAACAAGAGATATGATAATCGGACAAAATAAATAGTAAAATATTGGTTCTTATTTTCAACTCCGTGAAGGCGCTGAAAATTTTTGTATCCATCTGCTAAAATATATTTTTAATCACAAGTATAATATATTAACAAAAATAGCCAAATAACACAAAAACATAAATAACAAAAATAACATAAATTTAACACCTCTGAATACTTACAATCTTTAATTCTAAATCACATACTAAATTATATAAATTATATACTAAATTATTCATATCTAAATCATAACATGATACCCAAAATCATTGAATTTGTCATGCAAAGAGAGGGGAAAAAATTTTTAGACCTCAACGAAAATTTTGACGAATCAATTTTTAACAGGAAAATTAAAAATGACGCATCCCTTTATGTTCACATTCCTTTTTGCAAAAGACTCTGCCCTTACTGCTCATTCAACAGGTATCTTTTCAAAGAAGACCTTACAAAAAAATATTTCAAAAATTTGAAAAAAGAACTCGCATTATACATTGCTCGGGGATTTGAATTTTCACATTTCTATTTCGGCGGCGGGACCCCCACGATAATGATGCCTGAATTAATTGAATTTATTGACTATCTGCATGAAAATTTCAATGTAAAACAAATTTCTCTTGAAACAAATCCCTTGGATGTGAACTGCGAAAATGTAAATTTATTAAAAAATTCAGGTGTCAAGCGGCTCTCAATTGGAGTCCAGAGTTTTGATGATGAACTTTTAAAAAGCATGGGCAGGACATCTCACACCGGAGAGGAAGCGCGAGAAAAAATTTTAATTGCAAAAGAGAATTTTGATACGATAAATATTGATTTGATGTTTAACTTTCCCTCCCAGACATGCGAGAAATTCAAAAAAGATATAAAAATTTTCAAGGAACTAAAAATTGAACAGGTTACATTCTACCCGCTGATGCCGTCTCCTCACAAAAAATCAGCAATGGAGAAGAAATTTAACACCGTTGATAATTCCCGAGAGAGAAAATTTTATGATGTAATTTTAGATGAGATGAATGGACTGTATGATCCGTCAACTGTCTGGTGTTTCTCAAAAGGCAAAAAAATAATTGACGAATATATTATTGATTACGATGATTACATCGGTATCGGTGCAGGGTCTGTTAGTTTCCTTTCCGGGAATTTTTATGCAAATTCTTTTTCGCTTGAAAACTATGGTAATTTGATAAATAAAGGGAAATTTCCGGTTGTGATGTGGAAAAAACTATCTGAAAGAGAATTTATTAATTATTATTTTCTAACAAAATTATTTGGAATGGAACTTGATAAAAATAAATTTTATGATAAATTCAATTCTGATATTCACAGCAAGTTAAGAAAGGAAATCGCGTTTTTTAAATTTTGTGGAATAATAAAAGAAGATAATGAAAATAATAAATTAGAGGTAACTGAGAAAGGAATGTATTATGTTAATGTAATGATGCGAAAATTTTTTTCCTCGCTGAATGGTTTGCGAGAGTATTGTATTGAGAATAAGATTTGATTTGAATGAAATCAAAATTAGTGGTTTTAACGATTTAGACTACAATGTCTCTGCAATAAACTTTTGCTGTGTGTTTTTTCCTTTTATCCTCCGAACCATTATCTTATTATCTATTTTAAACGATGAGATTTTAAATTTCTTATTAAATTTTATTGGTTTTTACCTTTAAAATTTTTAATTTGCAACAAATCCAATTTATATTCCTTTTTCATTTTTTCAAATTTATCTTTTTTGAACGCAAATACAGCTAAAATTCCCATTATCCAAAAGGGAGATGTCCCAACAATGAGTGCGGATATAAACATCAAGAGGTAATCTGTTGGTGGAAAATTATTGATAATCGCAAGGACAACATATAAAGCAGTTACTCCAAATCCGCCGATAGCGAGGAGCACAGATAATGTTTTTACTATTGTAGAAAATTTCTCAAATTTTGAAGGATAGATTAGATATGCTAATAAAAATAGGGAAATGACAACAGGCAATAAGAAGAGAAAACCCCACACCTCCAAACCATATGCAACATATTTTCCCTCTGTCAGGACTGAGTTTGAAGGGGGCAATGAAAGTTTGAACAATATGAGATGAATGGAATAAGCTGCGAATATCAAAAGGCCTAAAACTACAAGTGCTGTTGCTCCAATTTTTCTGGTTTTTGTTTTGTTCATCATAATTCATTAATCTCAAAATATTATTAAACTTTTTAGTGGACGAAGGCAAATGTCATATAACGGATGGAGGATATACGACGTTCGCCGATAGGCAATATTTTTTAATACCCGCGATTTTCAAACGAAATCGTTTGAAAAATGAGGCGTAAAATTTCAAAAATTTACCATTAATTTTTTGGGTGGCTGAATAGTTACTAAGTTTTTTTATTTAAATTTTGTGCAGATGCTCTGCTCATACAAAAAGTTATGCCCAATAAGGATTCTTTATATATTTATAAGCACAAATCCCGGCATATCCTCCTTCACCTATTGCCTCAGGAATCCTAAGCCACTTTTGTGTAATATCTCCTGCTGCGAAGATGCCTTTTATACTTGTTCTCATTGTTTCATCAACAATAATTTTCATCTTCCGTTCATCTGTTTTAACTTTTATTTTTTCAAGAAAATCACTGTGCGGAACATTACCTAATGCGAGAAAAATTTCATCAAAGTCCTCGGTCTTTGTTTCGTTTGTCTGGTTATTTGTGAACATTACTTTTTTAACCCTGTTGTTTTCTCCTAAAATTTCCTTTGTTTCTGTATTCCACAAAATTTTAACTTTACTCTGCGATATGTCGTTCTGGTTTTTCTCGTTTGCCCTGAATACACCTTTTCTGTGCATTATTGTTGTTTCCGCTCCTGCTTGAGCAAGTCCGACTGCCCATTCAACCGCCGTATCTCCTCCGCCAGCAACCAAAATATTCTTGTTAGCATATAAATTTGGGTCTGTCAGTGTGTAATTGACGCCGTTTAAATTTTCTCCACGCACATTTGCTTTTCGCGGCTTTCCAAGTACACCTATTGCTATTACTACTGCCTTTGCAGTGTATTTGCCTTTATTTGTTTCAACTAAAATTTCATCAGCTGCATCATCTCTTGTTATATTTTCAATACTCTCATTCTCTTTTATTTCAACACCTTCTTCTTTTATGTGCCCAACAAATATACTCGCGATCTGCTTTCCGGTCATATTCCTGAATCCGAGAGTATTATCAACGATTTTCCACGGAAAATTATTCATCGGTGCTCCGCCAGCAGAAGCAGCATCAATTACAAGTGTTTTTAATTTATAGCACACTGCGGTCAATGCAGCAGAAAGTCCTGCAGGTCCTCCCCCTACAACAATAAGGTCGTAATCCATTTTAAAAAATTTATTATTATAATTATATCTATTATTTATTAAGATTTAATATTAATAATTTTAAATTTAACATTTTAAATTAAACATAATTTGAAATAAATTTGAAATAAATTTGAAATAAATTATAAATTGAAATAAAATTTTAAGATGAAATAAATAAATTTGAAATAAATTATAAATTGAAATAAATTTTAAGATGAAATAATTTGAAATAAATTATAAATTGAAATAAATTTTAAGATGAAATAAATTTAAAATTTAAAATGCTAACAAAACGTATAATTCCCTGCCTTGACTGTGATTTAAGTATTCCGAAAGGAAGGGTAGTTAAAGGAAAAAAATTTAAAAATATAATTTATGCGGGAATTCCTGAAATTTTAGCGGAAAAATATTACAAAGAAGGTGCGGATGAAATTGTGTTTTTGGACATAACCGCATCTTATGAAAAACGAAGAACAATGATTGATGTGATTGAAAAAACAGCGGAAAAGGTATTCGTGCCTTTAACTGTCGGAGGGGGGATTAAAAGTATTGAGGATATTAATAAAATTTTAAATGTAGGAGCAGACAAGGTTGCAATAAATACTTCTGCAATAAAAAATCCCGAATTTATAAAACAATCGGCAAAAATTTTCGGAAGTCAGTGCATCGTTGTCGCAATTGATGCCAAGAAAACAGGCAGGACAAAAAGCGGTTACGAAATTTATATTTACGGAGGAAGACAGGAAACAGGAATTGACGCAGTTGAATGGGCGGAACGATGCGAACAATTAGGAGCAGGTGAAATTTTGCTTACTTCAATGGACAAAGACGGAATGAAAGATGGCTACGAGTTAAATTTAACCAAAAAAATTTCGGAAATTTTAGATATTCCTGTAATTGCATCCGGCGGGGTTGGAAATCCCGAGCATATTTATGAGGTCTTCAAAAAAACAAAGGCAAGTGCGGCATTAGCAGCCTCAATATTTCATTTTGATGAATATCCTATTCCTGTTGTTAAGAAATTTTTAAAAGAGCATAAAATTAATGTAAGAATTTAAATTTTATTTGTAAATTCAGAAAACTAAATGGTTTTCGCTCATATACCTATGAACATTGAACTTTTGTGTTTTACATTTTATAGTGTATTTGAACTTGAATTTATATTTGAATTTGTGCTTGAATTTTAAAATTTGCAAAACTTCAACAATGTATTTGAACTCTATCTGTGAAAATCAACATAAGAGCGACAAAAATTTAACGAGCTATAATTTTGTGTCAATCTGAGATTTAGATTTTTGTGCGTTCATTATTGCTTTCTCTAAAGCATTTTTATGAATTTCGGCTGCTTTGTGAATAGAACTAATTGGTCCGCCTTTTCCTTTACACTCATATTGTGTTAGTAAGCCAACTGTATTTAATGCCTCTTCCAGTGTTTTATCTTTAATTTTTTCCGCAACAATAAACGCCGCTCCGCAGGGAGATGATTTCAAAACAACTATATCTTTTATTTTGCCTTCATTTATCTTTACCATGAATTCTGGTATTCCGAATTTTTCAGTTATGTTAACAGCACAAAAACAATCGGTATGAAGGGCATTCTTCAAATTACATCTTGATGTTGTTAAGATCTTTTTTGCATCTTTTAACAGATATGGCACATCCGGATGGTTTGTATAATCAAGCACAACATCCGCTGAAAAAACAAAATCCGGAATTTTAATTTCTAAAAAATCATCAATTATTTCAGGCAAATTTTCAGGAATCCACTGTCCGATAAATCGGACACTTTCATCATTATCTGTTTTTTTTATAAATTCTCCTGCGCATAGCGAATTTCCGACAATTGCAATTTTAAGCATCATACTTGGGGTATTTATTTTACCCTTTCCTGCTTATTTTCTCAATTATTTTTATTTTTCTCTCGGATCTATAATACAATATTGCACCGAATCCGAATCCGAAAAATAATCCCATTGCATTTAAACCCATCACACCAAGCAAATCATTATTTAAATGTTCAAAATTTAATGCAAAAACAACAGCAATTCCAACAATGCTTCCAATTCCTCCGAATATTAAACATTCCTTAAATTCCTTTATAAAATAACCAATTCCTATGCCTGCCAAAAATGAAAAAAGGGGTAAAATCGGTAATAGAAATAAAAAATTTCCAATATTAGAAGATGTAAAAAAAATAAATAAATATGTAAAAAGAACATACGAGACAAATCCTGCAACAGTTCCAATCAGTCCTCTTTTTGTGTTCATAACAATCAAATTTAAGACATAGCAATTATCTGCTATGCTGGCTTCTTAATAATTTTTGTCGCCTCTCTTGTTTATGTTTTCGCATCTTTTGCTTTTTTCTTTTCTTCCCACATGGCATTTTATAGTAAGATTAAAATTTAAAATAATAAATTAAAATAATTTTGTTGTTCTATTTACTTTTTGTGTTATCTGTGTTATCTACTTTTATTTGTTTTCCAAGACCATTTTAATACCTTTTATAGGACACTCTTCTGCACAAATCCCGCATCCCTTGCAATAATCATAGTCAATAACCGCTATGTCCTTAATCTGAATAATTCCTTCAGGGCAAAATGTAGCACACAATCCGCATTTTTTACAGTTCTCAACAACAGGTTTCAACACCCTCCACGAAGATGTTTTGTTTAATACGCTGTTCCCTGCTTCCTCTATTGTTGCTCCGACACTGTATTTCATAGTAATTATCTTTTATTTACCCCTTAATTACAATATATTGTCCAATCGCATTGACCATACTGTAAGGAATAACAAACTTTCCCTTATCGTCCTTTGGCAAATTTGCTTTTGCATTTGCATCCGGCAGCACAATTAAACTATTAAGTTTACCGTTTGTTTCCATTTCTATGTCATACAATTGCCCGACCGGCTCTCCGCTTGTCGTTATCACTCTTCTGTTTCCTATTTGTCGTCCTATTTCATACTTTGTCATTTTTATACATTAAAAATTTTCTTTTTAATTATCTTAAATTTGTTAAACACAATTAAACATCTTTAATTTCAAACCCCTTCAATACGGGGTGCCAGATAATATTTTATACTTGCATCACCGATGCTATATTCTAACACCATCGGAGAATTTGTCTTTAGTCGTAGTGTAATAATTGTATCCGCATCTACTGCTGTGATTAAATTTTTTAAATATTCAATTGAAAATGTTGCTTTTGCGTCTTCCTTAACATTCTTATCTATTAAATTTTCATCTGAAATTTCTATCGTTACTTCTGATACATCTCCTTCTGCGGAAAGCACAACACCTTTGCTATTAAATTCAACTGCTATTTTTGAACTTACCATTTCTATATCTTTTACATGGTCCGCGAATAAATTTCCAGCAATTTTAATCTCGTCAATCGTTTCTATCTTCGGCTCTCTTGACGGTGTAGATGTTTCAAGAATACCCAATTCATAGTCCCTGGTTGTTTTTCCTTTAAATTTAATTCCTATTTTCTTGTCAATCTTTAATTCAACAGTATCATCCGAACGGGTTCTTTTCATCAGCTTTGAAAGTTCAAGAAAATTCATTCCGACAACCAAGTCTTTATCTCCTTCAAGGGTATATTCTTCAAACATTGTCTTTGGAATATTTAAGATCCCCATTGCTATCTGAGACGGATCTATTACTTTTATATCAATACCTTTTGAAGATATGTTTAACGTACCTTCATCAACAAGAACTGATACTGATTCTATAACCCTTTTTAAGTCCTTTACCTTTGATATTTTTGCGGTAAACATTTTAAATTTTTGATTTTTATTTATTTTTGTTATTTATTATTTTTTATTATATTTAATTGCTTGTTATTATCTTTATTTTTTATTATCTTTATTTTTATATTTAATTGCTTGTTATTATCTTTATTTTTTATTATCTTTATATCCTTACTTGCTTTATTATTTGCTTTAATAAATTATATTTTTTAGTTAATAAATTTAAAGTAGTTTATTATAATTTTTCTATTCGGGAAATTTTAGCAGTTAAATTTTCTTTAAATTTATTCACATCGTCTTCTTCATTGCTGATTATTAAATCACTTAACGCAATAACATTTCCTAATCCCCAGCTTAATTCGGAAATATCCCGATTTATAAAGCCATCGTAAGTAAGATTATCATCAGGCCTTTTTCTATTTGTAAATCTTTCGTATCTTTTTTTAGGCGATGCGTGAATTGCGAGCAATACTACATCATAAAATTTCCTGAATTCTTCGACTTCTTCGTAATTTCTTACTCCGTCAACGATACAGGTCTTTGAAATTTTTGCTATTTCCGTTAGTTCGGGTATGCAAATTTTTGCCACATAACTCTTATCTTTTTTTCTGATTTCTGTACTGTATTCTCTCATATCCTTATCTATATTTTTTTCCTTTATATCTCTTCTTATAACATCCCCCATGCTTACAACAGGAAATTTACCGCTTAAAATTTTTATTGCGGTTGTCTTTCCTGCACAAGGCATTCCGGTTATACAGAAGAGTTTCATAATGCGATAAATTTTATTTTATCATCCGTCATCATCTGTTTTCATTACCTGCTTACTACATCCTTTTGCTTACTAGGTCGCATCCTTGCACTTCTTCCGTAACCACATGATGCACACACCTTTTTTACATGATGAAATGAAAATTTCCCGCATCGCGGACATAAAATATGGACATGCCCTTTATTATGCTTTCCGAAGCTTGGTGTTCCTTTACTCATTTTTAAATTTTATTTCTTAAATTTATTTGTATTTACATTACCATAACAATCATATCTCCTCTTATAAAGATTTGTTCCAGTCGTTTTTCAACTATGTTTCCTTCCGGATCTTTATCTTTAAAACGGACATTTCCCAATACAATATTCACATGCATATCAAATGCCCTCAATGTTCCTGAAATTTCAAGCCCGTTTTTTGTCTTCACAATTACTTCTTTATTTAATACATCTCCCAATGCGTCCAAAGGTTTCATATATTTTGTTTCTTCCATCTTCAACTTTGTTCTTTTTATTTGTATTGTTTGATTTATTATTCTTTGATTTATTATTCTTTGATTTATTATTCTTTGATTAGATAATTAGGAATAGTAATTAAGAACATATATAATAAATTTACAATAAAATTTCCATAAAATTTCACATAATTTGGATTTTGCTTTCATAGTTTATTTTTATATTATTTTTATATTATAATTCATAATTAATTGTGTTTTTTTAATAAAATCATAAAATGAATCTTGAAGTAAATGAAAAGGCATACAAGCTGCTTGATACGATTGAAACAGAAAGAAAAATTATAAAGGTTGAAAAGAACGAAAATAGCGAAACAAGCGGAGAGGTAATTATCCTTGATATGGGTGTTACGGATAAAACAAAAGATGCAGGGGATAAGGTTGAATACGGAATCATAACCGCAGAGGCAGCAATGGGAGGGCTTGGAAAAATTTCTATTCAAGATAACAAAATTTATGTCTCAATTCTTGAGCATCCTTCAATTGCAACACTTTCCTGTCAGATGGCTGGATGGCGATTTAAAATAAAGGATACAATCGCGGTTGGTTCGGGTCCTGCAAAAATAGCTGCAATAGTTCCAAAAGAGACAATTAATCGTATAGGTTATTTTGAAAGCCCTGAAAAAGCAGCACTTCTTTTAGAAACAAATATTATGCCAAACGAAGAAACAGCAAAGAAAATTCTGGAAAAAACAAAGGCAAAAAAGGTTATCGTAGGGGCATTCAGAGGAGACTCAATGGTCGGATTAATAAATATTCTGGCAAGGGTTGTTGAAATGGGTTTTTACAGGATGGATTATCTTAAATTTGACACAAATAAAGCGAGCAGCGGCGAGGGATTTGCTCCGATTCCAAAGTTAACTACTGATATAATGTATACCTCAAATGACGCATTGATTTATGGTGCGGATGTTACGATAAATGTGAATGGATGGGATGAAAATTTAACGGATAAAATTTCTTCATCATCTTCACCTGCTTACGGAAGGCCGTTTAAAGATATATTCACAGAAGCAGGAGGGGACTTTTATAAAATAGATCTCGGAATATTCGCACCTGCAAAAATTACTATAGTTGACACAAAAAATAATAAGGGGTATGTTAGCGGACATATAAACGATAAGATAATCAGCAAAATTTTATGAAAATTTGAGGTAAATTTAAACAGATAAAAATTTGATAAATTTAAAAATAAATTTTAACTTTGAATAAATTTAAAAATTTAAAAATTTAAACATCTAAACATCTAAACATCTAAACATCTAAATATCTAAAAATTTAAAAATAAAATTTAAAAAGATAAAATTCAGATAAAAACACCAAGATGAAAAAGATATGTGTTGCACTTTTCTTTTTTAGAAAAAAAGAAAACACGCCGAAAAGAAAAAAAAGTAATCCTTAGAATAAATTTAAAAATTTAAATGTCTAAAAATTTAAAAATAAAATTTAAAAAGATAAAATTCAGATAAAAACACCAAGATGAAAA
>JAGTWP010000018.1:0-5728 GCA_018260755.1 Candidatus Altarchaeum sp. | reverse complement strand
AAAATTTAAAAAGATAAAATTCAGATAAAAACACCAAGATGAAAAAGATATTGTTTTATATAAGTATGGAAAAACACGCAAGCCCGTTTGACATTATAGAGGCATATGATGCTGTTGAAGATGTTGCAGTTGTGCCTTATGTGAATGTATCTGCCGAAGAAATTCCCGCACTTGTGAATGACATAATATTTCCGAGAAGTCCGAAGGATTTGATAAATACGGCAATATTTATCGGAGGGCATGATGTTGTAAAAGGTGATGAAATGATAGAAATTGCAGTTAAGCAGATGTTCAATCCATTCAGGGTATCAATTGTTGCAGATACGGACGGTTCAAATACAACTGCTGCTGGATGTGTATACAAAATTAAGGAAACATATACCAAAAAAGGCATTGATATGAGCGGACAAAAGGCAATTGTCTTTGCCGGAACAGGTCCCGTCGGATTAAGAATTGCCGCATTACTCATAAAGGAAGGAGTAGATGTTGCGGTAACATCAAGAAAATTAGACCGAGCAATAGAGGCAATTGATAAAGTAAGGAAAGTTTATAATGCAGACATAAAAGCGTATGAAGTAAGAAGCGATGAAGATACAATTAAGGTAATTGAGGACTTTAAGCCGAATATAATCGTAACAACAGGCCCTCCGAAAATTACACTGATAAGTAAAGCGATCTGGAGTAAGTATAGTTTTGTTAAAATTCTGGCAGATGTTAATGCGTATCCTCCTTACGGAATTGAAGGGGTTGAAGCAAATGACGACTGTAAAGAGATTGAGGGAAGGATTGGAATTGGAGCACTTAAAATAGGAACAATAAAGAATAAGGCACAAAAGGCAATAATAAGAAAGTTATTTGAGAAAAAGGGAAATATACTAAAACTTGAGGATATATATGCGGCGGCGTTTGAATAAATTTTGAGCAAATTTTTGAAATTTTTCGGAATTGAAAAAAGCAGTAGTGATAAATATGTAATAGCGGTAGTGATAAATATGTAATGATATTTTGTAACGATTTTATGTATTTTAATCTTTCCCAATATTGAATTTTGGTTTAAATATTAAATTTTATCATTACCGGTTATTTGAACATCTTCACAACTTCCTCCAAATTGTCTAACATTTCTGTAACATCATCCATCATAACATTTCCCATATTTCCTATTCTGAATGTTTTGTCCTTTATCTTTCCGTAACCGTTTGCCAGAATAAAGCCTTTTTTTTTCATTTCTTCATTCATAATTTTTACATCAAACTTGTTGTAGACCTTCTTAAAATTTTCAAAACTAACACAGGTTAACGTTTGCGATGCAAAATTTTCATCGGGAAAAATTTCAAAGCCTATATCTTTAACTCTATCTCTGACAAATTTTGAAATATTTTTATGCCTTTCAATAACATTTTCATGTCCTTCTTCAAATATTAAGTCAATGGACTTGCTCATTCCAAACATCTGCGGAATCGGAGGGGTTACAGGCGTCTCATTTTTATCATTTGACTTCTTTAAAATTTCAAAATTTAAGTAAAATCCCTTATTTTTAACATCCTTCGCTTTATTTAAGGCATTTTCACTTACACTGGCTATCGCTATGCCTGGGGGTGTTGCCAAACACTTCTGGCTTCCGAAAAGACAAACATCAATTCCGTAATCATCAACATCTACATTTGCCCCACCCATTGAAGAAACAGTATCAACAACAAACAACGCATCATGCTTTTTCACAACATTTGAAATTTCTTTTAAAGGATTCATAAGCCCTGTTGATGTTTCGTTATGAATAAGTGTAACAACAGCATAATTATCTTCGGATAATGCTTTATCTACTTCATCGGGTAAATTTGCCTTCCCCCACTCCTTTCTTAAAATTTTTACATTTTTGCCATTTAATTCAAAAATTTCTCCGAATCTCTCTCCGAATGCACCGCAGGACAGGCAAAGCACTTTTTCATGATCTTTGACTAAATTTCTGGCACATGCTTCCATAATTCCGCTTGACGAAGAAGCGAATATTAAAATTTCGTTGTTTGTTTTCATCAATCTCTTCAGTTTTTGCACTAAAGACGAGTGCAGTTCTCTGTATGTATTGCTTCTGTGGCTGAACATTTGTCTGCTCATTTCGTTCCTGACTTTTTCATTAACATATACAGGACCTACCGAAAATAATTTTGGTTTTTCCATTGTGTTGTAAATAAATTTTAATCAATGTTTATAAATTAATTTTACATAAATTTAAATTGATTCTTAAATTTTAAATTTTAAATTTTAGGTATTACAACTTTTTTTGTTTCGTCTCCAACCTCTGTTGTTTTGCTAAAATAATACAAGTAAGCGGTTATCGCACAAAAAATCGCATCTATCTCGTCCTTTTTCAACAGTCGTTTGTCAATACCTTTAATTACCTTCATCAGTTCTTTTTGTTCAACTTCTCTTGATTTATTGTGAAAGCCCAAAATTTTTGCACTACCTGTTGCAAAGACCTCAATAACATTAAAATTTTCTTTTCTTAAATCGCTGCTTATTTTTATTCCCCTTTCTGCCAGAATTTCCATACTCTTTAAAGTCAAAGGCAACGCTCCGTAAATTTTTAAATCATAATCGCATTTTCGGTTTCCTTTGCTCAATGGTGCATCTATTGCTATTATTTCAGGATTTGCTTTTTTTGTTTCTTCAATGATTTCTTTGTCTGTACTTAAAATTTTGGTTTCAGCAAATTTATCACCCTCAAAATCCGATGCGGTTAAAATACAAAATCCGGTAGCATGTTTCGCTGTTCCTGCAAGGTCAATACCTACAAATTTCATTGTTTAAAGAACCTCAATTTTTTCTCTATTTTGGCAAAAATATCCAACTGATTTTTGTTATATTCTTTTGAAAGTATGATTTTGCGAGTCTAATACTTGATAATTTTACCAAAATTTAAATTTGTTTTTTGATTTTTTCATTTCTTCATCAAACTCAATCAGCAATTTTTTCTGCATTTCATTCAGACCTTTCGGAATTTCAATTTCTGCAACAACAAACTGATCTCCTGTGTGGTTTCTCATTTCGTTGTGAATCCCCAGGTCCTTCATCCGTAATGTCGTTCCCGGCTGCGTTCCTTCTGAAATATTTAATGAGGCAGTTCCCTGAAGTGTCGGAACCTCTATCTTTCCACCTAATATTGCCAAAGTAAAAGGAATCTTTACATTACAGTAAATATTATCACCTTTCCTTTTGAAGAAATTATCATCCGTGACATTAATTTTTATATATAAATCACCTGATCCATCCGCACCGTAATTACCATATCCGGTCATTTTTAAATTATCTCCGGTATTTACCCCGCCAGGAACCCTTACCTTAACCTTTGCCTCTTCTTTTACCTTTCCTGTTCCGTGACATGTCCAACAGGGACTTTGAATTATGACCCCGGTTCCATGACATTTTGGGCAGGTCTGGGCGCTTGTAAAGGTTATAAAACCAGCCCTTCTATGTATCTGTACAGCTCCTCTTCCGTGACATTTGTCACAGACCGTTCTGCTTCCGTCTTTGCTCCCGGTTCCATTGCAGACCTTGCATTTGGCATTATGAAAAAATCTTATTTCCTTTTCTGTTCCGAAAGCAGATTCCTTTAAATTTACCGATAAAGTATATTCCAGATCCTCACCTGTATCTCCTCCTGTTTCATATCCGGATCTTTGTTTGCCCATTCCTCCTCTAAAAACGCCTTTAAAAATTTCATCAACGCTTCCGAAACCTCCGCCATAACCCGAAAATACATCCTGAAAGTCGCTGAAGTCAGCATTCCTGAATATATCTTCCTGACTGGCATTTCCCATTCCTGCACTTCCTACTCTATCGTATTGTGCCTTTTTATCGTCATTGCTTAATACAGCATACGCTTCACTTATTTCTTTAAATTTTTCCTCATATTCCTTCTTTTTATCAGAGGGCGATCTATCAGGATGATACTGCATTGCCAGCTTCCGGTATGCCTGTTTAAGGTCATCCTTTGTTGTATTTTTATTAACACCTAAAATTTTATAATAGTCCTTTTCATTCATTTTTTGCACTCTTACAATAATTGTATAAGAATATTAATTATTATTGAACTACAAAATCACAAAATTTAAAATGACCTCACTTCGTTCGGACATTTCAGAATTTCCTGTAAATTCTAAAATGAGAGAAAGAAAAAATTTGCTTATTATCTGCGGTATTATTGTATTAACCATACTATTTGCATTAATTTTAAATTTCTCTCCGCATTTGTATTATCCTTATCCTTTGCATGTTGATGAATATATGCATTTGGAAACGGCAAAACAAATTGTGGAAAAAGAAGGCATTAATAATTTAACAGACCCAACTGGAAGATTTCAGCAAAATGATATGGAAATCGGCCATCACATCTTCCTTTCTGAAATCTTTCTTCTTACGAATATGAAAATGAGTAATGCAATATTTATTCCTGTAATATTTTCAATCTTCTCAATGATAATAACATACATTTATTTAAGACGATTCTCAAAAATTGCCGCACTTGTGGCAATTATACTTATTGCATTAATTCCGACAACGGTGGGTTTTTTGGGGGAGAAATTTATCGTCCCTGTAAATATTTCATTTATAGCGATTCCTGGTGTTCTTTTTCTGATAGACAGATTTGAAAGGGACTCATCGGTTAAAAATTTAATTCCGTTTGTTCCGCTAATTTCTATATCACTTCTTTTTCATCCTCCGAGCGGATTTGCTGTTTTGACAATAATTCTCGCTTATGTCATTTTGCTGGGCTGGAACTATTTAAAGACATCACATTTAAATTTAAAATCAGAAAAGAAAAAAAACAGAAAAAAAATTTTAAAAATTTTGTTAATATCGGCAATATCTTTTATTATAGTGAGCCAATTGTTCCTTCCTTCTCTTTTAAGTAAAGGTATTGAAGCAGGGACATTTGCAAAACAGAGTTATCTTGACGATATAATTTACTTTCCAAATTACTTCGGAATATTTCCGCTAATGCTTGCTGGAATTGGAATATTTTTTTTAATTTACAGGAAAAATTTACTGATTCCGCTTTCATTGTTGCTACTTTTAATTGACCTTCTTGTTTATATTTTCTTTCAAAAAATTTTCCTGTTTCCTTTCGGAAGGATCTATATTTACATTTCAATACTTCTTTCAATAAGTGCAGCAATGGGTGTTTATGAAATTTTGAAATTCAGGGGAAAATTTTTTAGGGTAGGAATTGTTGTTGTTATTCTTTTAATTTCTCTTTCAATATATGAGCAACTGCCGAAGCACAATCCTTATCAATATTATCAAATCATGAGTGCAGATGGTTTTGATTACGAAAATTTTATATGGATGAAGGAAAATACTCCGAAAAATTCAACAATTTTGGCAGACAGCTGGAAAAGCAAGGGCTTGGCAATTTTTGCAGAAAGAAAAACATATTCATATTTTCCAACCGGCCCAAGCAAAATGCTGTCTTATTGTGAATCAGGGGATAAATTTTTGGCAGATAAATGTAATAATACTGAATTTTTGCTCAATAACACCGTTGATTATGTTTATTCCTGCAATTGTGAAAATGAAAATTTAACTGAAATAAAGAAATGTATTTTTAAGCTTTTTTAGACTCTTTTAGGAATTATTCATCAATAATTTCAATATTTTTTGCATCGCTTACTGTAACCCAACTTCCCATCATAAATTAACTTTTTCACGCTCAGTTTTTTGAACCTCA
>JAGTWP010000017.1:15351-25800 GCA_018260755.1 Candidatus Altarchaeum sp. | reverse complement strand
TTGTATTTGAAGGATAATTTATAACAACAGAAGATTAAACGGTCTCAATATTTCCAATTTTTACTCGCTTAATTTCATCTGCTTTTCAATTACCGGAGAAATTCCCGTCAGGCATGCATCGCATAAATTTTTTGTTCCGATTGCTCTTACTAATCCTTCCATACTTATATATTGCAAAGAATCCGCTCCTATCAATGCCGCAATTTCATCAACACTATTATCACTTGCTATGAATTCCTTTGCCGTCTGCATATCTATTCCGAATTTACATGGAAATTTTATAGGTGGACACGAAACCCTTATATGAACCTCTTTTGCTCCTTTATCTCTTAAAATTTTTATAATTCGCTTTATGGTTGTGCCTCTTACAATGGAATCATCAATAAGAATTATTCTTTTCCCTTCAATCTCTGTTTTTATCGGATTTAATTTTGTGCATAATTCCTTTTCTCTGTCCGCCTGATTCGGAAGGATAAATGTCCTTCCTGAATATCTGTTTTTCATAAGACCTTCGCTATAACCGATTCGCTTGTGATTTTCAATACACCACTCTGCATATCCGATTGCAGCGGTAATTCCGGAATCAGGAACAGGAATAACAATATCCGCATCAACATAACTTTCGCTTGCTAAAATTTTTCCCAGGTCCTTCCTGATTTGATATATGGATGCCCCGTTAATCGCACTATCGGCCCTGGCAAAATAAACATACTCAAACATGCAATAGGAAATTTTGTCTTTTAAGAGAGAATAGGTTGATGATGAAATTTTTAATGATGAAATTTTATTATTATCGTTTTGAGAATAGTTTTGGTTTTGAGTGTTGTTTTCAAATCCGCTGAAAGTTATATGATTTTCTTTTTTTGATATGCACTCTACAACAAAAATTTCTCCCGGCTCAACATCACGGATGTATGAAAAACCGATTGCGTCTAATGCACATGTTTCCGATGCGATACAAATTTCACCTTCTTCGTTTTTTCCGATAACCAGCGGCCGGAATCCTTTCGGATCTCTTACTGCAATAACTTTGTTTTTATATAAAATTACCAAACAATAAGAACCGACAATTTCATTCATTGATAACTTTATGGATTCAAGAAAATTTTTGTTTATTGCATAATTGTGTGCAATTAAATTTGCAATTACCTCGCTGTCAGTTGTCGTAAGAAATGTCGCACCTTTTAACTTTTGTCTGATTTCTTCCGTATTTATAATATTTCCGTTATGTGCGATTGCAAAAATTTCCTCACCGCACTTTATCTGAATCGGCTGGGAATTTTCTACGGATGACGAGCCGGTTGTTGAATATCTTACATGTCCAATTCCTATATTTCCTTCAATAAATTTACTTCGCAATGCCTCGGGAACAATACCCATATCTTTAACTATTTCTATTTTTATACTCTTATTTGTATTATCCCTATTATTTGTATTATCTCTATTATTTGTATTATCTGTATCTATTTTTGATGTCGCTATTCCTGCTGATTCCTGTCCGCGATGCTGTAAAGCAAAGAGTCCGTAATAAATTTTACCGTAAACATTTGTGCTTTCTTTTGCTGCAATTCCGAAGATTCCGCATGCCTCCTTAACTTTTCTACCATTCATTTTTTTAATGTTTCAACTTTATGCTCATATTGTAAATTTCTCCACCCATATCCGCGAGTGTGCAGGCGACAATTGCCAATGCTTTTTCAACGGCATACTGATTTGTTCCCGTAACCTCTATAAATAAATTTTTTGTTTCTGCTGTAACCTTTGTGCGAGCGGCATTTATAATCGGAGGCATTGAAATTGCATTATTGTCTGCATCAACGAGTAGGGGAAATTTATCAAATTCAGAGATTATTTTTCCGTATGTAATTCCCTTCGGATGTATTTTTAGAATTTCATCCAAATCCATAAGCTCATTAAAATTTAACGGGACAAATTTGTACTCTTTTGGTTTTACTGCTTTATAAGTAACAGGAAATTTAACAACATCTGAATTATGTATTCCGATTGCAACCTTTTTTCTGTTCCTCCCGTGTGTGATGTGCAATTTTTCCTGAATATTCATCAGGGATTTCAGTCGTGCATCCGTTATGGTTAAATTTTTTACTATTGCAGAAGATATAAATGGCCTGATTGTTTTAACGGATTTGTCAACAAAAATTTTCCTTTCCGCACCTTCTTTTTCTTCTTTAACTTCATATATTCCGACCTCTTTTTTTACACCTAAAAAATTTCTCAATGCCCTGGAAAATCCCTCTATGCCTAACATATCAGGCCTGTTCGGAAAAATTTCCATTATTGCTTTCTCGCTGTCAATGGATTCCAAATCAACCCCGAGCATAGGAATCCTTTCTCTCAAAAAATTTATATCTTTAATTCCAATCAATTCAACTAATTCGGATGTATTAAATTCTACTGTTGGCATTTTTATAGAAATTTATGAAAAATCAATTATCAAATTAACATTTTCTAAAATTATAATTAAAATTTCAGTTATTAATAAACAAAATATAACTATTTAAATTTAATTCTTACATTGGGGAATAACAAAGATGGATTTTAATTCTTACATTGGGGAATAACAAAGATGGATTTAAACGAACTCACCGAAAATAAAATCAGAGCATACGCGGATTCAACAAACATATTTGAGCGAGGAAAAAGATATTATTATGATGGAAATATAAAATTTATGAATGTAACAGAAGGAGGTAAAAAAATTTATGCACGGGTTGAAGGACACTATGGCATATATAATGTTAATATCACTCTTGTTAAGAATGCAATTCACAGCAACTGCACATGTCCTTATGATGGTAATGGCTGCAAACATGTTATTGCGGTTTTACTTAAATTTTTATACGAATACAAAGACACAATTAATGATAATTTAAATCGTCCTTCGGAAGAAAACGCACCGGATAAAGAAAATAAAGGCGATAACAAAGAAGAGGACTCATGGAATTTCGCCCTGAAGGATATAATAAAATGCACTTCAAAAGAAGCTGTTTCCGATGCATTTGATATATTGGAAAAAAAGAAGATAGAAATAAAGTCCTTAACTGACAGAGAAATGCTTACGGAAATAGATGAAAAAATCACAGCTGTTTATTCGTGGGAAATGCGATCCATGCGGGGTAAAATAAAAGTTCACACATCGAGACGGGGATTTGATAATATCTTTTCACTCTATACGCGCTGTGATTGCCATCCTCAATATGAACACTCAAGATGCAAACACGCCGCTGCATCATTGCTTGCTTTATTTCTGCAAAAAAACAAAAAACAAATATCAGAAGTGAAGGAAGAATTTATGTCCGAAATCCGTGCGGAACAGTTTTATAATTTCATTAGCAAAGTTGATTCGATCCTTCCTGAAAAACCAAAAATAAATCATGAAAAAAGATATTTGTTTTATTTTAATGTAGAAAAACATACATCCGAGTACGGCAATTACTTTTTTATATCCGTAGTAAAAAAAAGTATTCTCAAATCAGGCGCTCTCGGAAAACCTTCTGATACAACCCTTAAAACTATAAGAGAATATTATGACACAATACCTACCAACAGAAGAAAAATTTTTGATTTGTTTATCACGAATTTGGAGCATGAAAAAGGATGGCTTGCCTCATCTGAAAAGCTCGTTGAGACAAAATTTAAGGGAATAGACAGCAGCAGGTTGTTGGCAGAAATGAGAAATTTATACAATGAAGACCCGCAGGCGTTTCAGAACTGTATATTTTATAACGAAAAAGGTGAAATTGAGATCAATATTAGCGAGGACAAAAATCGAAAAAAAGCAGTCCTGAGATTAATGATAAATAAAGGCGAAGAAAAATTTCGGATTAATAAAAAGAATATTGATTTTCTCGGAAAAGAGCCTTTATGGGTTTCTGTCTATAATGATAAAAAGAATAATTTTATTTTATTTGAGATTGAATGTTCGTACATTGAAATCATAAAGAACATATCGGAATTTTCGGATGCGGAAATAGAACTCGGCCAGCTAAATGATGTTATTGAAAAATACTATTATAAGTTATCAAAAATAGGGAAGGTTACACTTCCGAGGGATTATGAGATTGAAGAACAAAATTTTGAGCCGATTCCCCGTTTGTATCTCAGGGACTATGGTGAATCATTTGGTATTGAGCTGCGGTTTCTCTATGATAAACACGAGAGCTTATACACCGACAGGCAGGATATTGTGTTCAAAAACGAAAAAGGAAAAATTATCAGGATACCAAGGAACCGGGAAAAAGAGAAGGAATATTTCAAAGTACTTCTTGACCATCACACAGCAGAACGCGGCGATTTGCTTATACCTGATATAGAGCCATATCTCTGGCTTACAGATGTGTCAAATGATTTAATCGCAAAGGGTTATGAAATTTACGGAAAATCCGAATTGGTCAATAATAAAATTTCTTTGGAAGAGCCAAAGCTGAAATTAGAGATATCAAGCGGAATTGACTGGTTTGATTTAAAAGGGGGTGTATCTTTCGGAAAAGAGGATGTTTCTTTTAATCAAATAATTTCTTCAATAAATAGCAACGAGAGATTTATTAAATTGAGTGACGGAAGAAGAGGAGTTATTCCGAAAAAATGGCTTGATAAACTATCAGGTATTGCAGGTCTTTTGGAACAGGATGAAAAAAATGAAACCATAAGGGCATCAAGGTCACAGATTGCCATTATAGAGGCGCTGCTGGATATTTCAGAAATGTCAAAGGCAGATGAAAAATTTAAAGAAATCAGAGATAAATTTTCCAGTTTTAAGGAGATAAAACATATTCCGCTCCCTAAAAAACTAAACGGTGAACTAAGAGCATATCAAAAAGCAGGTTATGACTGGCTGCAGTTCCTGAAGGAGTTTGGTTTAGGGGGATGCCTTGCAGATGAGATGGGATTAGGCAAAACGGTTCAGGTGTTGAGCTTGCTGCTTTACGAAAAAGAACATGGGGTTAAGATGCCTTCACTTGTAATAGTTCCTGCATCTCTTGTGTTTAACTGGGTAAATGAAATTCGGAAATTTACCCCCTCGCTCAATGTTTATGTTCATCACGGGCTTGAAAGAGTTCGTGACAGCACAAAAATTTGGAAAAAGAATGCGGATATAATTCTTACTACTTATGCGACTTTAAGGAATGATACGGATATGTTTAAAGATAAGGACTTCCATTATGTAATCCTTGACGAATCACAAAGTATAAAGAACCCCCTCTCAAAAACCACCAAAGAAATATATAAACTTAAAGCAAAGCATAAACTGGCGATGACAGGAACACCGATAGAAAATAATTCCCTTGAATTATGGTCGCAGTTTGCATTTCTCAATCCAGGGCTATTGGGAAACATAAAGTATTTTAAAGAGACATTTGCAAAGAGCATTGAAAAGGAGAAAGACGAACATAAAATGAATGCACTTAAAAACATAATAAACCCTTTTTTACTGATGAGGAAGAAAGAAACGGTTGCAAAGGAACTTCCTGAAAAACAAATTTTCACATCCTACTGCGAGATGGAGCCGGAACAAAGAGAAATTTATGAAGCATGGAAATTTAAAATCAAAAAAGAGATAGAGGATGCGATAAATGCCGGAGGTTTCATGAAATCCAGATTTAAGATATTGCAGGGACTTATAAAATTAAGACAGATATGCAATCATCCCGTGCTTGTTGATGAAAGATACACAGGAGGGTCAGGTAAATTAAACATGCTCATGAAACAAATTGAGGAAGTCATTGCCGGGGGGCATAAAGTCCTTGTTTTTTCTTCGTTTGTCAAGATGTTGCATGTCTTCAGAAATGAATTTGAAAGAAAAGGTATAAAATTTTCCTATCTTGACGGAAGCACCACAAACAGAAAATCTGTTGTAGAGCAGTTTCAGAATGATTCAAACATAAGTGCATTTCTCATCAGTTTGAAAGCCGGTGGACTGGGTTTGAATCTCACCGAAGCAGATTATGTGTTTATTGTTGATCCGTGGTGGAATCCCGCTGCTGAGATGCAGGCAATGGACAGAACACACAGGATAGGACAGAATAAAAACATATTCGTTTATAAAACAATTACAAAAGACAGCATTGAAGAAAAAATACTCTTGCTTCAGGAAAGCAAACTGAACCTTGTTAAGAATGTGATTGCAGTTGACGAAGGGATTTTCAAGAAATTAGGCAGGGAAGATATTGAAAAGTTGTTCGTATAGACATTATTTTGCATCAAAATTTAATTAAAATTTTAATAAAAATGTTGCGAATAATCCTCGTAAGGCACTGTGAAACCGACTGGGCAATTGAAAAAAGATATCAGGGAAACAAAGATGTGCCTTTAAATTCCATCGGAAGAAAGAATGCCGTCTTGCTCGGAAACAAAATTAAAACTTTAAATTACAAAATTTCAAAAATTTATTCGTCTTGTTTGTCAAGAAGTTACGAAACAGCAGGAATAATTTCGGAGCATAATGGCTTTGAATCCTTAAATAAAATTTGTGAACTTAACGAAAGAAATTTTGGCGACTGGGAAGGCATGACCTACAATGAAATTTCGTCTAAATACGGAAAAAGTAAGACGGATGAATACTTAAACAGTCCGTTAAATTTTTCAATCCCGAATGCGGAGACATTTAAGGACTTTAAAGACAGGGTATTAAAAGGACTAAATTTTATTATCAATGCAAATAAAGAAGAAATAAAGGATACAAAGGAACGCACCATAATTGTTGTAGCACACGGCGGAACAAATAGAATCATAATTTGTGATGCGTTAAATTTATCTTTTGAAAATTTTTTCATGATAAAGCAAGATTTCGGAGGTATCAATGTCCTTGAATATTATCAGAATGGGGACACACACAAAATTTTCGGGGTTATTGGTATGCTCAATGGAAATATCTAAAAGTATCTAAAAGCAAAATTTAAAAATGCTCATATTTATTTTAGGCGGGATTAGGAGTGGGAAAAGCAGGTATGCTGGCGAAATTGCAAACAAAATTTCAAAAAACGAAAATAAAAAAATTGTTTATATTGCAACATATAAAAATGACGGAAAGGATGCCGAAATGACCGAAAGGATTGAAAGACACAAAAACAACAGGCCAAACACATGGAATGTTATGGAAGTAGGAAAAATTTACGATGTTGCATCAAAGCTCAGAGAAATTGAAAATTCGGTAATTATAATTGACTGCTTAACGCTTCTCGTATCAAATTTTTTTGCCGAAAATAAGAATGCTGATGAAAGTAGCATAACATCTGAGATTGAAAAAATGCTCAAAGAAATCAGGAAAGGAATAAAAAAGAACAATAATAAATTTATAATAATTTCAAATGAAGTCGGAAAAGGAATTATTCCGGCAAATAAAATTTCAAGAAGGTATGCTGATCTACTTGGCAGAGCAAATCAGATTATTGCGAAACACTCAACTCAATTTTATTTTATGTTTGCAGGAATTCCGCTCAAAATAAAGTGAAAAAGTGAAAGGAAAAATTTTAAAATTTTAAAGATAAAATTTTCACACATAAAATTTTCACCTCATAATATATTCCACAATCTTTGCAAATGCAGGTCTTGTAATAATTACTCCGATCAGGACTCCTGCAATTGTTGTAAATGCAAAGCCCTTAAGCATTCCGGCCTCAATACCCATTAATGCAAGCATAACAACTATTATGGTTCCCGCACTTACGAATATTATGAAAAACGCACTTTTGATTCTTTCTACGATACTTACAACCTCTTTTTTCTTTCCCCTCTTTAATGTTTCATCAAGAATTACTATCTGGTTATCAACCCCAGTTCCGACAACGATTATTATACCTGCGATTGCAAGTAAATCAAGTTCCCAGTGAATCATTGATGCAAACCCAAGTATTATTATTATCTCGCTTAAACAGGTAAGCATTACGGGAATTGCTAATATCATCTTTCTGTACCTGATAAAAATTATTATGGAAACAACAATAATTGTTATTATTCCGATTATTGCAGAAATGCTTAAAAATTTCTCTCCTAATACAGAGTCAAAGGTTGTTTCCTTTCCTCCGCATTGTTCTGTATTTTCGGCAAATGTTGTCCCGCATATTGGAAGGATTTTTATAGGTAAATTTCCAGAACTTAATAAGACCTGTGTGGCGACCACCTTATTTTCGGCATCTGCTTTCGTTGGGCTAGTTCCTTCAATTACTGCATTATATACAGGTCCCGATGAAAAGAAATTAAGCCGCGGAGAACTTTGAAGTCCGGTAAGTTCTTTTATCCACTCTGCATAAATTGTATCACCTTTTGGCTTTCTTATTACTTTAAATCCGTTTTCAGCAATGAAATTTTCAACCTGAATTGTAATATTGTCATCTTTGTCCTGTGCTATGATTATTGTGTTGATACCTTTGTTTTTTAATTCATCTAATTGTGCTTTCAGGTCGTCAAAGTCAAAATTTTCTTCCTGTGCAGTGCTTTTGTTATTTTCATCATTGTTTGTCTTTATTGTCTTTATTTGTGTAATCTGAATCTGGGATCTGTTTTCTATTATATATATCCCGTTATCAAATCCGTGAAATGCAATATCCCACCCCTCCAATGTTTTAAAACTTGTCATTGAATGAAGACGTTTATAAGTTGCCTCTGTAAGCAGGATTGATGTATTTTCAGGAGCGTCTATAAAAGAGTCAATAGGTCTGCCCATTTTGCCTGCAATTGCCTCGCCGAATCGGTTTGCACCTTCAAGATTATGTATGACTGCAACCTGCCACTGATAGCCCCCGCCGGTAGATGTAATTGCCACACCTCTGCTTGATGTATCCAAAGTAAGTTCATCTCCTTTAAGCGCCAGTTTTCCATCAACCCTCTCAATATATTTTGCCTGACGCATTATTATACTTTCAATTTCATTAATCTGCTCGGGTGACGCCTTTGCCATCTTTACAACCAAGAATTGATCCCCCCAAGTAATAACCTGAATATCTCTTAGTCCCATGCCATTTAAACGATTCTCAAGAATTGTTTTCATTGTCTGCATTTCTTCGGTGCTGTTTGCGGAATGTTCAAGTTCTAATTCTATATAAACCCCTCCGACAAACTCCGAACCGAAATTTAACGGTTTCACATATAAAAATACAACCGATAATATTATTGCGGTGAGCAAAAGCAATATTTTTATGTTCTTCAACATCCTGACGAATGATTTCCGTTCCATTTTTATTCGTGAAATAATGAAAATTTAAATAATTTTTTTCTTCTTATGTTTGTTGTCTTTCTTTCAACATACCATTTCAGTATTCCTGTGTTCATTAACCATGTTGAAAATATATCCATAAAAAGTCCGCATAATATTACCATTGAAAGTTCGTTAAGTACTTCAATTTTCGGTGTTGTGAAATTTGAAACGATGAATATTGTCATAGCAGCTCCCATTGCTGCAAATGTCATAGTAAGTCCGGTTTTTAT
This sequence comes from Candidatus Altarchaeum sp., assembly GCA_018260755.1. GTDB lineage: Archaea > Altiarchaeota > Altiarchaeia > Altiarchaeales > Altiarchaeaceae > Altiarchaeum. The sequence continues at coordinate 16,359 of JAGTWP010000017.1, read as the reverse complement.
TGTTTCATCTATGGTCTCATTAACACTTGTTTTTCTGTTTAATATTCTGGTTGTTAATAATATATCCGTATCAACGGAATATCCCAACAGCATAACTAATGCAAGCATAGTCGTTAAATTTAATTCTATTCCGAATATTGACATACATCCTGCTGCAAATATTATATCTATTGATGCCGCTGCAAGAATTGCCACTGTTGGAATAGGTATGCGATAAGCGATAAATATAACAAAAGTAATTAAAATAACCGCAACAGCAAACGCCCGCACCATTTCCTCCATTAAATGAGCACCGAGCACAGAACTTACACTTCCGACATTTGCGTTTGCCGGTTCAAAAGAATAACTACCTCTGATAAAGTCAATCTTATAATTCGGATCTGATAAAATTTCTTTCATTTCTTTTTCGCTCATTTGCCTTCTTTCTATTATGATGTTTGTACTGTCGTCATTACCTGTTATAGTTATTTCATTTCCGAACCGGCTTTCTAATTTTTCTTTGGCATCGCGAGAAATGCTATAATTTAAATTTATTGCAAATATGTTCTTTGTATTGAGTTTTATCGGTTCAATATATTTTTCTACAAGTGAAAGAAGTTCGGTGTTGGAAATTTTAGAGGTCGTTGTTATTTTAACAGTATTTCCATCATAAGAAAATCTTAAATTTTGCAGATTGGCATTGTTTAATCCGTTATGCAATTCATTTATCTGGCTGTCGGATAATTTTTCATAAATTTCAAGCGACATACCTCCGCTAAAATCAAAACTCATCTGAAATCCGTTAATTGCTATTACTGCAAGCATAACAACTGCTATGACTATCGGAATTGCCATCAATATTTTGTAGGGTATCTTTGTCGTTAGTTTTGAATACATTTTTAAATTTTAGGATTATATTGTGAATTAAATTTTAGAATTTTAATTAGAATTATACTATTAAATTTTAAGAAGAAGCAAAATACTATTAAATTTTAAGAAGAAGCAAAATACTATTAAATTTTAAGAAGA
>JAGTWP010000017.1:13361-15331 GCA_018260755.1 Candidatus Altarchaeum sp. | reverse complement strand
ATTAAATTTTAAGAAGAAGCAAAATACTATTAAATTTTAAGAAGAAGCAAAAACAAGCAAAATAAAAGATATAACAAGCAAAAGATAAAGATATAAAAATAAAATAAATATTATCAAAACATATCAAAACATATCAAAATGGCAATCATCATTCGTAATCCAATCGTTGTTGTAGTAGGGCATGTTGACCATGGAAAAACAACTTTACTTGATGCAATCAGACAGAGCCGGCTCATTGTTACCAAAAAGGAGGCAGGTGGAATCACACAGCACATCGGGGCAACAAACATAAATCTGAAACATATATCTAATTTATGCGGAGATAATCCTGCATATCAGAATTTTATAAAAAATTTAAAGGTTCGGGGATTGTTGTTTATTGATACACCGGGACACGAGGCATTTATGGCATTGCGAAAAAGAGGAAGCAGCATTGCCGATCTCGCAATCGTCGTAATAGATATAAACAAAGGTGTTGAGCCGCAAACAAAAGAAAGCATAAAAATTTTAAAGGAATTCAAAGTTCCTTTTGTTATATCTGCAAACAAGGTTGATGCTATCCCGGGCTGGGACATTAATGAAAAATTTGACAACCAGCAGCCCGACACAAGCGGGCAATTTTATACTAAATTTTACGACATTATCGGGCAGTTAAATTTAATGAACATAAACGCAGACATATTTACAAATTTTAAAAAGCCGGACGATTACAAAGAGTCCTTTGCGGTTGTTCCGATTGCAGCAATTGCCAATTACGGAATTAAGGATTTGCTCATGGTTCTGATGGGTATAGCAAATAAATTTCTCATCAATAAACTTGAGACCGATTCGGACACTTTTGGAGAGGGAATGATACTTGAAGCAAGAGATGTTACTGGAGTAGGAAAAACCATAGATGTGATTATGTATAACGGAAAAATTTCAAAAGGTGACACAATTGTTATAGGCGGGAGGGAGCCAATCATAACAAAGGTCAAAAATTTACTCCTTTCTCCAGAAAGTGAAGAAATGCGGCTTGCAAAAAAATTTAATACGACAGATGAAGCAATTGCCGCCTGCGGAATTAAAATTTATGCGGAAAATTTAAAGGACGCCGAAGGGGGAATGCCTATATATGTCTGTAATGCCCTTACAATAGAAGAAACAAAGGAAAAGGCAAAAACAGAGACAGGGGAAATTTCAACATCACAAAATGGAGTCATAATAAGAACAGACACTCTCGGAGCGGTTGAGGCGTTTGTATATCTTTTAGACAAAGAAGGAATTCCAATCAACAATGCCCGTGCAGGAAGAGTAACGAAAGAAGATGTAATAATGGCATCGGCAATTGCTGAAACAGATAAAAAGTCAGGGGTAATATTTGTGTTTAATGCTTCTGTTGCTTACGATGTTGAAAATTTAATATACGAGAAAAAGGTAAAAATTTTCAAGGGCAATGTGATATATAAAATTATAGAGGAATATAAAGAGTGGGGCAGAAATATCAAAAAAGAAGTTCCGAACATAGCAAAAATACAGATATTAGGTAAATATATTTTCAGGGCAAAGAATCCAGCTGTTGTTGGAGTGAGGATATTGAATGGCGAAATTAAGACGGGAATGCGACTGATGAATACAAGGGGTGGATTAGTCGGAAGTATAATTGGAATTGAGGCGAAGAAAGGAGAAAAAGTACTCTCTGCAAAGATGGGAGAAGAAGTCCCTATTTCAATAGATAAAGGAGATATTGGCAAAAATATTGACAAAGACGGAATACTTTATTCATTTCTTACTTTTGAAGAAACAGTAGGTATAGAAAGTTTATTAGACGGAGAAGAAAAAGTTGTCCTGGAAGAAATAAAAAAGATAAAGAGAGAAACAGTTACAAAAAAGACAACACCTGTCAAATAGAGTATAATGATGTATGAAGTGAAAAATAAAGTATGAAGTGAAAAATAAAGTATGAAGTGAAAAATAAAGTATGAAGTGAA
>JAGTWP010000017.1:8185-13343 GCA_018260755.1 Candidatus Altarchaeum sp. | reverse complement strand
TGAAGTGAAAAATAAAGTATGAAGTGAAAAATAAAGTATGAAGTGAAAAATAAAGTATGAAGTGCAAATTTATTTTAAATATCCGTTGCAGCATTAGAATCCGGCACCATGAACAGCATTAGAAGAATATTGTAATATCTTTGATGCTGTTTCCTGTGTTGGCCACGAACCTAATCCGCATGTAGGGCCTGCATATTTGATACGTTCTCCATAAATTTTGTATGCTTTATTCAGTCGCTCGCTAATTACTTTTTGTGTTTCAACCTCAAAAATTTGAGCATAGTTCTTTGTTTGCCATAGGTCAATGTTGTTTATCCTTTTATAATCCTCAACAATGTCAAAAACATTACTCTTTGCTATTCCCACGCGGATAAATTTGTCGTATTTTATTAAGTCCTCTTTTTGAAGGGAATATCGGTCCTTTAAATTTTCAACATCAGCGTCAATAACATCAATATACGACTTGAGGACAGTATCAACCTTATTTACCGAATGCAGATGTATTTCCGTATCAATATTGTTTTTCTTTGCGGCATCAATTGCTATATTCCAGCCATTAATTAAATCATCATCGCTCGCGATCATATTTGAATTTAATCCAACACTCGGCTCATCAATCGCTATAACTGTTGTCTTTATAAAATTTTTATCAATAATTGCGTTCTTTATAAATTTTCCCACACTTTTTGCGAAATTGGCAAGTATTTCGCCGTCAATCTGAAATCCGATTTTGTTAAGATACAAATCAACGGGACCTGTAATGCACACTCTTAAATTTATACATTCAATTCCGAAATTTTCTAATTTTTCCTTAAATTTATCGTCGCTTAATACAAGCAATTCGGGAATAACCGCATATTTATCTTTTATAACAAACGGCTCATCCGACTGAAATTGAGCCATTAAATTGTAAAAAGAAGCAATCATATCTCTGAATTGCGGATAAGTCGGGGCATCAACATTTGCGAATACCTTTTTAAGCATTGCATCCTGAACGACATTTGAAAATTTGATAAACGATTCGCTTTCTTTTGAAATTTCTTTGCTTGCAATGGATTCCGCAATGATTGAAATTTCGTTTCTGCTTATTCCGTTTGGCAGGGGAAAACTGCCTATATCATCCGAAAGTATCATTTTGGTTTTTGGTTAAGTTAATTGATTATAAAATTAAGAAATAGTCAAATTTAATGTTTGCGATTCAGGTGCTATACTGCACAACTTCATAAATTGAGTTTTCAAATCTTTCCCCAACAAATCCCAGATTTTTATGCTCTTGTGGGTAATTGTTAAATTTCATGAAAGTTTGAAAAATGTGCTACAAAAAGCGCAGTTTTCACCGTTGTGGAGTATAGATATTTTTTACAGTGCCATCGTCGCGGGTTAAGAGTTAAATGTAGTTCTCCTGGATTATGCTTGTTTTTTCTTCTATACCGATGTTTTGACTGGCTATTTTGCTTTTGAAAAAATGTTCCCATTCTTTATCTGAAAATTGGTAATTGTTTAGTATTTCCAATTGCAGGCGCAGGTTGGCGATTAATTCCTGTTTGGTTGTAAATGATAAATATTCGTATGCCTGTGTTTGCAGTTGTTCGATAAATGCCTTTTCAAGTTCTGCTTCCAACTGGTAATTTATTTCACGACGGTAATCTAGTTGAAAATCGGTTACCACCGTACTTTCAGGGTTCTCGGCAACAAGGGTATATTTATTCATTTTATTTCATCCTTTCTTTATTTTTAATTTTCTTCGTAATAATACGAGTAATCAATCCCTTTCATGAACATTTCACGGCTGTTGATTTCGTCGGTTAAGGCATTTTTTAGCAAGTTTTTTATTTCTGTGCTATTTACAGAACTTTTTATCATTGCATTTAGATAGTCGTTTTTGCTTATTTTACTCCAATCCACGCATTTTTTCAGACGCTTTTTCAGTATCAAATCGAGCCAAATGCGTGAGCTTCGCCCATTGCCTTCCATAAATGGGTGTGCAATGTTCATTTCCACATATTTATCGGCAATTTGGTCGAAAGTATCTTCGGGCATTTGTTCAATGCGCCTTAATGTATTGTCTAAATATTGTGCCACCGCAAACTGAAAGCCACCTTTTGAAATGTTTTTTTGTCTTATCTGCCCGGCAAAGTTATATAATCCACCAAACAAATAAGCGTGTATCTGTTGCAATCCTTTGGCTGTGCCTACTTCTATGCTGTTGATAAAAGAACTTTCAAACAGGGCGTATGCCTTATGTTTGCTTTTGCCGTCAATGGTTTCATCGCTGTACGTAAACCATTCAATAAAACGATTTGCCGATTTGCTTGGGAATTGTTTGCCAAGTTCAATAACTCCGCTATTATCAAGCATATCGGTTAAATATCGTTTGCCGTCGTTTGCGACAAGTTTCAGTTGGGTAGTGGCACTAACCAACTCGCTGTTTTCTTTTTTCAACTTGGCTTTGAGATATTTCCAATAGTTTCGTGTTTTAGTGTATTCGTCTTGGTCGGTAAGAACAGCGACAATGTCCAAAACGGAAAACCACCATTTAGCATTTTCTTCGTCCCAAACTGCACGAACTTTGCGGTCGTTAAAAAAACGGATTGAAACTTTACTCATATTTCTTAAAAGTTAAAAGTTTTCTTCTGTAATAGAGTTGTTGCGAAATAGTTTATACTCCTCATTTTATACCACACTAAAAATATTTGAAGTATTTTTAATATTCTAAAAACCCGGGAGGTTTTTACAATAACAACAGATAAACAATCTAAAAAATTGTTTTTTATGCTGGAAAATATGATGGAAAAAATTTGAAATTATTATGAATATATTGTCACCTTGCTTTGCTCGGAGATTTTAAATAAATTTAAAATAACAATAGATTGGAAATTATTTCGCAACATGTCTATTGTATTTATAAACAATAATGTAAATTTTCTCTTCATATACACAAAATTATCAGTTCTTATGTATAAATTATATCTTTTATACATTAATAGTGTAATTTGAATGATTTGCAATTCGGTGTAGTATTGTCCAAAAATTTGTGAAATCTACGAGAAAGGCAGAATGATATGTGCCTCTTTCTTTTGACTTTGGTTGAGCAAGACACGATTTTCATTTTTTATTTCTCCTTTTTTTTATATCTGTGCTGCACTATCACAAGCGTAGATAACAAAACAATGATTATTATTGCAGTATAAAGCCATGTATAATCATAGACCTTCCTAATTGTAAATTTAAATTTGTTTGTTGAATTTGTCGAAACAGGCATATTGTTAACATAAAATTTTCCCATGTATTGTTCGGGCAAAACGATTTCACAATTTTTTTCACTTATTTTATTAATTTCTACTTTTCCATAAGTAACATTCCACAGTTCAATTTCTTCATTGCTTTCATTATCACATCTTATTTTAATTTCATCTATCTGTTTTGAAGGGCTTATCGTCAACAAATTTTTTGAAACGGATAAATAGACCTCAATATCTGTCTTTTCAACAAAAATAGTTACAACCGCATCATTATAACCTGTTTTCGTGACATAAATTTCATACTTTCCGGTTTCATTTAAAAATATCTTTGATTGTGCATAATTTGGCAGGATTGAAAAATTTCCCCTTTCTGTTTTAACAAAAATTTTGTCAGCAATAACCTGAATATCTTTATAGGTGTAAAATGTAGTTATTGTTATATTTGAAAATACGACATAATGATTCTCAAAGATATAATTTTTGCTTAACCTGAGGGTTAATGTCCTTATTGGTGAGGGCTCTTCGCAAAATTTATTATAATTTTCCTTCTCAACACAAAAACTATATTTTTCCGGGGGAAATTTGAATATTATCTCGCCGTCCATATCTGTCTTTTCTCTTTGTGTCAATTCTTTTGTTGTTTTGTTTTCTGTAATTGCAGAGTTAATTGTAACAATAGCAGTACTTACGGCTTTTTTTGTAATGGCATCCGATACATTTATTGTCATCCTTTCCTTTTCTTCATCTATCTTCAAATTTACCTCAAAATTTCTTCTTGCCGTAAAGACCTTTTTTGCCGGTTTAAAATTTTCCTTTTCTGCAAAAATTTCATAGACTCCTTCTTCATTCAGGGCAATTTTTTCTGTTTCATTAATTGTTGTATTGACGATCGTTTTATTGATTTCGCTACCATATTTTATTATTCTGAGGTATATATTTTCAAGAGGAGAGTTATTTGCTCCAAATGTAATTATTGCAGAATCGCCAACACTAAAATTTTCCTGTTCTTTTTCATCCTTCTTTATTGTAATTTCTATTTTCTGTTGCTCTTTTACCACAATTTCCTTTTTTACAGACCATGTTAAGTCTGTTTCGGGAACGCTCAATATAAAACTTTTATTTGCAAAAAATTTGAAAATTCCACTTTGGTCGGTTCTTCCGCATGCGATTCCATTACAAAACAAGAAAACACCGCTTACAGGATTTCCTTTTTGATTTGTAATGAAAATTTTTGTCTCCTTTCCTTCTGTAATCTCCCCGTCTTTGGTATCTAAGGTTATGAGCGTATTGTATTTTGTTTCGAATTTTTCAGATGTATTGCACGACTTACTTTCAACAACGAGCACAAATCTCCCTATATCTGATAGTTCAAAGGAAAATTTTCCATTAACAATATCTCCGCGATAAATTTCTTTTGCCGAAACATCGCTGCTTAAAATTTTAAATGTTGTATTTAAATTTGGAAAAATTTTTCCGTTTACAACTAAATTTAATTCGTCAAAATTTATCACGACTGCGCTGAAATTTTTCGCCAGTGTGATTTGCTTATTTGTATTATTTTTCACATTCATGACTGCCGAGACCTCGCACTTGCAGAAATCATAATAATATACAAATTCCTTTATTTCATTCGGAGAAATTTCAAAATTTTTAACAGATGTGTCATTAAACTGAACACACTTATAATTTATCTCAATTTGTCCTGTTGTTAAATTATTGCCGTAATTTTTTAAGGAGATGTCAAAAAATTTACCTCCGGTATCTACATTATAGGTTATGTTTTGTATTCCTACATTTTCGCAACTTCCTTCTAAAAAACTGGCGGATAATAACAAAATGACACAAACCGCTAATATTATTTTATGATTCATTATTTTATGATTCATTATTTTATGATTCATTATTTTATGATTCAT
>JAGTWP010000017.1:5625-8163 GCA_018260755.1 Candidatus Altarchaeum sp. | reverse complement strand
TTTTATGATTCATTATTTTATGATTCATTATTTTATGATTCATTATTTTATGTATTATTCGTTCTCTGTTATTTATTTTATTAAGCAAATTAAATTTATAATATAAGATTTACAATAAAAAATTATGAAATTAATAAATTAAGATATAACAATGAAAATAGGAATTGTCGGAAAGCCGAATGTGGGAAAATCAACATTTTTTAAGGCGACAACACTTGCAGATGTGCAAATTGCAAATTATCCGTTTACAACAATAAACCCGAATGTCGGAATGGGATATGTCCGAACGGACTGCGTATGTAAGGAATTAAATGTTAAATGTAATCCGAAGAATTCTGTTTGTATAAATCATCAGCGATTCATTCCCATTGAAATTATTGATGTTGCGGGATTAGTTCCCGATGCCCATCTTGGAAAGGGATTGGGAAATCAGTTTCTTGACGATTTGAGAAATGCCGATGTGTTAATTCATGTTATTGACATTTCGGGAACAACAAACGATAAAGGGGAAGAAACAGAAAATTATGACCCTGAAAACGATATAAAATTTTTAGAGGATGAGATAAATTTATGGTTTTACAATATTATAAAAAGAAACTGGAGCAAAATTTCTGGAAAGGTAAAATATGAAAGAAACGATCTGCTTAAAGAAATTGTATCTATGGTTTCTGGATTGGGGATTACCGAACATGAAGTGAAGGCGGCTCTCGGGGACATGACTTTAAAGGACGATGACGAATTAAAGGAGTTCTCATTTAAATTGAGGGAAATTTCAAAGAAAATTTTGCTGTTCGGGAATAAGATTGACAAAGACAAAAATAAAAATTTTGAACGGCTGAGCAAAAAGTATGACATAATTCCGGGATTTGCCGACGGAGAATTAGCATTGCGTCTTGCTGCAAAAGCCGGTGTTATTGATTACCTTTCGGGAGATGCTTACTTTAAAATTTTAAAAAATTTAAACACCAGTCAGGAAAAGGCAATAACTTTTATTAAAGATAAACTGCAGAGGTCTCCGACGGGAACAGGTGTTCAGAGTGCAATAAATAAATGTATATTTGAAATTTTACATTATATTGTTGTTTATCCCGTAGAGGATGAAGGTAAATTCAGTGATTCAAAAGGAAATGTGCTTCCGGATGCCCGAATTGTCAGGAACGATTCAACACCTGTGGATTTGGCGTATATGATTCATACCGATATAGGAAAAAATTTTATTACTGCGGTAAATTGTAAGACAAAAATGAATATAAGCAAGAATTATGTGCTGAAGAATGGAGATGTGATAAAGATTGTGGCGAATAAATAAGATAAATTTAAAATTTAAGTTACAACCTTTTTTAATTCATCTATTTCCGCAGCATATTTTATTTCAACAGCAATCCTTCTTCCAGTTGACATCGGCTTTCTCCACATAGTATTTCCATAAGGTGCTCCGACATTCATGTGAATATTTGTTCCCCCCCCAATTCTCGGAGCAACATCATAAATGAAGAAATTTAAGTCCTTATCAACACATGTTTGCAGGCAAAATGGCCCTATGATTCCGGGGTCATAAAATTTTTTTGATACCTCAACAAATTTCTCCCCCATCATAAATACCTTTTCAAGTAGGGATTCCCGCAAAGTTGCATTTGCATGTCCGCATACCGTATATTCTGGGTATTCCTGTGTTCCCGCAATCGTTAATTGCTGTTTTGCAGGCAGTCGCACATGTCCATCCAAACTTGATTCAAACCTGTAATCAACTCCAAGCAGTTCAAGTCCAAAAAACGGTGAATAAAAGAAATTTAAATTGAATACAGGCCCAATTATATATTCCTCAATCCGTGCATTATATAAGTCCTCCTTTGTTATAATTCCCTCTTTTATCCATTTCTCCGACTTTTTTATATATTCTTCATAAGATGCAGCACTAAAGAATCCCCTTTCCAATCGTTTTTTTGCGTGCGGAAGTTTAATCATACAAAGTTTATCTATATTTTCAGGACTTTCAATCTTTTTGGGCTCAGGTAAATTTGCCTTTTCAAGTAACGAGTAATAATTTTCTTTTTCCGTTCTTTCTTCCATTCTTAACATATATCTGTTTCCAAAAAAAAGGACATCAAATTTCTCAACTTCGTCAATTAAAAGATAAGAAGTCAAAGCCCTGTTTGGCACAATAATTGCATTTTCTTTTATCAGCTCTTCCCTAAAATTTAAAATATCCTTAAATTTATCCAGGAGCAAAATTTCATCAACACAGCCCCTTTCGTAATTTCCAATTTTTGTCTTTTTGTAATATGCGTATGGCTTTTCTCGTCCTTTTTGCGCAAATATCACTGATTTTATTCCTTCTTCAGTTGCTCCGTCACAAATATCTAATGCAGAATGGCTGCCTATTGTTGCGATTTTCAGATTTTTCCGATCATATTCCTTTAAAATTCTTGAAATATCCATTTATATAAAATTAATACTTATAATTCCTATAATTATATAAAATTAATACTTATAATTCCTATAATTATATAAAATTAATACTTATAATTCCTATAATTA
>JAGTWP010000017.1:0-5605 GCA_018260755.1 Candidatus Altarchaeum sp. | reverse complement strand
ATTCCTATAATTATATAAAATTAATACTTATAATTCCTATAATTATATAATATTATACCAAAGGATTATATAAAATGTCGGTAACAAATGTCTGTTATCTTATGTAATTATTTCTTCACTTTCAATATCGCACTTGCAATGTCTCCTTCATTTTCTTTCAATACCTTCTTTGCGGTTTCATAATTACAACCTGTTTGTGCTATTACTAAATTTATATCATCGTCAGTAATATCAACCTTTTCATCCTCCAGATTTATTGCTTCTACGGGTATTTCCTGTCCGGAAATTTCTTCAACCTTTCCAGATACATTAAAAAGCACATTTCCCTGCATTATAATCTTTGAAACCTCGGGGTTTGTAATTCTTAAATTTTTTCCGTCAGTCCTCTTTATAATAACTTCGCTCGCTTCAATCTCTTCCATTTTAATTCCCATGCGCTGAAGCATTGCCTTCATCTGTTTTGGATTTCCTCCGCCAAACGGAAACATTCTTATAACTTAAATTTTAATTTATTTTTAAAATTTATTTTTTAGTCCTTAAAATTTTTTCTTGCCGACTCAAGAAGTAATTTACTTTCAACCCTTGCGGCAACCTTTCTTATTGTTTCTATAGCATCAATATTTGCAGATACCGAATCAATACCCATAATGATTAATTTTTCAACCATTTTTGGATCACTTCCCGCCTGTCCGCATATTGATGTCTTAACATTATTCTTTTTGCACGCCTTTATTACCATATCAATTAATTTTAACACCGCTGGATGCTGTTCATTGTATAATTTTGCAACATGGGCACTGTTTCTATCTAATGCCAAGGCAAATTGGGTTAAATCATTTGTTCCGAATGAAATAAAACTAATTCCTTCTTTTATAAAGTCATCTATTATTAAGGCAGCTGCCGGAATTTCAACCATTATTCCAAAATCCATTTTCTCGGGGTCTAATCCTACCTCCAATGCTAATTCTTTTGCTTTTCTAAGTTCTGACGGATGTTGAATCATAGGTAACATAACTCCTATGTTTGTAAGTCGTTCTTCTTCTCTCAATCGTCTGATTGCTTCAAATTCACATTTCAGGACTTCAACTTCATCTAATGATCTTCTTATTCCTCTCCATCCAATCATCGGATTTGCTTCTACCGGTTCATCTTCTCCACCTGTTAATCCCTTAAATTCATCTGTCTTTAAATCAAGGGTTCTATACCAAACCGGCCTGGGATGCATAACATCAGCAACATCTCTGATTCCATTCATTATTTTTGTAATTAGCTCTTCCCGCCTATTCTCCCTTATTAATTTTTTCGGATGTTCGCCAATTTCAAGAAACATGTGTTCCGACCTTAACAATCCAACACCATCAGCACCTGCTAATACTGCTTTTTCTGCAACATTTCCAAAATCAACATTTCCTTTTATTTCCGTTGATGTAATTATCGGAGCCGTAACAACATACCCTCCCGGTTGTCTGGCGGACTCTTTTTCTATTTTCTTTTTTGCTTCTTCTATTTTAATCTTTCCGGCATATACAAGCCCTTTCTTTCCATCAACAGTAACTATACTTCCATCGGTTATTTCTTTTGTTGCTGTCTTTGTTCCGACAATACATGGTATTCCGAGTTCTCTGGCAACAATAGCCGCATGACAAGTCATACCTCCTTCGTCTGTGATTATCGCCGCTGCTTTTTTCATCGCAGGAACCATATCAGGAGTTGTCATTCGTGTAACAAGAACATCTCCTGGTTTAATCTTGGAAAGGTTAGAAATATCATGAACAATATTGACAATTCCTGATGCAATACCTACGCTTACACCAAATCCGGTTAATATGACTTTCTTCTCGGATGTTCCTTCTTTTGTTTTTGTTTCTTCATCTGTTTCCTCTTTAACTTTTTCCATTCCAACCCCTTCTTTTTTTATTGTTGTAATTGGTCTTGCCTGAACAGCATAAATTTTTTCGTCTTCTTCACACCACTCAATATCCATTGGTTTTCCATAATGTTTCTCAATTAGCATTCCAACATCTGCTAATTTTTTTATTTTATCATCGCTAAATTTTTGTACATTCTGATAAATTTCGTTTATATCAACCTGCTTTGTTACGCCGTCCTTTTTTACAAGTCCAATCTTTTGCACGGAAATTTTTTTGTCTGTTATATTCATTGTTTTTTTATCAACTAAGTATGTGTCCGGTGTAACAACCCCTCCGACAACAAATTCCCCCAAACCGTAAGCACCTTCAATAATTATAACATCCTCTCCTGTAACTGGACTTGCAGTAAACATAACTCCCGAAACCTGTGAATTAATCATTCTCTGCACAACTACGGCAAGATATGTTTGCATGTGGTCAAATTTTTGTTCCGTTCTGTAAAATGTTGCTCTCCCTGTAAATAAAGATGCCCAACACTTCTGAACATTGTACACAACATTATTATCCCCGATTATATTCAGATATGTATCCTGTTGTCCTGCAAAGGATGCCTCTGCCAAGTCCTCTGCTGTTGCCGATGACCTAACAGCAACAAAAGCATCATTTTGTCCGCACATTTTATGATATGCCTTCTTTATTTCATTTGAAATTTCTTCGGGCATCTTAACGCTCATCATAAGTTCCCTTATTTTCTTTGTATTTGTCTCTAAAATATCTGTATTATGAATGTCCGTCTCGGCTAAAATTTTTGAAATTTCTTCCTTAATTTCGGGATTGGCATTTAGAAAATTTTTATATGCATTTACATTTACGACGAAGCCCTCGGGAACAGGAATTTTTGCTCCGAACATTTCACCAAGATTTGCACCTTTTCCGCCTACAAGCGGAACATCTTCTTTTCCTACCTCATCAAAAAAATTTACAAGTTTTTCCATTTTCGTATTTTAAAATTTTTAAAATTTGATTACAACGATTTAATTAATAAATTATAATTAATTATTAATTTATATTAAAATCCAATAAATAAATTTTCAGGTCTAAATTTTACTTATAATTTTAATTGCCCGTATTCTGCGGTTGGATATACCAAGCACAAGTAAAGTCATGTGCTATGAAAATATATCTGGATTACGGGTACAATTTACAAAGTCCTAAATTTTTTCCTTCTTTAAGTGCGGCTTCTTAAACGGAAATTTATCAATCAACTCTAAAATTTTTTCTTTATTAACAGCAACTTCCTTTCCGATTTTAACTTCAAGTTCATTTGTAATAATTCCTATCTCAGTTATCGGACATTTATGCTGCATCGCAATGTCAATTACATTTTCATCCTTTGTTGAGATTAAATAATTGCCCATATATTTGCTAAAATCAGTATAAGGAATATTGCTGATTATAATTCCTTTTCTTGACTTTATTAACATCTCCATTAAATTTCCAAACCATCCCCCGCGGGAACAGTCCTTTGCAGCATTAATCTCAATCTTTTCAATCATGTCCAAAAATGTCTCAAATTTTGTATTTGCCTTTTTGACCCTGTCTCCGATTTCTCCTTCAATCGCCTCTCCCAAAATGTAAAGCTTATCTCCTTTCTGTAAATTTGAATCCGGAATTGGTTTGAGCAGTTTTCCGACAACAAAAAATGACACGCATGATTCTAAATTTTTCAGACATTGCGTATTTCCCCCGACAATCGGAACATTTATTCCATCGCTCTGCCTTTTTATATCCTCTGCTGCATCTTCCGCTTCTTTTAAATTTTTTGCCTGCACAGCATCAAATCCATATAATGGTTTCGCTCCCATAACAACAATATCAGATGTCGTATGAATAAGTCCTGTTTTTCTTCCGATATTTAAAGGATAAGGCCCTTCCATATTAAAAGCCATATCTTTGACAACAATTGCATCATCTCCTTGTCTTATCCCGAAAAGCAAATTTTCAACCTTTTCATCCATATACCAGAAGACCTTTCTGATTTTATTACTTTCTCCGCTGTGTTTTATGGCTTGTTCAATTTCCTTTTTTATTCGTTCATCCACTTTGTTTTTTATAAATTTTGTTTGTTTTTACCTTTTCTGTTTTTATTTTTGGTTTTTATTTCCTTTTCTATGTTTATGCAATGTTCTATCAATAGAGAATAAATTTTTTTCGCATCATCAAAAAGCAATCCGGAATTTTCCGCAAAATTTTTATAGACCTCATTTATTCTGTCCTCATTCCTGACAGATATATCGAAATTTGCCTTTAATTTTCCGACATCATGAACAATTTCAAGCCGTTCTTTTACTAATTTCCCGATTTTGGCGTCAATTTTATCAATCCTTTTCCTGTATTCTGACAAATTGTTTTCATCCATTTTAATTCTGATTAAACAATTAAAATTTCTTTAAATTTAAAAATTGATAAAATTTATTCGTTTTCATTTCAAATATATTTTATAATTAATAGATTTCAACATCAACCACTTTATCTTTAATAGATTTCAACATCAACCCCTTTATCCTGCAAAATTTCAAAGTGTTCTGTTTTCACATCCCGCAAATAATTCATTAAGTTATTCTTGCTTTGCTCTTTACAAATTGCTATTATGTAATCCCCTCTTCCCGCTCCTGAAATTTTTGCCCCATAAGAGTATGGTTTTATTCCGTTAATTAAATTTTCAATTTCATAAGTGCTTAATCCCATTGCATTTAAAATTCCATGATTTATATTCATCAGTTCGCCAAGTCCTTTATAATTTTCATCGGTTATTTCCTTTTCACCTTCATCAACAATTTTATTTATGATTTTAAAAATTCCGCAAAAAATTTGTCCGTACTTTTCCATCTTTTCGGAAATTTCCCTGACAAGTTCTGTTGTTGAGGACTTAACTCCCGTATCAATCGCGATTAAATTTCTGATGTTCTTTAATTTCTTTATATGTATATTTCCTTTTTTATTTTCATATCTTATTGTCCCGCCATATACGGCAACAGCGATATCATATCCAGATGCCTTGCCTTTTTGACCTTCTTTAACGATATCATAAGAAAATTTAAAAATTTCGTCATTGCTCCAGTTTAAGTTGTAAAGTGTTGAAAGTGCTTTTACCCCTGCAACAACAACAGCAGATGAACTGCCAAGACCTTTTGGCATTGGTTTTGTTGTGAGTTTAAAATTTTTATGTCCGTATTTCTCAAAAAATTTCGCAATAGTTAAATTTAAAAATTTATGCTGTTCAAAGTTAGAGGGAAATTTTGATTTAATTCCGAGTGCGTCAATTGTTGTGCATTTTAGTTCTTTTCCGTGTTCATTTTTATCGTTCAGATAAACATCAAGTCGTTTATTTATACTTGTTGCTATGCAGGGATTTCCGTAAACAACGCTATGTTCTCCTAAGAGCATCAGTTTTCCGGGTGCTGATGAATGTATCATTTTAATTGAAATGTAAAATTAATTATCTATGTAGGACTTATGATTCACATTGTAAAAAAACTTAAAAACCAAAAATTATAAATATTAATTTCTCAAAATTTAGTTATTATCCTTCCAATTATGTTTCCACCATTTAATTTTTAATAGATTTTTTGTATTTTTATTATTGTAAATCATAATTATTGTAAAATACAATAATGTTTATAAACAAAGATGAAATTTGTGAATAGGGAAAAGGAGATGGAGGAAATTAAGAG
>JAGTWP010000016.1:16390-25855 GCA_018260755.1 Candidatus Altarchaeum sp. | reverse complement strand
ATTTATTTATAATTTTTAATTTATTTATATTAATTTATTTATAATTTTTAATTTATTTATATTAATTTATTTATAATTTTTAATTTATTTATATTAATTTATTTATAATTTTTAATTTATAACCATTTAAAATAAAAAATTAAAATAATTTCACTTACGCTTACTCCGTTCGTGTATTTACAAAAATGCTTCCAAGCATTTTTGATAGATTGAAATCAAAAGATTTCAGTATTCAAATAAATTTAAAATCGTTCAAATATCTATAAAAATCTAAAATTTTTAAAATGGCCTCAGGTAAAAATTTATTCGGTATTTTTGGGATTGTAGCGGCAATTGTAGTGTCAACTTTTGTAATTGGTTTGATGTTTTCAACAAATGTTTTTAGTGAAAATAGTTTAACTGAGTGGAAAACGGATACACTCTGTAGTTATAATGCAAAAAGCAACACGACGCCGGAACATTCAAATTGTGTAAAGTTGAGCAATGTGATTATGGTTTCTTCATCTAAAAATTTTGTATTTGTTTCTACAAAGGACGCAGAATCCGGAAGTATTAGTTTATATGTTATTGACCTGCAGGATAAAAATCTAATGGACAACAAATTTATTTATGATAAGGAGGTTACCCCTGTAATCAAATATAAAAATGTGATTTCTCTTACTGGAAATCCAACTGCAATATGTGCAGACGGAAATTTATTTGCTTACGGAACAAGCAATTATGATTTTGCATTATTTGACGGTTCTACCCGAGTTAAGGGAAAAAATTTAGGCGGAAAAATTGGAGCCTGTGATATTAATGGGGGAAATGTAGCAACATGTGCGGGAAATAATGTATATATAATGGATTCGCAGGGAAATGTCAAATGGAATAAAGAAGTGAAAGGATGCAAGAATGTAAAAATTTTAAATAATGATGTATTTGTGGGAGCTGACGATGGATTTTTTGTATTTTCAATGGAAGGCACAAATATTTTTTCAAAAAATATAAATGTTAAAAGTGTTACGGGAACAGATAAAATTGCGATAGCGAGTTCGGATGGAATTTATATTTATAGCGAAAATTCAAATAGCTTAAATTTATTAATAAATGATTCTGCAGTTGTTGGAATTGCAGGATTAAATAAAGCAATTGCTTATGTTGCACCTTCAACATTAAGAGTAATAAGCTATAACAAATCCATTATCTATGAGTATGCAATGAAACCCAACGAACACATTGTTTCCATAAGCGGAAATAAAAATCATGCAGTAATATTAACGGATGTTAAGGATCCGGATACAATTGTTGCAGAAGTAATTGACGGAGAAATATCCTCAATAAAGAAAACTACTGTGGATGATATAAATAACAAGGTGAAATTTTATCTAGCAAAAGACGAGATAATGATTGCTTCATTTTCGGATAACGCAATAGCGTTTAAAAATTTTGTTGGAATTTCAGCAAACGAATCAATTGCAAAAGGAGAAAAAATATTAAATGCTATTACAAGTATAGGTGCAGCAGATGCAGAAAAGAAGGGAATAGTAGATTTATTGAAAGAAATGAAAAAAGAATATAATGAAGGCAATTATGAAAAGGTCTATGAGATAGCAAAGAATTTGAAAACAAAAGAAATCACGATAGGAAATTCTTATGTATCGGAAGAGAAAAGCCAAACAGATAATTTATTGGAAATGGCAAGTGAAAAAGGTATGATACTTACAACAGGAATAAAATTGAGATATGATAATGCAATGGAAGAAATGCTTACTGGTAATTATAAAAGTGCTATAAGTGACTTTAAAGAAGTCAGAACAGAAACCGAGCAGTATGTAAGGGATAATGTATTAGTTCTATTAAAAGACGTTGAACTGAGAAAGTCGGCATTAGACAAATTTGCAGAGCCAACAGGAAACATTACCACACTTGATGAAAAAATAAATTCGGAAAAGGATTATGTTAATGCATTCACACTTTTGGAAGATGTTAAAGAACTTGAGGGTTTAACAAAAGAAAGAACGAAAGAATTATTTGATAATGCTGAGAAAGCGAAGAAAGAAGCAATTACTCCATGGTTAATATTTGGGGCAGATGTCAGAGACATAGAAGACAAAATTCAAGAGGCACACATAGCAGAAAGTGAAAATGACTATGAAAAGACCATAAAGACCTTATCCGAGGCAACAAAGGAAGCAAAGGACTACGATGTAATTTCAAAAGCACAAGATGTCTGCGTTATTGCAATTATTGTGGGAATAATTGTGTTAATCATTTTATTCATAAGAAGGCCAAAGGTAAAGAAAGAATAATAACAGGGTTATTTAACACAAATTTAAAAAAGAATTAAACAAAAATAAATAAAAATAAATCCAAAAAGATGAATACAAAAGCTCTTTTATATGGACTGATAGTAATATTGGGACTTTCCTTGCTTTTAGGGTATGCTGTATTTGTGTTAACTGCATGGAATTTGGAAGGAAATGTTATTGATTACAATGGCGAGCCAATTCCACACGCTACCGTAACATTTACAAATTATGAAGAGACATTTAAACTAATTACAGATGAACAAGGACATTATGCTATTCCTAACAATATACTTAAATCAATGGAAGAAGGAAAGTATCATGTTATAGCAACAAAGAGTATTAATAAAGAGGACTTTGTAGGATATGAAGGGGATTATGAGGTTGAGAAGAAAAATGCAAAATTTGATATATATTTTAAAAACAAGAATGCTCTCGGTGTCCATCAGCACATATTGGATATAATGAAAGGAAAATTCGATGGCTTGCGTCCGACTTCTTCTCCGAGCGAACCAGAGTCAGCAAAAATGAAATACAAGTCACAAAACGAAGCGGAAAAAGATACCGTGGATTTGAAGGATTTGGGAGATTATTATATTTTGTTAAAAGAGGATAAAGATAAGGGAAGCATAGTTCACATTGACCTAATGTATGGGGGCAAACTTGTGGAAGAAGGAGATTTAATTTTAAATTGTAGTTTATTTATGGGGTGGACAAGACCTGAAGGATATCATGAAGAATTATGGAATAGTATCGGATTAGATGAAGTTAAAAATACACTAACGAAAGATGATGGAGTTATTAAAATATGGACAAAATATACCTGGCTAGAATCAGGAGACAGGTTCAGTGATGTTATAATTTCTCCTTTAAATATATATAATCAAAGAATAGGAAAAAGCAAATCGTTTTTTGAATTTGGCAATGGATTGGCAAAGAAATTTACTGATGTAAGACCAAAACCAAGTAGTGGTGAGGAAGGAGGAAGTGGTAGTGGAGCATCAGCACCATCAATTCATGAAGGGTTGGTGGAGTTCATTGAGGTTGATTTAAGTAAGCTTGGAGAATATACTATTTATGTATATATGCCCAATCCTTCATTGAACAAAATTTGCATAAATTTAATGAAAGGTAAAGAGGTTGCAGAAAAAGGAATGTGTATTAATAATACAAATTTCTGGATGACAAAAGGAGAAACACTTGATGATGGATTTAGAACAGGCAATATATACTCTGATTTAAAAAATACAATAGGTTTTGTTGGTGTTGGAAAAATGATAGATGAGAATACAATTGAATTAAGCAAAGATGATGGAATCGTATACATAGCGGTAGGAAGCGCGCATGTACCAGGATGTACAAATTGCGAAGATGTAGACATAAACTCAAAAAATTATGTTAATAAGTACGAAGTTATACTTGACAGGGAATACAAAGATGATAACTGGATTGCATGGGCTAAAGATAAATGGTTATTAGGTTGAGTAAAAATTTAAAAATAAATTTTAATCAATTAAATTACAAATTTTTTAAAATGGAAAAAAAAGGAAAAAATATATTAATATTTGCAGGAATAATATTAATATTGTTTTTTGGCACGCTTGGTTTAGTATATGCAGATGAAGAAAAATGTCCGGAGTTATCAAATTATGTTGAGCATACCTATTTTATTCATGATGAGATGGAAAATAATTTTGTAGAATTTGACATTTCGGCAAGCAAGCAGGTAGTTCCTATATACATCTATATTGATAAGCCGTTTGTTCAGCAAATGTTTGTAATAAACCTTACACAAAAAGATAATGAGGCATATTTTGACCATGTAAAATTAAATTTAAAAGATACTTTGGTTTCAGAAATTTATCTAAATAGGCCTGGAATACACACATTGCTAATTACAACAGATGCACATTATTATCGCGAAGATATATCTAATTTGTGTATGCCTCAAAATCCATATCCGTTTAGCTGGGATGATATTTCTGAAAATAATGCAGAATTCATGAAATTCTTAAAGGATGAGTTAAAAATAGATTTGGCCGAAGATGCAAAAATCAAAAAAAGCGATAACGAAATAAATATAACTGATGGAGAAAACTCGCTTAAACTTAATAAAAAAGAAAATGATGTGACTTTAAAAATTATAGGTGGCGAAACATATAAATACATTTTAAAAGAAGAAAATGGCAAAATAAATTTATATCCTTACCCTTGCAATGCCTTGCCACATCCTTGCAGCAAGAGTGACAGGATATTAGAGCCCATCAAAGTCATTTCCAAAGATAAAGATTACGGAATTATTTATAAATTTATCGGATTAAAGAATATAAATGAGAGTATTTCTTATGTTGAAAAATCAATAGTAGTTAGAAATTTTACCTTGGAATATAACTGGAAGTTGTTTTTACTTTCAAACAGTTCTGCACTTAATCTTAATGATAAACATACAAAAAAAGTAATAGAAAATGCAACAGAAACAACTAAAACCTTTACCACTGCAGTTATTGTGGAAGGAACTGTTTATGATAAAGATGCAAATCCCGTAAAAGGTGCCGAAGTTGGTGTTTATCTTGTCGGAATTGAAGCAAATGTTATACATATTATGACAATAACAGACAATGAGGGTAAATTTAAAATTTATCACAAGCCGGCAGGAAAATATATCTACAGATTGCCAACAATATATGTATATGACCCTAATGCAGACCTTGGATACGTATATGATAAATTAACAGATAGTGTTGATATGGGTGCACCACTCAAGGAATATCCTCAGGGGAAGGAGTATCCATTTCCCGTTACTTTAACATTAATTATCGGGTTGATAATAGGTTCAATTTTGGTGCTTTTTGGAACCGGATACACGGATAAAATAATAAATGCAATTACGGGAAAGAAAAAAGAAGAGCATAAAAGTACACATTAAAATTTTAATAAAAACAGATGATATTAGATGATATTATTTTAAATATGAAAACAAAATTTTTTGGGATTGGAGCTTTGGCATTAGTTATTGTTTTTTTAATTTTAAGTGTGGATGTCAATGCTGATTTCCATTTGGCAACAGGTGTCAGTGTTTTAGATATTTATGAAGACCAGGTGACAAATTTAACAATTAATATATTCAATTCTACCAATTTATATAATTGCACGACAAATGCTCACGGATATTGTGAATTGGGAATAGGAAATTTTTCAATAAATTTTACATATTGTAATAACTCTTACCATTTTAGTGTTTCTATTAATGACTACGGCGAAGTGGAAAATTTAACCATGAATTTATCCTCTGCGTGTCAAATTCCAAATTCCTGCAATGCGAATGAAAACTGTTCTAACAATCAGAATTGCTATAACGGATATTGTAAAAATTTAAATTGTAATGCAGGATATGCAGCAAAAAATCACCATTGTGAATTTGCGGTCGGATGTAAAATAGGAGGGATTGTTAGTGCAAAAGTGGGTGCCAAAGTAGGTTCAAAATATTCTGTGCAAAATGTTTCGGAAATTTCAAATTGCACGACATTAAACAAAGGGGATAAAACATACATATTAACGCAGGATATAAACGCAAGCGAAAATACCTGTATAAACATATCCGCAGATAATACTGTTTTGGACTGCAGGTGGCATAAAATTTCAGGGAATATAAATAGCATAGGAATAAATATACAAGGAAATAACGCACTTATTGAAAATTGTATAATTGAAAATTTCTCGAACGGAATTTGGATTGAGTCAAACAGCACAACAATTTATTGTAATATGATTCAGAATAACAATAGAGGAATAGGAAATACTAACAATGAAATTAATAATAGCATATATAAAAATTTAATAAGATATAATGAAATAGGAATAAGAAATGGTATCGGAAGGGAAAAAAACATATCAATTGAAGCAAATGAAATTATAAAAAATAATATAGGGATTTACGGATATGAAATCACTTCAAATAATTCTCCTGATTTGAGTAATAATATAATATGCTCAAATAATATTAATGTTAACTTTACAAATTATACAAACATAGGCAATTGCACTTTGCCAGATTTGGCAATAACAGAAATTCATGTTCCTTTAATATCGGATGGAAATTTAACGATAAATGTTACCTCTGAAAATTTATTCCAAAATTTATATAATGGTTCTGCAATGGTTTCAATAATAATTAATGAATATATCGTTCAAAATCAAACAATTGCTACAAACCTCACACCAAAGTCCATTTTATCCTTTAATTTTTCATTACCTTCGGGAATCTATTTTGTAACAGCATCAATATTTCCTACATCTGAAATTAATGAATCAACCGAATTAAACAATGTCCTTTCAAATGCATTTGTTGTAATAAAGGAAAATCAAAGTATTATTTACGGAAAAACCGAACATTCCGGAAGATTATTGCCAAATATAAATTTAACTCTAACTAAATACAACGGAGAAATTTTAAATTTAAGTTCTGATGAAAATGGATTTTTTGAAATTGTTCTGGATGAAGGGACATACACATTAAAAAGCATCTATTCAAATGAGGTAATCCTTAATGTAAGTAAAAATTCAATTATCTCAGATGAGAATATATCTATAAATTTAATAACTTTAAATGTCGCCGATATTAACAATCTTTCATTAGAAAACGCAAAAGTTGTAATAATTGATACTAATACGAACAAAAGTGTTGTTTTATTTACAAACGAAAACGGAATTGTCGAATTTATACCTTCAAATGGACACACTTATAAAATTTTTATGTTTAAAGAGGGGTATACTTCGTATAAATTAATAATAAATCAAACGAACTATACTTTTGATAATAGTGTTCATATATTTACAGAAGAATGTATTGAAATTCAAGATAATACCTCTTTCTTTGAGAACTACTCCCTAAAAATTTATAGCGATTTACAAAACAAAATAAGGCAAAACAAGATTGAAAGAGTAATTTCTTATAGTGTCAATAAGAAAAATATGAGTATAATTCCGCCGAGCGTTCCGTCAATGATTGGGTCAAAAGTAGGAGCACTCATAGGAGCAAAAGCAAGATGCTATGTCAATATAACCAATATTCCGGAAAATTTAACCGTAAATGTAATTGAAAATGTAAGCGGGAATGTAACAGAAAAACCTGCAAATTCAAGTTTCAACGGCATTAAAATAGCCAAAATAGTGGAAAGAATAGGAAATAAGACAATTCCACTTGGTGAGGTCAATATAAATTTCACTTACAAAAGTCCAAATTTTGGAAATGTTATTGCAAAATCAGGAGAAGTAGGTGAGCAAAATTTAAGTTATACAATTCTTCATTTGGATGCGAATGAAACAAACAAAATCGGTGAAAAAATTTTATATCTTCCGGTAAAAAATGATAAGGGTATTGTTTGTGTAAATGACAACGCGACAAATCTGAGCGACATAAACAATATGATTGAGAATGACTGTGATGGAAACTGGAGGATTATGAATGAAAGCGATACTGTAACATTTGGTAATATTACCTATTATAAGGTCTTAAGTAATGGAACCGGAGCGGTTGGATTAAATTTTGTATGGGGAGATGCAAATAAAAATAACATGCTGGATTTAGAAGACGCGTTTAAAATAATTGAACACACCGTTACTTCTTCACCTATTCCTGCAAGGGCAAACATAAATAATGATGAAGCAATAGATATATTTGATGTTGTTGAAATTTTAGAGGGGCTTTCACAGTGAAACAACAATTAGAACGAAGATATTTTAAGCGAGTGAGTAGCAAAAATTGGCAATTATGTAAATTTAGATATGTAAATTTAATTTTTTCTGATTTATTGTAATATGGATACACAGAAATATCTGATTGAGCATAAAAAAAATTTACTTGAAATTTCGGAAAAATTTGGAACCCCGACTTATGTATATTTTGAGGAAATTTTACATGAGAATGTTCAAAAATATTTTGATGCATTTAATAATTATGGGAAATTTAAACTTGTGTATGCGTATAAAGCAAACACCAACATAGAAATTTGTAAAATTTTGAAAAATTTAAATGTCAGGGCTGATGTCGTATCTGCGGGAGAATTACACATAGCAAAACACATCGGCTTAAATCCAAACGATGTGCTCTTTACAAGCAACGGAAAGACAGATGAATCAATTGAGTCTGCATTAAATTTCGGATGCATCATCAACATTGACGGATTTGAAGAAATAAAGAACATAGATGAAATCTCAAAACGATTAGACAAGAAACCGAAAATTTCTTTCAGGATAAATCCCGAAGTGAATCCGCATACACACGACAAAATCGCAACAGGCGTCAAGGAATCAAAATTCGGAATTAACATCAGGCAGGCAATTGAGGCATACAAACTTGCGAGAGAGAAAAATTTTGAAATTTTGGGAATTCACTGCCACATTGGTTCGCAGATTACGGAAATTGAGCCGTTTATTGAAGAAACAAAAAAAATCAGCAACATAGTAATAGATTTGCACGAGATCGGAATAAATTTAAAATTTGTTGATTTGGGCGGCGGACTGGGAATTGATTATCTGCACGATGGAAATTATAATGGCTTAACTCATAACCTTTTAGCAAATGGAATAGTTCCGCTCATTGAAAATTTAAATAAAATTTTGGGCTATGAGGTTGAATTGCTCCTTGAACCGGGAAGAAGCATTGTCGGAAATGCAGGAGTATTACTTACAAAGGTTTTAAGTATTAAGCGAACTCCTTATAAAAAATTTATAAATGTTGATGCGGGATTCAACGATTTAATCAGACCTGCAATGTATGATGCATATCATAAAATTTTAAATTTAAATGATTTAAGCGAGGGTGATGAAATTTTTGAAATTGTCGGAAATTTATGCGAAAGCGGGGATATTTTGGGAAGGGCTAGAAGAATTGTAGCAAAAAGAAATGATATTCTTGCTATTCTTGATACGGGTGCTTACGGATTCAGTATGAGTTCTAATTATAATTCAATGCCAAAGCCGGCGGAAATTTTAATCGGAAAAGATAAAAAGGTAAAGGTGTTGAGGGAAATGGAAAACCTTGCTGCTTTGATAAGATAAGATATAAGATAAAATATAAGATAAGATATAAGATGTAAGATAAGATATAAGATAAAATATAAGATAAGATATAAGATAAGATATAAGATAAGATATAAGATAAGATATAAGATAAGAT
>JAGTWP010000016.1:0-16372 GCA_018260755.1 Candidatus Altarchaeum sp. | reverse complement strand
TAAGATAAGATATAAGATAAGATATAAGATAAGATATAAGATAAGATATAAGATAAGATAAGATAAAATAAAAAATGAAACTTGTGCCTTTATTTTTTGCTTTTGGAATTCTTTTGGTTTTAAGCACAAATGTCTTTGCATACAGCAATTCAGGAAACGGAATTTGTGAATGCAGTAATTGTAACGATTGCACGAATGCTTTGAATGACAATAACAATTGCAGCAGCACTGTCAAATTAAATCAAAGCATAACAAATCAGGCAGGAAGTTGCATTAATAGTCCATTAAATTTCACAAACAAAATTTTTGACTGCCAGGGGAATACATTGGACGGAGATAATTTTGGAACTGACTATGGAATTTATTTGAAAAGTAATATCAAAACAATTGAGTGTTTAAATAAATACCACATAACTACGGATACTGTTATATTTTATCATACCGACTGGTGTCCGCACTGTCAAAAGATGAAGCCATGGGTTCAAAATTTAACTGATGAAGGATATAAATTTTTCTCGGTTGAAGCAGAAAAAGAGCCGAACAAAGTAAAGATTGTAAAAGAATGTGCATCTAAAGAAATAAATACTGGTGGAGGAATTCCGCAATTCGGGTGTCCTTCAAATGGTGAATTGCATGTCGGTGAATTTTCAAGTATATCGGATATGGAAAATTTTGCCAAAAAATGTAAAGAAGATTCCTTGTATCCTTCAAGAGATAATAACACCATAAGAAACTGCACGATTAAAAACTTTTATTATGGAATTTATATAAGTGGAACTATAAATAATACCATTGCAAATAATCTTGTTGAGCAAAATTCAGACGCAGGAATTTTTTTATATCTTGCATCAAACAACACTTTAATCAATAACACTGCAAATTATAATGGATACGATGGAATATGGCTTGGACAATCCGTAAATAATAACATAACAAATAATGTGGCAAATCACAACGGACTTGACGGAATTATTTTAAGTTATTCTTCAAATAATAATAACATCACCAATAACACAGCAAATTTAAATAGCAATGGAATTTATGTATTCGGAAGTTCAAGTTATAATCAAATTTTAAATAATCGAATTTTAAATAACACGGACAACGGAATTGCCGTAAGTGATTGCACTTCCTGGAATTTAAGTTCGTGTTCAAACGGAAATTTCAATAATACAATAGCAAATAATCAAATTTCAAATAATAAAATCGGAATTTTCTCAAAATTATCAGGTTCAATCATAAATAACAATTTTGTTTGGAACAATGTATTAAATTTTAATTCAACAAATTGGCTTTCAAGTTCAGGAGATAACAATACTTGTGGTATTACAATTGGCTGGAATGACAATAATGTAGTTGGATGCATGTATTCTTATATTGGAGGTGGAGATCAAGCAGATGATATTTTTGATGCCGTTGAAATGCTTGAATATTTAAATAATGGAAAATTTCTGACACACGAAATGGATTATTATAATTTGAATAACGACAATACAATAAATTTATTTGATGTATTTGCTTTAATTGACAAAATAGTTATTGGTAAATACACTTAACGTTTATCTTTAATTTTAAGATATAATGAAGGACGGAGCGGTTGTTGTTGATATAGGTATTTAAATAAGAGCTCACTTATTACTTTGGTTCCTGGTGGTGCAGGACTTATGACTGTTGCAATGCCTTTGAATAATACAGTTAATGTGTTTAAGCTCCAAACGAAAGAATAAAAAATTTAAAAAATTTAAAAATCAGACTGTTCAAAAATTTCTTTTTTATTTGAAATTTATTCTCGGAAGGTCAAAAGGAACGGGAAGATACAAACTCCTTGCTATGCCGAATAATTCTATAAGGGACATCTTCATAATCGTATTTGAAACCCTTTGATAAGTCTCTTTTGAAAGTTTAATTTCACTTTTGTCCTCAGCAAAGTCCTTCTTTTCGTCTTCTATTTTATACGCAACACTTCCTTCAATCTTTAAATTTCCTACATCAGGAGAATATCGGACCCTAAATTCAAATTTTACCCTTAAATAATCACCGAATTTTTCAGACATTTCACGGGTTACTCCTAATGGTTTAAAATCATAGGCTAAACTTATTTCATTCTTAAATTTCTCAAAGTCCACAATTCGTTCTCCTTCTATTTTAGACGCTCTGAATTCTACAACAGACATTTTAAAAAATTAGATATTTTAAAAAATTAAATTTTTATAATAATTAGGATTGAAAATTATGATTAAAACAAAATTTTAATTAAAATTTATATTTCATATTTTTTCATATTTCATATTTTATTTTTATATTTTATTTTTATATTTTATTTTTATATTTTATATGCGTCCTTCACCTTTTCAAAATCCGCCTTAAATTTATTTATTCCGATATCAGTTAAAGGATGCTTGAGCATCTTATCCAAAACATTAAAAGGAATTGTTGATATATCCGCTCCGATTTTTGCCGCTTCCAGCACATGCAAAGGATGCCTGATACTTGCAACTATAATTTCCGTATTAAAAGCATAATTTGAAAAAATTTTTTGTATGTCTTCAATTACTTGCATTCCTTCATGACCCGTATCATCAATTCTCCCTATAAATGGACTTACATAATTCGCACCCGCCTTTGCAGCAAGAAGTGCCTGATTTGCCGAAAATATCAAAGTCATGTTTGTCTTTATACCTTTTTTACTTAAAATTTTTACTGCTTTTAGTCCCTCTGTTGTCATTGCCACTTTAACCACAACATAGTTCGAAATTTTTGAAAATTTTTCCGCCTCGGCAACGATGCCGTTTGCATCATCACTTATTGCCTCCGCACTTACAGGACCTTTGACAACATCGCAAATTGTTCCTATTAACTCGCTCAAATTCTTAAATTTTCCCTTTTCTTTTGAAACAAGAGTTGGGTTTGTTGTAACACCATCTACAATACCTAATTCACACATCTTTTTTATCTCATCAACATTTGCAGTATCTAAAAAAATTTTCATTTTAATAAAATTTAATATTATAAATTTTGATTTGTTTATAAAATTTTATAATTTATAATTTTTCAGACCCCTAACAAAATTCTCGTAAAATTTCTTATTGCGGGAGAAATTCCCAGTATGAATATTACTATTTTAATCATCCTTCTAGTTGTCTTGTCATCTATCTTATCTACAAAATAAAGAGCGGGAATTACAATAAGCTTTAACGCAAACATAATTGCAGCGGAAAAATTTTCAATCGCTATTGATGGAAGAACATGCTTTTCAAAATAACCGAAGAAAGTAATTCCCGCATAAGTTGTAGAAGCATCAAATAAATGTGCCAATACAATAATATAATTCTTTTCATATCTTAAAAAGTCCGAAAATTTAAAAAAATTTAAAAATTTTAATTTCATAAGTGCATAAATGACAATTGCCAATAATCCGAAAATCAAAAGAGCGACGAATACGCCAAAATTTGCCGTTGCAGAATGAGAAAATAAAAAATTTCCTATCAGAAATAAATTTAATCCGAATAAAAGCCCTCCTGCAACGAGCATAAATTTGTAATATTTTTTCTTAAAAAAATAAAGTCCGATAAGCAAAGACACAACTGTAATCAGAAATATTGTAAAATATATGCCCGGGGCAATAAAGAAAAATGCCGATGTATCAGGTCTGTGCGGATAAATTTCTGCATCTGCTAATGCCCGCATCGTAGCTCCAAAAAGGATAAACGGAATCAAGGCAAACACAAAATTTTTATCTGTCTCTATATTCCATTTTTTTATTAATTTTATAACAAAGAACAAGGCAGCAACTAAAATAATTCCGAACATAATCGTATTGAACCATGTATATTCAACCCTTGTGAATTCATTGATTATGAAATTTATTCCATTTGTTATTATATTTGTTGCATCTGTTTCACCCATTGTTAAATTTTTTGTGTTGATATTAATTATGAACTAATTACAAATGGAATTAAAAAAGAAGAAATACCTTTAACAATTGACGAAAAAATATAATCTAAAAAAACAAAAAAAACAGCATACAAGGAATTATTCAACAGGCTGTAATGGAATGTAAAAGTTGAAGGTGAAAAAACACAAATTTTTCAAAAATTGAAGGTGAATTTTTTAGTTTCCTTACAATCTGTCAACAGGAGGTAAGAAAAATGCCAAGGCAAAAATTGAAGGTTGAATTTGTGTGAATATTTGAGTTGAAAGTGCAGAAAGTAAAACTAATAAAAATTATTCTTAATTTTCTTAATTATTCTTAATTATTCTATGAAAAATCAATTAAATTTTAAAAATTTCATCAAAATTTTAACAAAATGCCAGTTGGAATTGTTGGTTATGGAGGTTATATTCCAAGATTCAGGATAAAAGCAGAAGAAATAGCCAGAGTGTGGGGAGAAGATGGAAAGAGAATGTCAGCGAGCTTGAATGTTCATGAAAAGTCGGTTCCGGGAATGGATGAGGATGCGGCAACAATTGCAGTTGAAGCGGCAAGAAATGCAATTCTGCATGCTAATATTAATCCGCAGGAAATAGGTGCATTATATATTGGTTCGGAATCACATCCTTATGCTGTTAAACCGACATCTACAATCGTTGCGGAAGCAATAATGGCAACACCAAATTTAATGGCAGCTGACCTTGAATTTGCATGTAAGGCAGGAACAGCGGGAATTCAGATATGTATGGGGTTAGTAAAGTCAGAAATGATAAAATACGGAATGGCAATAGGCACGGATACTTCACAGGGAAGACCCGGAGATGCATTAGAATATACTGCATCGGCAGGAGGGGCAGCGTTTATAATAGGAACAAAAAATTTAATTGCTGAAATTTTAGATACTTATTCATTTACAACAGACACGCCTGATTTCTGGAGGCGAGAAGGTGCGGAATTTCCGAGCCACGGCGGAAGATTTACCGGAGCGCCTGCATATTTCAGACATGTATCATCGGCAGCAGGAACAATTATGGAAAGAAATAATTTAAAACCGGATGATTTTAAGTATGTTGTTTTTCATCAGCCGAACGGAAAATTTCCGCTTGAAGTCGCCAAAAAATTAAATTTTAAAAAAGAACAGGTTGAGTTGGGCTTGCTTACGCCTTATATCGGAAATACTTATTCCGGAGCGACACCTCTTGGTCTGGCAAATGTTATGGATTATGCGAATGAAGGTGATTTAATTCTTGCAACATCTTTTGGCAGCGGAGCGGGAAGTGATGCGTTTATTATTAAGGTTACAAAAGAGAATGAACTAAGACGAAATCCCAATCCAATAAAAAAATACATTGATAATAAAGAATACATTGATTATGCAATTTATGCCAAATTCAAAGGAAAAATCAAAGGAATACATTTGAGAAAATAGTAAAAAGAAAGGAGTAAAAATGAAAAGCACATCCCAAATTATGCAAACCAATGCAATTGAGGTTAGTATTTCTTATGTCAATAAAATCCTCGGAATGAAATTTAATATTTATGAAATTCAAAATTTACTGCTAAAAGCAGGAATGAATTCAGATCTCATTAACAAAAACCGCTTAAATGTATTTGTTCCTCCTTATAGAACCGATATATTGCATGAGATGGATATTGCAGAGGATATAGCGATTGCTTACGGTTATGAAAATTTTATTCCCGAAATTCCAAAAATCTGGACAATCGGACAGGAGGATAAATTCCGGAAATTTTGCAACAAACTTATAAATTTAATGCTCGGCTTAAATTTTCAGGAAACAATGTCCTTAATCCTTACAAACAGAGAAAATTTATTTAAACGGATGAATATTTTTATTGAAGCGGAGAATGTTGAGAATGCACAGGATGTCGTTGAAACGGAAAATGCGTTATCAACAGAACACGATGTTGTAAGGAATTATCTGCTCCCTTCATTAATGTCATTCCTTGAGATAAACAAAACAAAAGGATATCCACAAAGAATTTTTGAAATAGGTCATTGTGTTGAAAAAACAGATGCTCAAAATTTTCAGGAGATCTTAAAAATCAGCGGAGTAATTGCGGGCACAAAAACAAATTTTTCCGAAATAAAAGCTATCGTTGAGGGTATTTTGTTTGGTATTACAGACAGCAGCAATGTGAAAATTTCAGAAACAGAAAAGCCGTTTTTCATAAACGGAAGGGCGGCAAAAATTTTAATCAAGGATGCCGATGCCGGCTTTTTCGGGGAAATTTCTCCGTTTGTTATAGAAAATTTCGGTATTGAAGTTCCGGTCACTGCTTTTGAAATAAATTTAAATATACTTAATAAGTTATTGAATGCTCAAAAAATTATTGAATGATTAAAGTTAAAGATGAGAGGTGCCGATGAAGATATTGAGGAAGAAGAAAAAGAAGTGGAAATTTATCGTATAAAAAAGTTATTGCAGACATTAAAAAAAACAAGAGGGCAGCATACTGCTTTGGTCTCATTTTATATCCCAAGCGGGTATAGTATAATCCAGGCATTACAGCAAATACAGCAGGAACAATTTACAGCGGAGAATATTAAATCAAGGGTTAATAGGAAAAATGTTACAGATGCACTTGAAAAAACAGCCCAGCATTTAAAATTATTCAAGAAAACACCTCCGCACGGACTCATTGTTTTTTGCGGGAATACATCCGAGGTTGAAAGTATCCCTGATATAAAAATATGGAGTTTGGAACCGCCGCAGCCATTAACAATAAAACTTTACAGATGTGATCAGCAATTTATAACTCAGCCATTGGAAGATATGGTCTCTGTCCG
Source organism: Candidatus Altarchaeum sp. (assembly GCA_018260755.1). GTDB lineage: Archaea > Altiarchaeota > Altiarchaeia > Altiarchaeales > Altiarchaeaceae > Altiarchaeum. The sequence continues at coordinate 9,632 of JAGTWP010000016.1, read as the reverse complement.
GGATGTTTACGGACTGATAGCTATTGATAATAACGAAGCAACAATTGGTGTTCTAAAAGGGGATCATTATACTATTTTGAAGAAAAAGGAATCAGGATATCATGGAAAACACAGAGCCGGAGGACAATCTGCAAGAAGATACGAACGGTTAATTGAGGAGCAAAGTCATAATTTTAAAAAGTATATAGGGGACTCCGCAACACAAATTTTCATGCCTATGTTAAAGGAACTAAAAGGTATAATTATAGGTGGTCCCGGTGCGACAAAACTTGAATTTATAGAGGAAGGAGGAATGAATCATGAGTTAAAAAAGAAAATAACTGCAATAAAAGATATAAGCTATACCGATGAATCGGGAATCAGGGAATTAATACAGGTGTCCAAAGATGATTTGAAGGAAGTGCAGATGGTCAGACAACAACAAATTATGGCAAGATTTATGCTCGGATTAGTTAAAGATGCAGAGCCAGTAAGTTACGGAGAGGAAGCAAAAAGGCATTTGGAAATGAGTGCCGTGGATATTTTACTTTTATCCGAAGAAATAGGTGCTCAAGAAATTGACCGGCTTTATGAAATTGCAAAGAAAAGTAAAACAAGGGTTGAATTACTGCCAACGACATTTGAAGAGGGCTTTCAGCTTGAACATACATTCGGAGGAGTCGGAGCGATATTAAGATACAGGGTTAGCGAATAATAAACGCTCATATACCTATGAACATTGAATTTTTGTGTTTTGCATTTTATAGTGTATTTGAACTTGGATTTAGTGTTTATCTCTATCAGTGAAAATCAACATAAGAGTGAAAATTAAATTCCTTTATAAATATTCAAAATAATAGATTTTATTATAATTTATAACAAATATAATTAATCACTCTTTAAGAAATATGAGCCATTCAATTTAATCTAAAATATAAGACAAAATAAAACATAATAAAATGAATATATATAATATTTTTTTAATAATAATGGTAGTAGCAGTAATATTAACCTCATTAATGCTATTATTTGTAAAGCAAGTTAACATATCGGCAGCGTATAGGAATACTCCCTTAATGGTAATTCTTATTACTGTATTGATCTTAATAGGAATTTATGGGTATATCTCTGGAGAGAGTCGTTGGTATCTTCCGATTCTGATGTCTATTTTAAGTGTAATAATTGTTATTGTTAGGAGATTTGAAGATCGAAGAGGATAGATTAATTTCGCTCATATACCTATTATCATTGAATTTTTGTGTTTTGCATTTTATAGTGTATTTGAACTTGGATTTAGTGTTTATCTCTATCAGTGAAAATCAACATAAGAGTGAAAATTAAATTCCTTTGTAAATATTCAAAATAATAGATTTTATTTCCTTGTGATCTTCTCAAAATTAGATAAAAACATAATCAAAAATATTTCCTTTTGCTTCTTTAATTTCCATCCAGTCAATTAAATTTTTAAATTTTCCCTTGTTAATTCCGTTTGCCAGAATAGCAGCACCTCTGCTTGCAGAACTCCAATTTGCACCTTTTACATTTTTTTCAATGTTTTTAACTTCAAATATTCTTCCGAACTTTCTTTCCAGTCCTCCTTTGATTTCACCTTCCACAAATCCGGAAATTTTCCCGCACAAATAAATTTTTGAAATTTTTGAATCCGACAATGCGGAAATATCCTTAATTATCCCGTCTGTAAAATAGTTGTAGGCAAGGTTTCCGTTTTCAAATTTTTTGTAATTTTTGAAAAAGTCTTCCGGAGCGACTTTTTGCTTTATTATATTCAAAACCCCGCCTGAAAATTTATCAGCATTCCTGTTTATTTCGCTGTCAGTCCTTCCGTGTGCCAAAAATCCCGATGATGCAATTGTTCCTCCGATTCCATCACAGATTTTTCCGTTACGGACTTTAACAAATGCATTAAATCCGTAACCAATTTCAGCAAGAATAAAATTTTCTGCCTTAAAATTTTTTGATAATGACAAAGCATAAACCACAGAACACAATTTATCGGAAGTTCCCAAATCAATTACATTAACCTTTTTAAAATCTTCAACAGTTGGAAGATGTTTAACAGATGGAATAACATAGCCATTAAGATTTCTTTTTTTTATTTCATCCAAAAATTTCCTGATTCCGATGGATTCCTTCTCGTCTTTATTTTTAAGAGAAATTTTAAATAAGTCATCATCGCTCAGTTCTGAAATGTGTTTTAAAGGCAATCCGTATCCTGATGGAAGAACTATGCAGTCGGCATTGAAATTTTCAATTAAATTTATTACTGCATTGGCATTGCTTTTAATTTCTTTTGTAGGAATTATTGTCTCAAATTTAAATTTTACCTTTGTTTTTCCTTTTTTTTTGTATTCTTCAAGAATGGAAATTGCCCATTTTGATGTTCCTGCATCTATCCCAATAGTTATCATTTTTAAGGGATATTGATTTTAGATAGTAATTATAATAATTATAGTAATTACATTTACAATTGTTTTTTAAAATGATAAAAAAGGCAGAAAACGAAGAAAAAGTAGATAAAACAAAAAACGCTGGGACAGAAAAAACCGCAGATGAAATTTTTAAGGAATTCAGGGAAATTTCGATTTCAGAGTTTTTCAGAAAAAACAGAACACAATTGGGATACAGTGGAAAAGCAAGAAATTTAACAACAATTATTCACGAACTCGTCACAAATGCCCTTGATGCCTGCGAAGAATGTGAAATTTTTCCCGAAATAGAAGTAAAAATTGAACAAATAGATAACGAGCATTATAAATTTTTTTGTAAGGACAATGCTTATGGGATTCCAAAAGAGCATATCGGGGATGTTTTTGGAAAGATGCTTGCGGGAACAAAATTTCACAGAAATGTTCAGATGAGGGGACAACAGGGACTTGGCGTATCGGGAGTTACAATGTTTTGTCAGATAACAACAGGAAAACCAATCGGGGTTATTACTAAAACAAAGGCGGAATGTATTGAAGCAAAAATAATGATAGATGTCTCGGCAAACAAACCGATAATAGTTGAAGAAAAAAATTGCGAATTAAATTTATTTACTTCAACGGGAACAATTATAGAAGGAGAATGCAAAGAAGCAATTTATATCAACAACGAGAGCGGTGTTTTTGAATATCTGCGAAGAACTGCTATTGCAAACCCGCATGCAAAAATTACATTTACCGACCCTGACGGCAAAAATACGGTCTTTGAAAGAACCAGTAGTGAAATTTTAAAGAAACCGAAAGAGATAAAGCCGCATCCGAGAGGGATAAATATAGATGATTTAATACGATTATCCAAAAGAGAAAACATATCAATTTCATCCTTTTTAATTCACTCTCTTTCAAGAGTTACACAGGATAAAATTAATGAGCTTCGTTCAATGCTCGGAAATGAGGTAAATTTGGATAAAAAGGCAAACGAAATGACATGGCAGGATGCGGAAAAAATAATTAATGCCTTTAAAAGCATCAAATTTTTAGCACCGTCATCAGAGGGGTTACGAACTATCGGGGAAGAGAATATAAAAAGAGCATTAACGGCAATAGTTAATCCTGAAATTTTATTCGTCATAACGAGAAAGCCATCTGTTCATTCAGGGGGATATGCTTTTCAGGTTGAGTGTGCTTTATGTTACGGAGGAAATGCCGGAAGGAGAACATCAGAAGGAAAAGTAAAGTCGGAAATTATGAGATTTGCTAATTCCGTGCCTTTGCTGTTTGATAATGGAGAGTGCCTTATAACCAAGGCAATTTACGATATTGAATGGAAAAAATATGAAATCAAGGATTTTGATAATTCACCGGTAACAATTTTTGTAAATGTTGTCTCAACATATATTCCCTACGCGTCGGCAGGTAAGCAGAGTATTTCTTACGAAGAGGAAATTTTTAAAGAGGCAAAATATGGATTAATGGATGCAGGAAGGAATATTTCCGGATATATTTCCAAAAAGAAAAATGTCGAAACAGAAAAAACACGGCTGAAAATTTTAAAGGATTATGCAATGCCCTGTTCTGATGCGGTAAGTATGTTGACAGCAGGAAGTTATGATGAAATTTATGCGAAATTTAACAAAGTGATTGAAACAAAATACAAAGACATAAAAAACGAAGATGAAGAAAAAGAGGAAAATATGGATACGAATAAGTTAAATAATTTGGACAACAATTCAAATAATAAATCAGACAGTAATTTGGACAACAATTCAAATAATAAATCAGACAGTAATTCGGACAACAATTCGGACAATGCCGATAATAACTAAAATAATAATTTAAATAACTCCTAATTTTGTATTAAATTTTATAAATTTATTAAATTTTATATTAAGAATGAGATGTACAAGTTGTGGAAAGGAAGTAACAAAATATGTTGAATTTAAATGTCCGAACTGTGAAGAATCCGAAGGAGCATACAAAATTGTAAGATGTGATGCATGCAGAGTGTTAGGAAGAAAGTATGTGTGTCCGAAGTGTGGATTTACAGCACCTTAAATGTTAATATGTTATGGCAATTTCAAAATTATTAAATTTTAAAATCTCCGAACAAAGTGAGGTGATTTCAAAATCCAAAGATTTTAAAATCTCCGAACAAAGTGAAGTGGTAATAACGAGTGATTTAAATTTAGCAATAAAATTTCTGGATGAAGGAAAAATTATTTGTTATCCTACAGATACTGTTTATGGAATCGGATGTAGGATAAATTTTATTGAAAGCGTAAAAAAGATATTTGAAATAAAGAAAAGAGACATAACAAAACCGCTTTCCGTAGCAATTTATGATTTAAACAAAGCTGGAGAATTTGTAAAGTTGGATAACAATATGCAAAAATTTATAAAACAGCATTTGGATAAACCATATACCTTTGTTGTTCCTAAAACAGATAAAATTGCCGATATTATCACTGCTAACAGAGATGTTGTAGGCGTGCGATTTATTAATGATAAAAGGGTTAAGGCACTAAATGAAAAATATCCAATAATTACAACAAGTGCAAATATAAGCAATAAAATCTATGCAAAAAATTTTGAAGAAATTGATGAAAAAATAAAAAATGCAGTTGATCTTGTTTTGATAGGAGAATGTAAATATAAGGTGCCTTCAACAATCGTTGATTTAAGAAATTTTAAGATAATAAGGGCGTTCACTAATTCCACGCCTTAATCTGTGACTTTGTTGTATTTGTTTAGATGCTTGAAAATTTAAATGTGAGAAAATAACTACGAAATCAAATATGATAGGGGCACATAACCATCATAATAAATTTTATAAAATTAACTAAAATGACTAACGATGCCTTAAACGACGCGATAAATGTCTTACAAAAAGGAAATTTTATAATAATCCACGATGCCGACAGCAGAGAAAACGAATGTGATTTTGTAATTGCAGCGGAATTTATAAAGCCGGAGCATGTGGCGAGAATGAGGACCGAAGGAGGAGGAATGATTTGCATCGCTATGTCAGGAGAAATTGCTGGAATGATAGAAATACCTTTCTTTTCAGACATCCGTGATTTTGCATCCGAAAAATTTAAGGTGCTTGAAAAAATGACGGATAATGATTTGAAATATGATAAAAAGTCGGCGTTTTCAATAAATATAAATTTCAGAGGTGTTTTTACGGGAATCAGCGATTTTGACAGGGCATTGACAATTAAAAAATTTGCGGATTTCGCCTCAGAATATTCGGAGAATTCAGAAAATGCCGTTTTTGAATTTGCGAAAAATTTCAGAACTCCGGGGCATGTTCATTTACTAATTTCAAGGGGTGTTAAAAACAGAGCAGGACACACGGAATTAGCAACAGAAATTTTAAAAATTGCCGGATTAACTCCTGTTGCAGCTATTTGTGAAATTTTAGACGGCGGGACATTTAAAGCAAAAAGCAAAGAGAAGGTGTTCGAATATGCGAATAAACATAACATTCCGGTTGTTGAAGGCAGGGAGATTTTGAAAAATTTATGAACAAATTTATTTTACCTATAAACAAGTAATGATAAAATTTAAGTGTTTGTTTAGCTGCTTAAAAAATTAAGTGTGAAAAGTGTGAAAAACATAATAGGTCGTTTTTTGGGCGTAAGTCATGAGAAATTAGCAAAATGTATCTAAATTTTAGAATTTAAATAAAATTTTATCCAAAGCCAGATGGGAAAAGAACCCTGTAAGAAATGAAACAGCTGATATTACTGAAAAATTTTGATACGAGAATGTGAAATAAAAGAACAGAAATAACAAAAATGAGATAAAAATTCCAAACATCTTTTTGTGTGTTACTCCTCTATGCGGCGGTTTGATGATTTTGATTATTATTACTGATAAAATTCCAATCGCAAGCGATATTAATGCAATTTGACTAAATTTTATTATTTCCGCCGGAAAGTTCGGAAAAATTTCAGAAATTTTCTCTGTTGCGGGCTTTAAAATTTCACTATGTCCGGCAATAAGAATAAAAATTGCCGAAAAGCTCAAAATAAATACAAAAATCTTCAAGGTTCTAAAAGGAATTGATGCGTGGTGGTCAATATCCGGAAGCACGGAGCCAAAAATTGCCAAAAGTAAAGGAAAAATAAATAACCATGACAAGCCCTCATAAAGTAAAAATATGAGCGAAAAGCTCACTCCGATAACAATACCAAAGGCAATGTGTTGTTTGAAATTCATTTAAATTTTAAATTTTTATTCAATCGTTCCCTTCACTCCGGTTATTAAATTTTTTCTTTTCTCATCTCCAACAAACATTTCCTTAATCGCTTCTCCCAACGCCCTGAATACACTTTCCCACGCATGATGAGGGTCTTCTCCAAATTCAGAGTTTATGTGGAGGGTTGCTTTCATTCCCAAGGCAAATCCCGTTAGAAAATTTTTCAAATCGGCAGAACACATATCTTCAACATTGCTCAACTTTAACCCGTCTGAAATTTTATCAAAATATAAATTTGGCCTGCCCTCAACACTTATTGAAACCATACTTTGTGCTTCATCAATAACCGCACTGAAAAATCCGTTCCCTCTTATTCCTTCCTTTGTTTTTTCCTCAAAAATTTTAAAGAAAGTGGTTCCGAGCACAATTCCCGTGTCCTCTGCAACAACATGTTTTAAAAAATTTTCTGTTCGGACATCAACTTCAATGTTAAATTCCGACCTGAATGCGAGGGTTTCAATCATGTGGTTTAAGAAATTTATTCCCGTATTTACCTTCAAAATTGGTTTTGAGTCATTTCTTTCCCAAATTTTTACACTTATTTTACTTTCCTTTGTTGTCCTTTCAACAGTGACAGTATCATTTTTCTTATCTATTTTAATTCCGTATTCCATTTTAAAATAAATTTTAAATATTTAAAAATTGTTTGTTAATTGTAATTCTTAAGTTAAATTAATAAATTATAATGCTCAATAAATATAACAAATGAATCAGATAAATCACAACATTGTTGATGAAATTTACAAAAAAGGAATGTTGTATGCACCTTTCGGAGAGTATATGCGGCTGAAATACGGATTTAAGGTATTTAAGATTCCGTTTAACGGAAATTTTACATGTCCAAATTATGACGGTCGTTTGAGTAAAGAGGGATGCACATTCTGTCCTGATTTTGCCCGACAATTTACTTATGAGAGTTTTCGTCCGTATAAGGATTTGAGCATCGCGGGACAAATTGAAAGTCAGTTAAAACACTACAAATCATGCGAAAGTGACAGGGGATTAGTTTATGTTGCATTCGGGACAAATACTTATCAGCGGATTGAAATTTTAAAGAAAATTTACGATGAAATTTTAGAAAATAAAGAAGTTATCGGATTAAGTATAGGAACAAGACCGGACTGCCTTCCCGATGAGGTCTTGGATTTACTTGAAGGGTATGTAAAGAAGGGCTATGAAATATGGCTTGAAATAGGGCAGCAAAGCATGCACGAACACACACTTGAAAAAACAAACCGCAAACACGGAATAGCGGAATGTATCAGAGTAGTCAGGGAGGCACATAAAAGAGGAATACATGTTTTGTTTTTTATTATGATAGGATTACCTTATGAAACAAAAGCAGAAACAATTGAAACAGCAAGAATGTTATCTGCGCTTGAAATTGATGCGGTTAAAATTTATCCGACCGTTGTAATGAAAGGCACAAAACTGGCGGGTGAATACCTAAAAGGAACATACAGACCTTTAAGTGAAGTAGAATATATAAATTTAACTGCTGACTTTCTGGAAAATTTAGACAGAAATATTTTAATCCAACGTCTTTCAAAGGACTGCGGATTAGAAACAAAGTTGGCACCCGAATGGGATTCATACAGGGCAAGAATCACCCCGAAGATTGAAAAGGAATTAAAAAGAAGAAATACTAATCAGGGAGTAAAGTTGAAGCTAACTCTTGCAGCGGATGAACTCGTGCCTTTAATTTAATTTAAAAATTTTAAAATTTAAAATGGAAATTTCTATCATCGGAGCAAGCGGATATACGGGAATTGAATTAATGCGGATTTTGGCAAATCACAGAAATGTTGATTCGGTAAAACCGTATTCAAGGACTTATGTAGGAAAGAAAGTAGGTGTTGTTAATAAATCACTCGTTAAATTTGATAAATTTCAAAATTTTCACGACTTTGACGGCGAAAAGACAATAGACGATCTGGACAGCGATGTTTGTTTTTTATGCACGCCAAACGGAGAAGCAATGCGTTTTGCAGGAACATTAATTGAAAAAGGAATCAAAGTTATAGATATGAGTGCTGACTTCAGATTGCCTGCTGATGTTTATGAAAATACCTATAAAATAAAACATACAGCAACAAATTTAATAGATGAAGCAGTTTATGGACTTCCAGAAATTTTCAGGGAAAAAATAAGGACTGCGAGATTGATTGCAAATCCAGGTTGTTATGCAACTTCTGCAATCCTTGGATTGAGAGGTATTTGTGCGGCAAAATTTAAATCTCAATTTTTTTCCGATAAAATTGTCGTTGATGCAAAGTCAGGAACAAGCGGAGCGGGAAAAAAGACAGAAGAAGGACTTTTGCACAGCGAAATTTATAACAATTTAAAGCCGTATAATGTTTCATTCCACCGCCATCGTCCCGAAATTGAAAATATATTAAGAAAATTAGATGATTTAAAAAATTTAAAAATTTCATTCACGCCGACACTTTTGCCAATTTCAAGGGGAATTATTACAAACATCCATATATTTTTGAAGGAAAACTCCGGAATTGCCGACTTTAATGAAATCACCGGGCATTATAATGAAATTTATAAAGATGAATTTTTTGTCCGTCTTGTTGGTAATGTCACTTCATTACATTCGAAGATTTCAAATGATGATTTTGAAATACAGCTGAAAGATGTTTTGCATACGAATTTATGCGAAATTTCACTTAATTTTGATGCCTACGCAAATCGCATAATAATTATTTCTGCAATTGATAACTTACTCAAAGGTGCATCGGGACAGGCAGTTCAGAATATGAATTTAATGTGCGACTACGACGAAAAAGAGGGCTTAATGATGGCAGGAGGTGTTTAATTTTGAAAAGATAAATTTACTGTGGTTTATTAATTTAATTTATTAAATTTTTAATTTATTAAATTTTTCATTAAATTAGGGGCTCATTTTTATTTGGCACTCAACCCGTAAAAACAAAATT
>JAGTWP010000015.1 GCA_018260755.1 Candidatus Altarchaeum sp. | reverse complement strand
CTCTGCTGAAATTTTTAAATTTTTGCTCAATTTAAATGAATGTGATAAAAATGGGTTAACATTTAGCATTACTTATTTAGCACTACCAATCGTATATTAGGTGTAAAATGTTGATAGATTCACTACAATTCAACCTCGTTATATCTTTTTACCTTCATCCTTTTCCTCTTTTATCTTTCTTTGCATTATTTTCTCTAATCTGCCCATTCTCTTGTTAATTACATGTTCTCCAACTATAAAAAGCCCGTAAAAGAATATTGAAACACCAAATAAAAGATAAAACGATGTAAAAATTTTGCTAATTTCTGTTGTCGGGCAAATATCCCCGTAACCTGCGGAAGTTAAAGATGCTACCGAAAAATAAAACGAATCAACATAATTCCAACCCTCCAGATAAGAATATGCAAAGGTTCCTATAATCAACAAAATTCCAATCAAAAACAATACAACAACTATTCTTATTTTTTCGTTTCCATTATCATTGTTATCCATTTTTTTAAATTTAAAAATTTTTACCTGTTAATAACGAGGTGATTTCTTCAGGACTTTTTAAAATTTTAATTCCCTGTGCAGATATTCTTTCAATATTCTCTTTATCTATTTCCCTTACTTTCACATAAATTTTCCTTCCCTTCGGCGTTATTGAATATCCCTCTGAAATATCTGTGGGCAACAAATAAATAGGAATTGCCGATTTTATTGCCTGCGTAATTATTACCGTGAGCAAAGAATCAGAAATCCCGTAAGCGAGTTTTGCAACGGTATTTGAAGTGACAGGCGCAGCAATAATCAGATCGTAGTCACCTTTGCACACCTTTCCGCAAAACGGAAATGATTTACCCTGTTTGCTCTCCAAAATTTTATGCTCCGTATTTAATTTAATCCCATACATTTTCAGAACATCCTCGCCTGCTTCAGAAATTGCCACTGCCTGGACATTATCATTTCCATCCAAAATTTCAACACATTTTTTTAAAAATTGCCCCGCTCCTGTAACACACCATAAAATTTTCATTTATTTAAAATTTCATTTATTTAAAATTTATCTATTTAAATTTTTCTATTTTTCTATTTATCTTGTGATACTGATACGTCAAACTTAAAAAATATGATGCTAAAAGCGATGTTACAACCATAAGAAAAATCTGAATCAAAAAGTCAATTTCAGGGTGGTATAAAATATAAACAAATGTCAAAACAAATACAATTGCAAATATAATTCCTAAAATCCAGTATAAAATTTCCTTTTGGTTATCGTCCATTTTAAATTTTGCATTTTAAATTTTTTATGTTCCTATCTCAATTTCAGAGGTTATTTTTTTAAGACATGCTATTGCCGCAAGTGAAGCAAGATAAGATGTTTTCGGATTATCTGGAGAAGGTAAATTTTTTGCAACAGTTAAAATTTCCCCGAATTTTCCCTTAATGCGAATCTCGTGGATGTTTTCTCGGACATTCGGATCCGCAATAATCCTAACCTTTGTTTTTCCAAATCCGATTCCTGCCAAACTCAAAGTTGCCGCAACATTGATATTTTTCGGAAATTTACCTACCGCATCGCTCGCATTTCCGTCAAATAAAATTTTTTCATCGTCTGTTGTAATTCCCAAACCTTTCGGGTTTTTTCTTGTTGTCAATGTGACACTTTCAATGCCTCCGAGCAGTGCCGCTTTAACTCCGTCAATACCGACAACCGCTCCGGACGGGATATAAATTTTTAAATTTTTTGCTCTTGCAATTTCTTTTATGTTTTCAAATAAATTTTTGTCAACCAATGCCCCAACACTCATAAGCATTAAATTTTTATCGTGCTTCAGGACAGGAACTGCATATGCTTTTACTGCCTGCTGCGATGCTGCCTCCAATATTAAATTTGCGTCCGTATTGATAAATTCCTCAAAGTTAGCAAAAAATTTTACCTGTTTTTTTATTTCATCGGGAAGAACATTGTATCCGTCTTTATTCACATCAAAAACACCGCTCACTTTGCAGTCAATTTTTCCTTCGTAAATTGCCCTGATTATCGTTCTCCCGATATTTCCGCATCCGATAACACATAAATTTAACATTTTAACTTTTATAAATTTAGTTTTTTATTCAAAATTTTAATTATACTATCTAATTTTAATTATAAAATTTAAAAGAAATAGTGAAAGAATAAGTAATTACCTAAATTTAGAAATTTAAAATAAGAAATTAAAATAAAAACATAAAAATAATGTCATAAAATGAAAGGCGCAGAAGCACTTATAAAATCACTTGAAAGTGAAGGAGTTGAGCATATATTTGGAATATTGGGGGGGGCAATTTTGGATGTTTATGATAAACTTTTGGACTCAAAGATAAGACACATTTTAGTTAGGCACGAACAAGTTGCCGCACACGCAGCAGAAGGATATGCCCGGGCATCTGGAAAGACAGGTGTTTGTTTTGCTACATCAGGGCCCGGAGGAACAAATTTGGTTACGGGAATTGCAGATGCTTTTCTGGATTCTACACCTATTGTTGCAGTAACAGGACAGGTTCCGAGCTATATGATAGGAAAGGATGCTTTTCAGGAAGCAGATATAATGGGAATCACAATACCCATATCAAAGCACAATTTTCAGATAAGAGATCCTGATACAATTCCGACAGTTGTAAAGTCGGCTTTTAAAATTGCATCAACGAGAAGACAGGGTCCTGTTTTAATTGACTTTCCAAAGGACATGCAAAGAAAGGAGCTAACAAATAAATTTCTTTATCCGAATGATGTTGATTTGCGAGGTTATAAAGATATAAAATCAGAAATTCATCCTGGTCCCGTAAAAGCAGCATCGGAATTGCTTTTGAATGCGGAAATGCCTTTAATTCTCGCTGGAGGAGGAGTAATATCATCAAATGCGTCTGCGGACTTAATAAAATTTGCAGAATCGCTTAATATTCCTGTAGCAACAACATTAATGGGAAAAGGCGTAATTCCTGAAACACATCCTCTTTCTTTGGGAATGGTTGGAATGCACGGAAGAAAAGCGGCAAATTACTTAATCAGCGAGTGTGATGTTTTATTTGCCGTCGGATGCAGATTCAGTGACAGGGTTACCGGAGATATTAAGTCCTTTGCCCATTATGCAAAGATTATTCATGCAGACATTGACGCAGCCGAAATAGGCAAAAATGTAAGAGTAGATGTGCCAATAGTTGGCGATGCAAAAAATGTATTGCGAAATATCATTGAAATTACAAATAATTTAAAAAGTAAAGAAAAGTATGCATGGAGTGAAAAGGTAAAGAAATATAAGCAGGAATATGCGCCTTTTTATGATTATGATTCAACGCCAATAAAACAACAAAGAGTTATGAAGGAATTAAACGAATTGATTGATGATAAAACAATAATTGTCACAGAAGTCGGGCAATGTCAGATGTGGGCGGCGCATTATCTGAATATTAAAAATCCGAGACAATTTATAAGTTCCGGCGGTTTGGGAACAATGGGATTCGGATTCCCCGCATCTATCGGCGCAAAGGTTGCAAAACCGGAATGTAATGTTATAGATGTCGGAAGCGAGGGTTCCTTTTTAATGACTTCACAGGATTTGGCAACATGTGTCGTTGAAAATATTCCGGTTGTTGTTTTATTGCTTGATAACAGATGGCTTGGAATGGTAAAGCAATGGCAAAATTTGTTTTACAATAAAAGATATTCTGCCACATATCTCGGCGAAGTTCCAGATTTTGTGAAATTTGCAGAAGCATTTAGTGCAAAAGGAATTAGGGTTGAGAAACCAGATGAAATAAGACCTGCTTTTAAAGAAGCAATGGAGTGCGGAAAGCCGACAATTATAGATGTTGCGGTTGACCGGGAAGAGCATATTCTTCCTATGGTCAGACCTGGCGGAAAATTATTTGAAATGATTGAAAAGAATAACAGCATTGTAAAATAAAATGTCGGATGTCAAATAATTGAGCATATATTATACTATCTGACAAAATTTAATTACATTGTAATCCTTAAACAGTATTTGAACTTGAATCTGTATTTGAACTTGAACTTGAATTTTAAAATTTGCAAACTTACAATGTATTTCGTCTCCATCAGTGAAAATCAACATAAGAGCTAAAATAATAAATTTTTCAAAACGCAAAACATGAATAAAACAAAAAATGTTATCAATAGACGAAATAAAAACACTGATGAAAGATTTGGAATCTGATTTCATTGAAAGAACAATATCTGTAAAGGAAGATAAGTTAGGTCCGGCAGTGTGTGCTTTATCTAATGATTTCCCTAACCATAAAAAATCAGGTTATATATTATTAGGTATAAATGACGATGGATCTATTGCAGGAATGAAATGGAGTGATAAAGAACTTCAAAAAATAGGAAGTATAAAAACAAATGGTAATGTATTGCCGCAACCATCCATAGTGGTAAGTCCTGTTTTTAAGTTTCCAGATGGTGAAGTAGTAGTAATAGAGGTAAAACCATCTTTATACCCTCCTGTTCGTTATGATGGCAGGTGTTGGATAAGGGTAGGTCCAAGACGAGATAAAGCAAGCATTGCAGAAGAAACTATTTTAACTGAACGTAGAGATTCTTATGTAAAAACTTATGATTTAGTTCCTACATTAGGTGCAACCTTAGATGATTTAGTGGAGGAGTACTTTAAATCAATCTACCTGCCTCTAGCTATTGATAAAGAAACTTTGGAAACAAATAACAGGGATGTGAAAAACCAAATGGCTTCATTACGGTTTTATGATTTAAAAGAAAATTGTCCCACCAATGCAGGTATTTTGCTCTTTGGTAAAAACCCTTTGTTTAATTTGCCAGGTGCGTATATTCAATATGTAAAATTTGCAGGAGAGGATATGTTATCAAATGTAGAATTTGAAAAAAATTTTTCAGAGGCACTCATTACTGGACTTAATACTATTGATACTTTTATAAAAAACAATATAATCAAAGTAAGACCAGTAAGGCAGAATTCTTTTCAGGAAAAAATAATTTATAATTATAGTTATTGGGCGGTGAGAGAATTAATTTTAAATGCAATAATGCACAGAAGTTATGAATCCAATGCCCCGATATATATCTATGAATTTTCAAATAAAATTGAAATTGTAAACCCAGGCGGTTTGTATGGTGATGTAAATAAAGACAATTTTCCGGATAGAAGCGACTACAGAAACATTGCAATAGCAGAAGCGATGAAAGTACTTGGGTATGTTAATAGATTTAATTACGGAATAAAGAGAGCAAAAGAAGAACTGATAAAAAACGGAAATGGAGAACCTGAGTTCGATTTATCCTCAGTAACAGGATTTAAAGTTACAATCCATATAAATAAAGAATGGTAAAATGAGAGCAATAACTTTTTTCAATAATAAAGGGGGTGTTGGCAAAACAACAACTGTGTATCATGTTGCATGGATGTTGTCGCAATTAGGTATAAAAACCATTGCTGTAGATTTAGATCCGCAATCAAACCTTACTTCTATGTTTCTTACAATGGAAAGACTTGAAGAAATATATGAAAATGAATTAAAGCTAACTATATTGGACTCAATAATTCCTGTTGCATCAGGCGATCCCTACATTCCTGTGCATGTTGAGCAAATTACAGATAACCTTGGTTTGGTTATTGGCAATTTATCATTATCTGCCTTTGAAGACAAATTAAGTAAAGCGTGGTTGGAATGTTTAGGGGGGGATATTTATTCATTTAAGATTACGAGTATTTTCAATACAATCATAAATGATGCTGCCAGACAGCAAAATGCAGAGGTAGTTCTAATTGATGTAGGTCCGAATTTAGGGGCAATAAACAGGGCCGTTACAATAAGTTCCGATTATATAATAATACCTGTAGCATCTGATTTGTTTTCACTTCAGGGGATAAAAAACCTTGGTATTACATTAAACAATTGGAAAAAGGACTGGCAGGACAGAATTGACAGAAAACCGCAATTATTAAATTTTGATATTCCAAAAGGGAAGGAGTTACCCGCAGGTTATATTGTCATGCAATATACTGCAAAAGAAAGCAGACCAGTAAAATCTTATTTAAAATGGGCAAATAGGATTCCGCATTTTTATTCCGAATATGTTTTAAATAATAATCAACTGCCATCTCAAACGGTTGAAGAAGACGATAATTGTATCGGACTATTAAAGCATTATCACAGCTTGGCACCGATGTCAATGGAAGCACACAAGCCCATGTTTATACTCAAACCAGCAGATGGGGCAATTGGCATGCATGTATATGCCGTTCAAAAATGTTATGAGGATTTCAAAACACTCGCAGAAAAAATTGTTTCTATTTGCAAATGAAACTCTTTTTCGTCCTTTTTGACATCAAAGCTCAACAAGCTGTAAGGGAATTACCAAAAATGAACCCCTGCTATTGCTACAATATATGAAAATGCAAACTTTGGACAAGGGAATCGTAACGAAATAACTTAATCAATTTGGAATAATTTTATAGTTCCATTCTCCATGAAACTCGTCTTTTACAAAATTAATTTTTTTCGCTCTTATGTTGATTTTCACTGATAGGGATAAACACATTGTTGAAGTTTTGCAAATTTTAAAATTCAAGCACAAATTCAAATATAAATCCAAGTTCAAATACACTATAAAATGCAAAACACAAAAGTTCAATGATAATAGGTATATGAGCGATCATTTTTTATGAAGTTTACAATAATTGATGCTATTATAAACAATGCCCAAAGAATAGGCATTTCCATTGGATGTTCTTTGATCCTCGCTGGATCCCTTAATTTATCTATTTTTTCTTCAAATTTCAGAATTTTATTTTTTATTCCGTGCATTGTTTAACTTTAAATTTTAAATTACAAATTTTTTATTAAATTTTCAATCTCTTCTTCCTTTGCATAAATTATTTCATTCTTACATTCATCAACCACCGTATTCGGGTCTTTCAGTCCGTTTCCTGTTGTTATGCACACGATTTCTTCGCCTTTATCAATAATTCCTTCATCAATCAATTTTATCAGTCCTGCAATTGATGATGCAGATGCCGGCTCAACAAATATACCTTCTTTCCTAGCCAGTAATTTTTGTGCATTTAAAATTTCTTCATCGCTCACTGATTCCATATACCCTTTTGATTCATAGACCGCATTAATTGCCTTCTTCCAGCTTACGGGATTTCCTATCCTTATTGCCGTTGCAATCGTTTCGGGATTCTTTTCGGGAACAAAATCACCTTTCTTTTTAAACATATTCACTATTGGCATTGCTTTTTCCGCCTGAATTCCTGTCATTTTCGGCTTTTCATTGGCAATTCCCAGTTCATAAAATTCCTTAAATCCCTTCCATATCGCAGATATATTTCCTGCATTTCCTACTGGCAAAATTACTCTATCAGGTATGTGATTTAATTCGTCAAAAATTTCAAATCCAAGTGTTTTCTGTCCTTCTAAACGATAAGGATTTATAGAATTAAGCAGATATATTCCTTCTTTGTCACCAATCTTAAAAACAATTTCAAGTGCTTTATCAAAATTTCCCTCAATAGATATAACCTTTGCTCCGAAAATCAGCGCCTGTGCTAATTTTCCATAAGCGATCTTTCCGGAAGGAATAATAACTGCACATTTTAAATTTGCTCTTGCAGAATACGCTGCCAAACTTGCGGAGGTGTTTCCTGTTGATGCACAGGTTGTAATTTTCTTTCCGAATTCAATTGCTTTGGAAACACCGACAGTCATGCCTCTGTCTTTAAAACTTCCCGTTGGATTTGCACCTTCATTTTTAACAAACAACTTTACTTTTAATTCATCGCTTAAATTTTTACATTCATAAAGAGGTGTTCCACCTTCGTTCAATGATACATTTTTTTTTGCAGGAATTAAGTCGGCATATCTCCACAAATTAAATTTTCGCTTTCTTGCTTCTTTCAGGTCAAAGTCGCCCGCACTTAATTTAAATTTTATTTCCAGCAATCCGTTACATTTTTTGCACCTGCATATTGGTTGTTCCGTAAATTTTTCTCCGCAGTCAATACACTGCATATATTTTTCCATTTTAAAATCGCTAAAATTTTATAAATCTTTGATTAAACAAAGTTAAAGTAAGTGAAATTATTTTTTCCACTATGTCATCAATTTTTGATATTGAATTAAATTATTTTTATTTAGATAATAATTAGAAAGGTGTTCAAATACAATTTTACCGTTTTCATTTAAATCACCAATTATAAATCTTCTTTTGAGCATAGATGCAACTAATCCCACCATTCCACTGCCACATAAAGGATCAAAAATCAAATCATTTTCATTAGAAAAATGCTCTATTAAACAATGTAAAAGCTTGAATGGCAGTCGTGTTGGGTATTTTGGCATATTAACTTTATAGTCCCTCTTAAAGTTAAGGGTCGTTAGATTTGGTTCTCCGCTTTGACAATGATGAGTTGTGCACCTGCTATTATACTTCCATTTGTCTCCGTTTGTAATCCAATAAATTTCATATACATTATGAGAAGGTCTTTTTATACAAGACGGAGCAAAATTATAAGTCCAATACATTTTACCTCTTAATATTAAACCATTAAATTTCATAATTTCATTATGGACAATATTGCTGTTATTCCACCCGGAAAAAATTAAAGCTTGTCCGTTCTCTTTTAAGTTCTTTTTTATACATCCTAACAATTGTTGTATTTTTTCTTCATATTCTAAAACTTTCCACTCTACATATCCGCTTACTACATTTTCAACATTTCTGTGATAATTCCCATTTTTACCACTAAATTCTATTCCAAATGGTGGATCCGTGATGATAAGATCTGCATTAACATTTTCCCAAGAGTTCATATCTTTTATTTTAAATCCGTCCAACAGTGCTTTATTAATCATTTTAGCATTTAAATTCTATTTACTAAATCTGTTCTGAAAATCAAGTAAGAAAACTATCTCCTCATCTAATTTTTCTAAATCTACCAATACCTTTTCTCTTCTTGGCATTCCATTGGAGTTTCTGAAATCCCTCTGGAAAGAACCGCATTTAACAAGAACCGAATCGTCAATTTTTATGAAAGAAATTTGTTCTAATCTAAATTCTACTTTTCTTAATCTTGACCAAGCACCTCGTTTAATTCTTTCAAGTTCATATTCTGATTTTCCTCCTTTAAGTTCTTCATGCCATTTCTGAAAAGTTCTTTCATCATCGTTATATTTAACTTCACCCATCGCAAGAATCAATCCAACGCAACCGAATTCTGTTGTTGCTTTTGCTGTCGCTTCGCTATCATTTACAATTATTTGATGGCTGCTTGTATTGGTGGCATGTGCTTTGAAATCCCAGGGAATTTCTTTAAATCCATCAAACTCTAAGTTACCGTATTTCGGACCTGGAATTTTTACGCCGTCTTTTAAAAGTTTTCCGCATAAAAACTGAAAATACCATCCAATCCATTCCATTTGTCTCCAATGTGGAAAATTTGCATCTTTCATTTCCAAAATTGCCTTTCTTCCATCCCAATGAATTGGAATTTCATCAAATTTCTCCGAGATCTGTTGTGCTATGTTTAAATATTTTCTTTCCATCTTAAAATTGCTAAAATTTTATAAATCTTTAAACTAATAAATTTAAATTTCTTTTTATTATTTCTTTTTATTCTTTTTATAATTCTTTTATAATTTTATAAATCATAATTATATCATGCTAATCTAATTATTTTAAATATTTAGTTATTTATTATTAATTAAATAATTCCGATTAAATTTTTCTTCCAATCAAAAATCATAAAAATCATAAACTGTTTGCAAAATGGATGCCATTAATCGTGATTTGGAAAAGGAAAATATAAATTTTTTTTCTGGAAAAGAAAAATCAGGAGTAAATGATAACACTGAAAATCATAAAAGATATGATAATAAAAGTGATAATGAAAGTAATAAAGGCGATAAAATCAATATCAGAAAGAAATATTTTGTCCGACTTATTTATGATGCCCTTCTTGGTTCCGATGATTCTAATGAAAGCAGAGAACTTGCTATTGATACATTTACAAATGCCCTTGAAAAGTTTGTGAAAGATGTCCTGATTGAAGAAAGAAACGAAATGATTTTGGAAGTGAGAAAAGATGTAAGAAATGAAATAATGAAACATATAGAAGATATAAAGTCAAATATAGGCATGAATCATAGTGTAAAAATTTTAAATGATTCATCTTTCGCGATGGATGTGCTTCAAAACATAAAAGAGACAAAAAATTTAACACAGGGTTCGCAGGCAATAAACAGAGACACCAATGAAAAATCAGAAATGATTATTGAACGGCTGGAAAAATTTGAAAATGTGCTCGGAAAGAGAATAAAGAATATTGAAGATATAATTGAGCATTCAAAAAGAGCAGAAAATCTCACAACTACGGATAAACAAATATTAAATTTTATAAAGGAAAAAGGTATTGTATGTGCGGATGATGTGCAGAATGTATTTAAATATAAGGGGAAAAATGCAGCAAGTGCGCGATTAAATATACTTTACAGAAAGAATGAGCTTGAAAAAATTATCCGAGATAAAAAGGTGTATTATCAGATACCCAACGACAAAATCAAAAAATAAAATTTGGTTAAATTTTTAAAAAAAATTTTAAATATGCAAAAATGGACAAAAAGGTAAATCAACAGACAAATGCGGAATATGAAATATGGGTAAATGAAGCACTGATATTAAGAGGGGGGAATCTTGATGAATTGTTGAGGTATGCTAAATTGATGTATATTGATAACCCACTTGTAATAAAATCTTCGCCGACAGGTCATATAAAAAATAATCAGTAATAAATTTTAGTTAAATTTTAAAAAAATTAAAAAATATACAAAAATGGAAGAAACTCCTATATTAAAAATGGATAAAGAGGTAAATCAACAAATAAATATGGAATTTGAAATATGGGTAAACGGAACACTGATATTAAAAGGAAGCAATCTTGATGAATTACTCACAACTGCCAAATCAAAGTATCCTGATAAAGCGATTGGCATAAGAAAAAGCCGCTTTTAGTAAGTTAAGTCATCAGAAAAAAGAAAATCAATATCCGCCAGACAGGTCTTATAAAAAAGCAATACTTATTGCTTATCCTAATTACCTTTTACCTCCTTTGTAAAAATGTCTGGCGGAACAATTAAAATTTAAATTTTGAAAAATACAAAAAAATTGAAAAATTTACTCAAGATTTCAAAAAAAAATTTTTTGAAATATCCGAATGATAATAATAATAGGGTTATTTTTTAGATGGCTGAATAGTTACAAATTTTGAAATTTTTCTTTATGTTTTTTAATTCTTTCTTTGAGTTCCCCTAATTTTTTTTCATTGATTTCTATTGTTTTATAAATTTCCTCAATTTTCTCATCTGACATGGTGGCAATATACTAAACCGCAAGTATTTTTTGTAATTTTTAGGTAATTTAAGTAACTATTACGATGAGTTTTAAGAATACTCTAATGAAAAATAATGAAAAAGTTACCAATTTCACTGGTGGATTAGTATATTAATCAAATAAATTTATATATACTCCCGAACCCGACCCGAAATCTTGTTTATAAATTTTACTCATCCGTAATCTTACTTTGCTTATTTTGAGTGGCATCCTGATTTTCTTGATCTTCGTGATTAGTATCCTGGTTTATCTGTTCATCATGATTTGTTTGTCTTTTATCATTGTCTTGTTTATCCATATCTGTATGGACAGCATTTGTATCTGCCGTGCCTGCTGCAATGACATCAACCGAAGTTATCTTTTCCTTTTCGCCAATCTCCATTAATCTCACTCCTTTCGTATTTCTCTTAATTTTCCGTACATCACCCGCCCTCATTCTTATCACCTTGCCGGATGATGAAGAAAGTAAAATTTCCTCTTCCGTAGTAATTTTTTTTGCATCTATTACATTCCCGTTTCTTTCATCTGTTTTAATGTCCTTTGTTCCGATTCCTCCTCTTCGTTGTTTCCGGTAATTTGAAAGTATTGTTCTTTTTCCGTATCCGTGTTCGGTAACAGTTAACAAAGATAACGAAGAAATTTCTTCTTCTTTTGCTGTAATCATACCTACAACAACATCATCTACTTTCAGCTTTATTCCCTTTACTCCTATTGAATTTCTTCCAACTTCCCTTACATCATTCTCGATAAAATTTATTGACATACCTTTTTTTGTTACCAAAAAAACATGATTGCCCGGTTCTATGAGCTCGGCACTTATTAATACATCGTCTTCCCTGATTCTTATGGCAATAATTCCGCTCTTTTTTATCTTTGAATAAGCAGAAATTTTTGTTTTTTTAACTATTCCTTTTGCAGTACACATCAGTAAAAATTTATTTTCATTAAATGAAGATATGGGAAGTATATTTATAATTTTTTCATCCTCCACTATATTGATTAAATTTATTGCTGCCTTTCCTTTACTCTGCTTGCCTGCTTCGGGAATCATATATGCCTTTATTGAATATACCTTTCCTTTATTTGTGAATAACAACACATAATCATGTGACTGTGCATCAACTAAATTTTTCAAAAAATCCGCCTCCATCATTTTTACTCCGGATGAGCCCTTTCCACCCCTGTTCTGTCTTTTATATGAATCCTCTGTTGCTCTTTTGATATAGCCGCCATTCGTAAGTGTCAAAACAATATTTGTATTCGGAATTAAATCTTCATCTGCGAAGTCAGAAATTTCGTCAAAAATAGCGGTTCTTCTTTTGTCACCATATTTTTTCTTTATTTCTATTAACTCATTTTTAATAATTTCATAAATTTTTCGGACATCTGCCAAAATTTCTTTGTGGTGTGAAATTTCTTCAATAAGTGATTTATGCTCGGCTTCAACCTTTCCGCCTTCTAATTTTGTTAACTGCTGTAATTTCATCTGCAAAATTGCCTTTGCCTGAATTTCGTCAAGATTAAATTTATCTGTTAAAAATTTGAGTGCTTCCTCAACACTTTCAGCTGACTTTATGCCTCTTATAATTTCATCCGTATTTGACAGAACAATTATGAAACCCTCAAGTATATGTGCTCTTTCAGCTGCCTTTTTTAATTCGTATTCTTCTCTTTTTCGGACAATATCCTCTCTATGTTTTAAAAATTCGCCTATAAGCTCTTTCAGGTTTAACACCTTTGGAACACCGTTTACAAGAACTAAATTTATAATTCCGAATGTTGTTGTAAGTTGCGTGTGCTTGAACAATTGATTCAGCAAAATTTCCTCGTTTGTATTGTGCTTCATATCTATTACTATCCGTATTCCATCCCTGTTTGATTCGTCTCTTATGTCTGCAATTCCTTCAATTTTTTTATCACGGGATAAATTTGCAATATTTTCAACCAGCACCGATTTATTAACTTGGTAAGGAATTTCTTCAACAACAATCCTGTTCTTGCCTTTCTTTTCTTCAATTGTTGTCTTTGCTCTGATTTTTACTATTCCGCGCCCGGTTGCGTAGGCAGCAAAAATGCCTCTTTTGCCGTAAATTTCCCCGCCTGTTGGAAAATCAGGACCATGGATTACGGTTGTTAATTCTTCAACAGTAACTCCGGGATTGTCTATTTGCATAATTGTTCCGTCAATGATTTCGCTGAGATTGTGAGGCGGCATATTCGTTGCCATCCCGACTGCAATTCCGTTTGAACCGTTAACGAGTAAATTCGGAAATTTCGCTGGAACTACGGATGGCTCTTTTAAAGTGCCGTCAAAATTTTCCCTGAATTCAACTGTCTCTTTTTCTATGTCTTTTAGCATTTCATCTGAAATTTTTGAGAGCCGTGCCTCAGTGTACCTCATAGCTGCCGGGCTGTCTCCATCGATACTACCGAAATTTCCCTGTCCGTCTACAAGAGGATAACGATAAGAAAAATCCTGTGCCATTCGAACAAGTGCATCATAAATAGATGCGTCTCCGTGAGGGTGATATTTACCCATTACATCTCCTACTATTCTGGCACATTTTTTATATGCCTTGTTTGAATCCAGTCCGAGTTCAAGCATTCCGTAAAGAATTCTTCTGTGAACCGGCTTTAATCCGTCCCGGACATCTGGCAATGCTCTTCCTACAATGACACTCATTGCATAATCCAAATATGACTTTTTAACCTCACTTTCAACATTTCTTTCTATAATAATCTCTTTTGTAACTTCTTTTGTCTCTTTTGTAACTTCTTTTGTCTCTTTTGTCTCCTTTTCCTTTATGTCTTTATCCATTTGAAATTATGAAAATTTATGAAATTTAAAATTTAATATAACTTTAAATATAAATTAGGTTTTTAACACTTTATTAGCAATTTCCAAAAAGTAAGGTTATTTTCAAAATCGCAGAGATTTTGAAAATACACGAGCGTTAGCGAACGTATTTTCAGGATAAGAAAATTGTATATGTTTAGCTCGCCATTTTCCATCTTTGCGATGAATTTATCAGTTCTGCCGTCATCTATTTTTAGGGTTACTTCAGTTTTTTCATCGTTAAGTTCTAATGAAAGATTATTTTTTTCAGTAGATATGTGGATAGTTCTGCCGTCATTAATTTTTTCAACTTTTGCAGTTTTTACCCAATCAATGCTAAATTTCTGCCCTATAAATTCTATGAGTTCATTGTTGTCATTTCTTTGAATTTTATCCCAGCTAAACAAATACAGAAAATTTATTATTTCTCTCATTTCCAAATACAACATTTGACGGCAAAAACAACATATCTTTTTCAAAAGTGTCCTTTTTGATTCTCTTTAAAATTTCACCTATTTAAATTTAAAATTTTTCCGATTTAAATTCAACCTTATTCAATATTCATTAGTGAAAATATGCACGACACATGTTGCTCCGGATCCTCCAACATTATGGGTCAATCCATATTTGGGATTCTTAACTTGTCTTCCTCCTGCTTCTCCCCTTAACTGTAAAGTCGCTTCAATTGCCTGTGCTATTCCAGTTGCTCCTATAGGATGTCCTTTTGCCTTTAAGCCCCCGCTTGTATTTACAGGAATTCTTCCGTTTATTGCTGTTTCTCCGTTTTCGGTAATTTTCCCGCCTTCTCCGAAATCACAGAATCCTAATCCCTCAATAGCCATTATTTCGGCAATTGTGAAACAATCATGAACCTCTGCAAAATTAATATCGCTTACTTTTATTCCCGCCTGCTCATACGCCTCTCTACCTGCCAGGACTGCCGCCTTTGTTTTGCACAATGAGTCCCTATCATGTAATGCAAGTGTATCCGATGCCTGTCCGCTCGATGCAATCCATATAATTTCCTTTCCGGTTTCATTTGCAATCTGCTTTGCTTTTTCTTCACTTGCCAAAATTACTGCTGCTGCACCGTCGGTTATCGGAGAACAGTCAAGAAGTGTTAATGGGTCTGCAACAGGTGCACTTTTCAGAACTTTATCAACGGTTATTTCATACTGAAATTGTGCGGATGGATTCATTGCACCGTTGTGATGATTTTTAACCGCAACCATCGCCAATTGTTCTCGGGTAGTTCCGAATTCATACATATGTCTTCTCGCCATTAAAGCATAAAGCCCGGGAAATGTCATTCCGTAAAAGCCCTCCCATTCTTCATCACCCGCTCCCATTAAAGCAACCGTAGCAAGGTTTGTAGGTACATCCGTCATTTTTTCAACACCCCCTGCAACAACAACATTTAATCTTCCTGACCTTACCGCCAGATATGCCTGTCTCAATGCCAACCCTCCGCTTGCACATGCTGCCTCAACCCTTGTTGAAGGCACTCCTCCAAGTCCAACTTGATCTGCAATCAAAGCTGATATGTGTTCCTGTCCAATAAACAATCCCGGAGCCATACATCCTCCGTATATTGCCTGTATTTCCCCTCCTGTCAAATTAGCATCATGTACTGCTTTTATACCTGCCTCAACAATTAATTCTCTTAATCCCTTATTCCAGTGTTCCCCAAATTTTGTCATACCTATACCTACTATTCCTACTTTATTGCCCATCATAATGATTTTAAAATTTAAAAAATAAATTTAGAAAGAATTATAATTATAAACACAAATTTAAAATTTAATAAGAACAACAAAACCAAATTTAAAAATGAGAGGAAAACAAAAAAGGGCAAGTGCGGGGGATGTTATGGGAGCAGGGGTTGTAACTGCTGAAAACAGTAGTAACTTGTTGGATGTTGCGAGAAATATGGCTGATAAAAAGATCGGAAGTATTGTTGTGGTAAATTTATCTCATGAACCGATTGGCTTAATCACGGAAACAGATATTTTAAGAACAATATCCGAATACGAACAAAAATTTTTTGATTTAACCGCACAGGATATTATGTCAAAACCATTGATTACCATACCTGCTACGGCAGATGTTGAAAAGATTGAAAAAGAGATGAAGAGACACAAGATTAAACACCTGCCTGTTATTTCGTCGGGAAAATTAGTCGGAATTGTGACAACAAAGAATTTAGTGGATTATTTGGGAAAATGGGAGATTAAGGAATAAAGAAAATTTTAAAATTTTTCTAAAACATGCAAAAATTTCCAAAACATGCAAAAAGATGTCCGATTTTTAAGCAAATATCCGTTTTTGAAGGAAGGCAAGGAATATATTGAAAGAAAAAATTTAAATTTAGAAACAATTGCAGAAAGTCCTGTTTATGGAAGTGCAATTAAAGTAGCGGCAGAAAGAATCCTAAATGGTGTTCAAGGAAAAACAGAGTATTCTCTGATGTCAAATCTCGGAGATGCCCGTTATGAAATTTATCTGCTCTCATTTCCGCTCGTAAAAATTTTTTTAAATTTAGCCGAGGTTAGTGAAAATTTAAAACGAAGATATGGAGAAAGCGAAGGCGTGTTATTTGAAACATCCGTAAAGAAAGAAAATGAAAACATAAGAACCGAAATTTTAAAAGAAATTTTAAATTTTTCTTTTCAAAAAGACAAATATAGTGTTTACTTTGCTGATTATTTGTCATACATAAAAAATTTGACAGGAGAAAAATATGAGAAATTTGAACTGATTAATAGACGACTGAATAACGGTTTTGTTGAGGTAAATGAGGGTGAGTTAATAACCATAGCAAGGAATATTGTGGAAAGAAAATATACAGAGACCTTAAATTTAAGCAATATAAATTTACCTGATGCAATTGTTGAGAAGGCAAAGTTAGTGAAGGAGGAACTCCAAAAAATAGAAGGTGAAATTTCTCCTAAAATTAAATTTAATATAAGAGCAACAAATCTTGAAATGCCTCCGAGTATTGCACATATAATTCAAAAGATTGAAGGCAACGAAAAAGTAAATCACAATGAGAGATTTGTGCTGGCAACATTTTTAACTAACAAGGGAATGCCTGTTGAAGAAATAAAAAAAATTTTCGCTCGTTCATCAAATTACGATGAAAAAAAAACATCTTATTACATAAATTATTTGGCAAAGAGAAAATATACTTGTCCATCTTATTCCACGCTCAAGAGTTTGGGGATATGGATAAGCAGCGAGGAAGAAAAATTTAAAAATCCGCTTGCTTACAGGAAAAAAGAAAAATAGATATAAATTTAATTGATTATGGAACTAATAATGATGGAAGCAAAAAATTTGTGAAAGCATTTTTTGTGTGGCTGAATGGTTTGGCACGGATTTAAAATTACAGTCAATTTTTATTCTTCAATTCTGACACCTTCATTACATATCTTTGCCGAAATAAAATTTAAATTACTGTCTGATTTATCAGTATCTTTTATTTTTTTCAGTCCTATTGCAATTCCTCCTTGTCCTTTCCCACATAATTTTGCACCTTTATAAAATTTTCTTAACTCAAAAACAACATTTTCCAATTCAATTGATGATACGCCGACAGCATTTAGCATTCCGTGATTTATATTCATCAGGTCGGCAAAATTTTCATAGTCTTTGTTTTTTAGGAAATTTATCCCGTCTTCAACAATAATTTTCATTGTCTTTAGCCATTCATCAAAAATTTTCTCATTCCGTTCCTTCAATCCGAAGACGCCCATAACAACTTTTCCGGTATTCATTGATATTCCTGTATCGGCAATAGCAACATCCAAATTCTCATCTATCTTTATCTTTTCCGCATTTCCTTTTGTGTATTTTATTATTCCTCCGTAAGAGACAGTGAATGGGTCAACACCGGATGACTTTTTATGCACTACATTTTCAATATTCCACGATAAATTTGCAACTTCTTTTATTGTCAAATTGTGTCCCAATTCTTCTGCTGTTGCCAAACACAAAGCCGCTCCAAGAGATGCAGAACTTCCAAGTCCTTTGCCAATTGGAATTTGTGATGAAATTTCTATGTCTAACCCTGACTTTTGATTTATATAATTTTCAACTTTACGAACACCTTCTGCAACTACGGGAAATTTTCCTATAAATTTATTACTATTTATGCCGTCAAAAATTTCCGTATTTTTGTTTTCTGTTATAAAAAATTTTGTGTCAGTTCTCTTTTTAACATCAATATATGTCCTTAAATTTACAGTTGC
The DNA here is from genome assembly GCA_018260755.1 of Candidatus Altarchaeum sp. Classification (GTDB taxonomy): domain Archaea; phylum Altiarchaeota; class Altiarchaeia; order Altiarchaeales; family Altiarchaeaceae; genus Altiarchaeum. The sequence goes on along the minus strand of JAGTWP010000015.1, from coordinate 8,189 downwards.
CGCAATTACGGGATTTCCGTAAACAGCTGCATGTTCTCCAAGCAATATTATTTTTGCAGGTGATGAGGATTTCATTTAAAAATTTTAAATTTTAGATGTTAATATTTGATTTTCTATTATTAATTTCATTTTCTATTTTTTATTAAATTCTTCTGCAACACTCCTCCAAAGCATATCATCAACATCCTCTTTAATAAAGTCATCAAAAAACTTTTCAGGTGTTTTAATCCACGACAACAGCATGTTAATTCTTTTGGAAATAGTATCAAAAGTGCTTGAAACCGGTTGCTTCATATCAAGTTCGTAATTAATTTTACCTGTATTTATTATACTTCTCAATCCTGCATAACCGATTGCAACTTTGATGTTTTTTAAATCAACACCTTTCTTAATTGAAAAAATTCTTTTATAAATTTCAAGCTGCTGCCTGTGTTTAGATGCATTATTGATGTCCTTGTTTGTTTTCCAGTCAGCTATCAGATAGTTATCTTTGTTTTTAAATATGGCATCAATACTTGACTTAAATTTTAAATTTGAATCAAATCCAAGATGGTTTAGGGGAAGTTCCAGCTTCAGTTCTACTGCAACTATCTCGGGATAACTTTTCTTGATTTCTTCAATAAGTTTTAAAATATTTTCAACAAAGGGTTCGGCATCTTGACTTGCAGAATATTCTTCTCCGGACAATATTTGTCTTGCGGCATTATGTACCTCCGAACCCAGCGAGACAGCGTCATTCTTTTCCTTTATTTTCAAAATTTCATGGACGAAAAAATCATAAGCTTTATCGGGAAGCGAACTGAAAGAAAGACCTTCCAGCGATTCAAAATAATTTCTGACAAAGTCATTTATCCATTTATCTTTATTATTTGAATTCAATAATGCCTTTGCTTCATCAAATTTTTTATTGACAAACAAATTGAATGCCCTCTTCACGCTTTCATTCAAATCAGATGCTTGTGATTTGCCAATGTCAATATGCGCATCATTAAGTTCTCCGTAATCGTTCAAATAATCATTAATTTTATCCGTAAGAATAAACAATTTGTTCTTTGCCCTGGTAAAGGCAACGAAATCAACCCTCAGGTCTTCTTCTTCAAGTTCTTCTTCAACATCTATCCCTTTTGATTTCAAAATCCCCTTAACTATATTATCCATAAAATCGCCGTTGTCTTTTGGTTTTGACGGAATATAAATCACATTGTCAAACTGCATGCCTTTTGCTTTATGAACTGTTGTAAGAGTAAGCCTTCTTTCAATGTCAGAATCCATAGACGGCAGTTCTGTTGATTTCAGATAAGCCACCATGGATTCAAGAGATTTATCATCAAGGGTAAATAATGCCTCCTGATACGCCGAATGTATAGCCATTCCAGCGGAAAGATATTCTTCGCCATGGATTATACACATCGGAATTATTCTTTCTCTGAAAAGAATATTTATATCATCAGCATTTTTTATATCTTTGCGAAGTTCCATGAAAGCAGGAATTTTTTCATATATATCTTCAATACTTACCTTCTTTACAGATGAAATCTCAAACGCCTCTCGCAACGAACATGGAAAAAAAGGAGTAAACATGGCATTTTTCACATCCTGCACATCAGAACTTAAAATACCCTTTATAAAATTTATAATGTATTTTTTAGCGTCGCCGGAAGATGATAGAAATGTTGAACCGAAATTTATTCCTCTTGATTTGAGTTCCCCTGCTAACCGAGTTATCTGAGAATTTGTTCTCACTATGATTGCCGTTTTTCCGTCCAAATTTCCGACAAGTTCGCAGGCAACAGCATATATTTTGTTCTTATCAACTTCGTAAATGGCGGGCTTTTGTCCTGTTTTACTGCGAGCATTGTATAAATTTTTTAGTTCTTCTTTGTGCGAGATATCTTTTGTTTTAGAGACAAAATAATTTTTTGCATAATTCAAAATTTCATTCGTGCTTCGGAAATTCTCGGAAAGTATAAATTTTTCCGAATTTTCAAACTTCCTGAAATTTATTATTGAGCCACCCTGAAAGCCAAAAATCGCCTGTTTTTTATCACCTACAACAAAAAAATTTCTGCACGACATGATGGCAACATCCGCTTCCATCATATTAACATCCTGCAATTCATCAACCAATACATAATCAAATATATTCTTATTTTTCAATTCAATAAATTTGAGCAGCATATCAGCATAATCAATACCTCTTTTGTTTTTTAGTTCTTCATAAGACCTGAAAATATCAACAAAATATTCTGCAAATTGTTCTATTTCTTCCTTATTGTATTTCTTTCCATCATTCAGGAAATTTTTTGCTTCTGCAATATCTATTTTGTAAGGAGTTATCCCAAAACTTTTCAAGTATCTCATTAAATTTTCCATCTTAGGAACAATATTATCAATGAGATATTCGTCGGAATAATTCAAAATTTTTTTATCCTTAATATACCTTAAAATAGTACATCTCAGCAGGTTAGTGCTTAATATCCCGTTTTCTTCAATATTGTCCATGGCATAAGAATGAAAAGTAAACACCTTTAATTTGGAGATATCCAAAGAAAAATTTTGTTCTTTGAGAATATTAACAATTCTGTTTTTCATTTCCTTCTTTGCCTTTTCGGTAAAGGTAAGGCAAAGTATCTGTTCGGGCTCAATACCTTTTTTTATTAAATAGGTATACTTATAAGCAAGCAAATCCGTCTTTCCGGTCCCGGGATTAGCAGTAACCAGGACATTGCCATCTTGTTCAATTATTTTTTGTTTTTCTGCATTTATTGGCATTTTAAATTTTGCTACTTAAAACTAAATTACTAAACTAAATTACTAAACTAAATTACTAAGATTAAATTTAAACCTCAAATTTTATATCTGCATAACTGCTTGCTCAAATGTCTTCTGTGCCCCGGCTCAACTTCATAAATTTCCTGTTTTAAATTTCTTGGAATTTCAATAAATCGGACAGTATCATTTTTAAGCCGTAACTTGCACTTTTTGCACTGGAATCCCTTATCTTTTCCCTCTGATTTCATACGAATTTTGCAGTTCGGGCAAATGGGATTTTCTTTTTTATAAATTTTTGCCAGTTCAATAATTTCAATTTTTTCAATGTTAAATGTATCTTTATGACTCTCAATTCCCCCGCATAGCCGGACTTTGTCTTCCTTAACTAAATTAAACGCTATGTTTTTTAGACATGTCACTCCGTAAGCAGCACAGGTAATATTTGCTGTCCCGTCGGAAATTTTAAAAAATGTATGGCCTTTTTCTATTCTTTTCGGATTTTCAATAACCGTTCCTTCAATTATTGCAGCATCATACTGCTTTAATTCCGAAATTTTTTTAGGCATTAAATGGGCATCAGTATGCTGGTTTGTCCTGAAAATTTGCATGAATGAAATTTCTTCCCTGAATTTGAGCATTGAAAATGCCTTATTAACAACATCAACACTATTTCCTCTTATTCCGCAAAGTATCGGGTCTTTTCCGTGAGGCATAAAAACAAGTTTATGCTCTTCCTCATTCACATTATCAAAGGTCTCAGGATAAAGCAATTCATGCATTTTAAAGACACTTTCCACATCAATCTTTCTTTCCTTACCAAAATTTTCCTCTGTTCTGTAAACAAGCAATTCATAAGTCAAATCAGCAAAGTCACAGCCCAGACCTCCGAGACAACCGATTATTCCCCTCCCGTTTTTAAATTTATAAACCTCTGCATTTATTTTTTTTCCGGTTTCATCTGCTTCTTCAATTGTGCATAATTGACTTACCGCTTTTTTGTAAAATTTATTTAAAATTTCAAAATTTTTATCAAAATTTTTATCATCCAAAAATAAACAGGCAGGATTTGTATTCTCATCCTCAAACAGTGAATATTTTTTAAGAAATTCCAAAACAATTGTTTTTATGTCTTTCTTTCTTAACTTCATCTCTTTTTCTTTTTCTTTTTTTTCGTTGCTTAAATTATTATCATTATTGTCATCAATGTGAAACCAGCATGCTCCGTTTCCTCGTGTTTTGTAGGGGATATTAGGATTCAGCCGAACTAAATTTGGCATTCCCGTATTTAAATTCGGATATTTATTTCTTAATTTCCTTAAAATTAATGTTGTAAGATAGGTTGTGCACATTCCTTCCGTTGAGTCAGTATCGTCTAATGCAATGAACATTTTAATAATAATTTAATATATTTTCTTTAAAAATAAATTTTTAAAATTGAAAAATAGCGAATTGAAATTATTCAAATATATTTAATATAAGTAGTAATTCTTAATAATTCTTTTTATAATTTATTATAAAACTAATTATTTCATTATTATAACTAATTAAATTTATAAATCAATTACAAAATTTAATTCAAAATTTAAAATGCTTCAGCCGGCAATGATGCATGAACTTGAGGTTGTAGTGCATAACAGCTATAAAGATAAGGTAATAAAAGCACTTCATCAGAAAGGAATTACCCAGATTGAATTCCTAAGTGATAACGAAATTTCCGAAATTAATAAAAAATTTGAACTTGACTTAAAGAGGGGGGTTCCATTGGAGCGTGAAGCTGATGTGTCAAAAAATTTGCTGGAGATTTATAGAATTATCGGAATTTTAAGCAGATTTGAAACAAAAAAAGCAACATTTCTTGAGGAGATGCTTAGTGTTGAGAAGATTGAAAAGAAAAAAACAGAACGGCTAAATTTCGGAGAAGTAATAAAACGTGCCGAGGATGTATCAAAGATTAAAGACGGAGAAAATGGAGTAATTGTGCTCGCAAATAAGATTGAGAAAAAAAGTGCCGAATTATCCGAACTGAAAAAAGAGATTGAAGAAATTTCAGTCCTTTCAAATGTGTTGGGAAATTTTGATTTAAGCACTCTCGGAAAGGGCTTATATTATACAATACTTATTTCTGTTTTTGAAGGTGATGAAGTGTTTAATAATCTTGAATCAATGTATGCAAACGGTGAAATTTCTTATGTCAGGCGATATGAACTAGAAAGAACCAAGAAAAAAGTAACTTATGCTGCAACGATTGTTATTCCGAATGAAAATGCAAACTCATTTATACAAAAAATTTCAGGTAATGCTAGAATACTGAAAGAGCCAAAAGAGTGCACTGTTATAGAAGGTATAAAAATATTGTCAGAAAAAACCGGCGAGATTGAAAAAGAAATAAATGATTTGAATGCTGCGCTAAAGAAATTTTTTGATGAGAATTACGAAGAGTTATTAATATGCAGGGAACTTTTGGAAATTGAAAAAGAAAGATATGAAATATTTGTTAATGGCTGTTCAACAGAAAAAACAACTTATTTTAAGGCGTATGTCCCTGCACAATTATCAGGTAAAATAAAAGAGCTCATTGAAGAGAAATCAGAAGGAGTATGCGTAGTAAAGATGAATAAGGATCTAAAAAATGCTCCGACCATGATGCAAAATCCAGGAGTAATAAAGAAATTTGAATTCCTTACATCAATTTACGGGCTTCCGAAATATAACCACATAGATCCGTCTTTTGTTGTGGTTCCGGCTGCTGCATTTATGATCGGTTTAATGATAGCAGATGCATGTTACGGACTAATATTGTTAGGAATTGCTTTGATGCTGCGCAAAAAGTACGGGGCCTATTCTGACGGGCTTAAAAATTTTATGTCTTTTGTTGCTATATGTGCAGTTATAGCAATAGGGGTTGGTATTATTAACGGGGAGTATTTTGGAAATTTATTACATAATATAATATTGCCCGGAGAAGAAGAGAAAAATCTTCCGTTACAGTTATTCCATCCCGCAGGTCTTGATTTAAAATTTTATCTTCAAATTGCTATCGGGTTCGGGGTAATTCATATATGGTCCGGAACTGTGCTTGGACTTTATGACGCTATGAGAAGAAAGGAACGAAAGGAAGCATTATACAAATATATAAGTTGGTGTTTATTCGGATTGGGAATGATCATAATATTTTTTGGATCTTTCGGAAAGGTTTTCGGATTTCCTTTTCTTCCATTTACCGACACAATTTTTACTGATGCGGCACTGTTTTTAATTGGTATTGGATTTGTGATTGCTTTGAAACATGATCCTAGATTATCGCTGATAGAAGCAATTGATTATTTTGCATTTATATTGTCTTACGCCAGAATTATGGCGCTGGTTGTTGCTGCAGGTGCAGTAGCAGCTGCATTTAACCAGTTAGCTGGAATGACATGGGGTTTTGCCTTTGGAATATTTGCAATACTTATATTTGCTGCTGGACAAACACTTCACTTTTTAATCGGTGTCCTAAGTGCTTTTGTCCAGGCGTTGAGGTTGCTGTATGTTGAACACTTTTCAAGATATTATGAAGGGGGAGGTTATGAATTTAAACCGTTTGAAGAAAAAAGAAAATACACTTATGTAGAAGAGCAATGAAGATAGTATATGTAAATTTATATGTAAATTTATATGTAAATTTAATTATAATAGACATAATAAAAAGTTTAATTATCAAAAAAATAAAAATCAATTAAAAATATAAAGAAAATGGAGGGATTTATACTTGCGGCAATAGGTGCCGGATTGGCAGTGGGTTTGCCGGGATTGGGAAGTGCAATAGGAAGTGGTCTCGCCGGGGCAAGTGCGAGTGGAGTTATAGCAGAAAAGAAACAGGAATTTGTGACAGGGCTGATATTCGAAGCATTACCACAAACAGCCGTGATTTTTGGATTTGTAATCGCAATAATGATTGTTGGAGCGATTAACGTAGATATGTCTTCTTTAGATGGTGCGAAGATGCTTGGTGCGGGAATTGCTATGGGAATTGCCGGACTAACGCCTATTGGACAAGGACCCGTAGCAGCAGCAGGTATTGGCTCAACTGCAAGATCACCTGCAACAAAAGTCAACAATATTGTATATACTGCAATTCCGGATCTGTCTGTTATTATGGGATTCGTTATAGCATTTATGTTAATAAGTGCTTAAGTGCATGAAAGTGCAGGAATATATAGATATTGTAAAATTTTGAATTTTTGGTTTTTTCTTTTTCTTTTTTATATTTTTTATTTCGTATTCTTTACTTTTCATTCTAAATTTTTTCTGAAATCAAAAATCAAACGACTTATATTATGGAATATACCTTATTGATAGTTGGATTTATATCTTTTGTAATTTCATTTTTAGTTCCATATCTTACCCTTCCGAGATTAATAAGAAAATTAAAGGCGATAGGAATGACAGGAAAAGATATAAACAAGCCGGATAAACAAGAGGTCGCCGAGATGGGAGGTCTGGCAGTTGTAATTGGCTTATGCGGAGGTATTTTGGTTTTTACCGGAATTATTACTTATGTTAATGAAATATTTGAAATATCTTTGATAGATATAACAGATGGAAAAAATTTAACCTTAATTTTTGCATCGCTATCTACAATTCTTGTAATTGCAATTATCGGAATACTTGATGACCTGTTTGATTTAAGACATTCTGTAAAAGCAGTAATTCCGATTTTTGCATCTTTTCCATTGGTTGCGATAGCAAGTGTCGGCAGTCCGGTCATAAACATTCCTTTTATCGGCGAAATTAATTTCGGAATTTTATATGCCTTGATTTTAGTTCCGGTTGCCATCACTGCCTGCAGTAATATGACAAATATGCTCGCAGGAGTTAATGGAGTAGAAGCAGGAATGGGAATAACTATGAGTTTATCTTTGGCAGTTATTGCATTGTTTATTGGAACACCCGAAAGTTTTATTGCTTTTATTCTTTTAATTTCTCTTGGAGGTGCATTATTGGGATTTTTAAAATACAATTGGTTTCCTGCGAAGGTTTTTCCCGGCGATGTCGGAAATTTAACGATTGGAGCAGTAATTGCAACTGCTGTAATAATCGGAAATTTTGAAAGTTATGGTGTTATTGTTATGCTCCCTTTTATAATTGATTTTTTCATAAAGGCAAAAAATGGACTTCCAAGAACCGCCAAATTCGGGGAAGGAAAATACATTGACGGAAAATTATATCCTTACTCTAAACCAAAAGGATTTTTACAGTTTATTGTTTATTTATCAAAAGGAATTTCCGAGAAAAATTTAACCTTAACATTTATCGGAATTGAATTAATATTTTGCATAATTGCTATTTTAATATTTTTCATTCCTAATTTACATAATTTGTAATTAATTTATAATCAATTTGTAATTTATAATCAATTTGTAATTTATAATCAATTT
>JAGTWP010000014.1:8593-27098 GCA_018260755.1 Candidatus Altarchaeum sp. | reverse complement strand
AAGATTTCAGTATTACAAAATGTTCCAAACATTTTGTAAGATTGAAAATCAAAAGATTTCAGTATTTCAAAATTTCATTTTGAAAATACTCTCTGAATAATTTATATATTAATAATCATAATGTATTAACATAAATTTAATACCTCTGAATAGTTACAAAATTTAAAGGAGTTCAAAGGTGAAAAAGTTATTTTACAACATGTCTATTATTAATTTAAACTTTATTAATTTAAATTTATATATTTAATACCATTAATGACATAAAAATGTCATGCTTAATTGTACAAGGTTAAAAAAGAAATTCTGAAAAATTTGATAGAAACCGTGGCGAAAAGCGTTATTATTTTTGGCAAAGAAATAAATTTTAAATTTGTTCTGAATATACTTAACGCTCATAATATCTTTATATCATCTCTACAAAATCACCAATAACCCCGCACAGTATATAGACAATTGCTCATGATTTTAAAGAGATTAGAAATGAATGGGTAGAAAGGGGGTTGGTTGAATGCGTTTAAAATAAATTTTTATCTGTCTTTGGCAACACCCTCAAATATTTTAGTTTTTTACCTTTCTTCCTTTTCTAACTCCCAAATATGCTTCATCTTTTCAATGAAAAATTTACTTATCTTCGTCAATTCGCAAATTTCATCAACATTCATAAATTCAAAAGCACTATAAATATAAAACATCCTGTCATCTGTCGGCTCGATTAAATTTTTCCGTATTTCGTCAATATCGCTGCTTATATTTTCAAGCCCGTATTTTTTTATATCCAGACCTCTTATTGCTTTCTGAAATGCTTCTTCAAAATTTCTGCCAATTGCCATAACCTCTCCCGTGCTTTTCATCTGCGTTCCGATTTGTTTATTTGCAGTCCTGAATTTATCAAACGGCCATCTCGGAATTTTCACAACAACATAATCAAGTGCCGGCTCAAAGAATGCCATTGTCTTTTTTGTGATTGCATTCGGAATTTCATCTAAATTTTTTCCTATTGCAATTTTTGTAGCAACCCTCGCTATTGGATAACCGCTCGCCTTTGAAGCTAATGCGGATGACCTTGACATTCTTGGATTTACCTCAATAACAATATGCTCCATCGTTTCGGGATTTACTCCGAACTGAACATTACATCCCCCTCTTATATCCAATGCCCTTACTATCTTTACGGATGCTTCTTTTAGGACTCTGTTATCATTATCGGTTAATGTTTGTGTAGGTACAACAACAATACTCTCACCAGTATGAATCCCGACGGGATCAAAATTTTCCATACCACAAATAATAACGCAATTATCTTTATTATCTCTGACAACTTCATATTCGTATTCATACCACCCATATATACTCTTTTCTATTAAAACCTGATGATTTAAACTATAATAAAGCCCTTTTTTGGCAATTTCTTCAAGTTCCTCTTCATTATGTGCAATTCCTCCGCCTGTTCCCCCGAGAGTAAATCCGGGCCTTACAATAACTGGATAGGAAATTTCTTCTGCAAAATTTTTTGCCCCTTCAACAGATAAGACCGCTTTACTTGCGGGGATCTTTTCACCGATATTTTTCATTAAATTAGCAAATTTTTCTCTGTCTTCCCCGTTTCTGATTGCTTCAACAGGTGTCCCTAAAATCCTCACATTATACTTGTCCAAAATTCCTGCATCCTGCAATCCCATAGCCATATTTAGTCCTGTCTGACCGCCCATTGTGGGCAAAATCCCGTCTATCTTTTCTCTTTCAATAATCTTTTCCAAAATTTCAACTGTCAACGGTTCAATATAAACGCGATCAGCAATATCTGTATCGGTCATTATTGTGGCAGGATTCGGATTAATAAGTATTACCTTAATGCCTTCTTCTTTTAATGTAAGGCATGCCTGTGTTCCACTGTAATCAAATTCCGCTGCCTGCCCGATTACTATTGGACCTGAACCAATGATTAATACATTTTTTGGCTTTTCCATTGTTTTTTATTCGCTTAACAATTAAATTTATCTTTGTTTTAAATATTTTGCCCTTATTTTCAATATCCTGATAACCCCACTTCATTCAAAGATTTTAAAGCAAGTTTGAAAATGCCATCGTTGAAATTTCAAAATTTTCATTATGATGTTTAGGAACAAGAGTATTTTATTTTTTATATGTTATAAGTTCAGATATTTGAAACCTTTGAAACCATACTTAATATTATAGTTTAGCGTGGAGATATTCCTTAATCACAACCAAAATTTTTTTGTAGATGCAAAATTTACAATAGATAAATTTCTTTAAATTTTCGTCAGACGCCTATTATTCATCACAAATATATATCTTAACTTGTCTGTAAGGCGTTTCAGAATAGGTCAATCTCATCATCCGAAAATACAATTAAATTTAGGAATAATTAAATTTAGAGAATGAAATTTTTACAAATGTGTCTTAAAGATTTTTAAATGTGTGCATAATTTTATCCTATTTTATATAATTAACCAAAATGGGGGATAAATTTTTATTTGCCAATTCAGAAAAAGAAGATGCCGATGTATATATATTGGGAATGCCGTTTGATTCAACAGTAAGTTTTAAACCAGGAACACGATTCGGACCAAGAGCAATAAGAGACGCTTCGTATAATCTGGAATTTTACAGCATGGCACTTGAAAGAAACATCAACAACATTAAAATTTTTGATGCCGGAGATACTGATTTTTATACAAATCCGCAGAACGCAATCTCTGAAATTTCCGAACGAACAATGGAATTATTAAAATCAGGTAAATTCATAGTCGGACTTGGCGGAGAGCATACCGTAAGTTATGGAATTGTAAAGGCACTAAAAGAAATTTATAAAGATATTGCGGTAATACAGTTTGATGCACATGTCGATTTAAGAACAGAATTTGATTTTGAAAAATTTTCCCATGCGTGTGTTATGAACCTGATCGGGCAGGATATTGGCTTTGAAAATGTATATCAGTTCGGAATAAGATCCGGGGACGAAGAAGAACTGAAATTTGCAGAAAAGACAAATTTTTTTCCGCTTCATAAATACGACGCAGCACAAATTTTAGAAGTCCTGGACGAATTAAATATAGACAAAAAGGTCTATGTGACAATTGACATAGATGTGCTTGACCCGGCTTATGCCCCTGGTACCGGAACACCGGAACCGGGAGGAATATCATCTGCCGACATGTTTAAAATTTTAAATTCGCTGAAAAAATTTGATATTATCGGTTTTGATGTTGTTGAGGTAAATCCGATGGTTGATGCAAGCGGAATTACGGCAATGATGGCGGCAAAGATTGTCAGAGAAGGTATTTTGTCTTTTGCGTAATAAATTTTTCAGAATAAATTTTATATTTTATCCAGAAAATTTTTAAAATTTTTAAATGGAAATTTCCGAATTCCAAAAGCATATAAAGGAAATTTATTTTGCAAATGATTCAAAGCGGGGAAAGGAAAAAACATTTATCTGGCTGGTAGAAGAAATCGGGGAACTGGCGGAAGAAATCAGGAAGAGTGATAAGAAAAATAAAGCAATGGAGGCAGAATTTGCAGATGTGTTTGCATGGTTGTGTTCGGAGGCAAATTTATACGGGATTGAGGTTGAAAAGTGTGTAATAGACAAGTATGGAAATGGCTGCCCGAAATGTGGGAAAAATCCGTGCGAATGCAATATTAAGTAAAATAAACCATTAGCATGACGGAAAAATTAAACCGACACAGAAACAAAAAATAACAGATATTTCACATTCAAAAATGTAAGTCAATACTTAAATATAAGTTGTACAAGTATGATTTAAAGAAACAAAAATTTTATCCTGCTAGTGAGTAATAAATCAATCAGCAACTAAATTTATATTCTCAAGGGAATCGTTGTTAAATAACTTCACTCGCTGTCATAAACAAACTAAAATTTAATCCACAAATACTATAATATAATAAATTTATTATCTTCCAACTACTATTCTTACATTCTTATTATATTATCTTCTTATATTCCAAATGCAACCATTAAAAACCACAATACAAGTATTACCCAAACAACACTTATAACACCTCCAACTGTAAGAGATATAAAGTCTTCATCCATTTTAAGTTATTAAAAAATTTTAAAGATTGAAAACCCAAAGGTTTTCAGTAAATTTATTGTTTGTTAAATTTATGTTTTTTGAAATTTTATAAATTTTAAAGAGCCAGATGGAGCAAACTTATTTATCTGTTAAATTTCCTATCTCTTTCTCTACTTCTATCTCCTTTACCTCTTCTGTCTCTACTGTCAAACGGTCGTTCCGATCTTTCTTTTCCGGAACTGTCATCTCTTTTAAAATTATTTTGGCGAAATGAAACATTTCTATGTTGATGAGGCATCTCGGACATATCCGCTTTTATAATAATATCCTCAATATCAAACATCCTATGGGCAAACAACTTTGCTATTGCGAGCTTTTTATTACCTTCACCTACTGCTTTTCTATAGTCCTCTTTGGATATATCTGCGGAGGCAATTTTTCCTTTTCTTGTATCTGAAATTCGGACACTCTTGACATAAGCAGGATGTAATGCATATATTATAAATTTTTGCATATCCTGAGAATGCTGCATTAAAAATACCTGCTTTCCCAATTTATCCCTAACTTTATCGATAGTCTCACCATTCTTGCCAATTGCCATTCCCATGTCATTTTCTTCAACCAAAAACCCTGTCGCATCACCAACGCTTACACAATCCATTGCGGACACACCTGTAAGTATTTCAAACAAAGTCATATTCTTTATTTCGTCCGCGCCCCACTTTATGGTACCCACTCTTTTATTCTTTTACTTTTATTCTTTTATATCTGATATATTTGAGTCACCCGGATTAATTATTGTTAAGGAAGAAATAGGAAACGGCTTTCCACAATATTCTCCTAAGGTCAAACTACTTAAATTAACCGTTGCATAGTCCGTACCGGAAAGCTTGCAGTAATATTCTATCCTGTCCTTATCTTTACAGTCCTTGCTTATAATTATTTTCTTTGGATTGCCTATTAACAATGCACGCATTGTTTCTTTTATCCCCAAATACGTCTTTCCTGTTTTAACACAAACACTTAACGCTGTTTTCAAGTCCATTTCCAAATAGTCGATATTTTATTATCTGTTAATTATGATGTTTATTATCTGTTAATTATGATGTTTATTATCTATCAATTAGGAAGTAAATAAATTAAATTACTTATAAATAAATTAAATTTAAAGTAAATAAATATAAAATTTTAAAGTAAATATAAAATTTTACTTTTTGGTTTTATCCTGTTTGAGTGAATAAGTAACATCAACAATACCTGTTCCCAAAGGAATTTCCTGTCCGATAATAATACTTTCTGCAACTCCGTTGATCGGGTCAATCTCCTTTGTTATTGCTGCATGAAATAAATGCTTTTCGGTTTCTTCATAAGATGCTCTTGCCAAAACAGATGGTTTTTCGCTTACAATTCCTGCCCTGCCTATCCCTTCTATTTCCCCGGTAAATGTCATTGTATCTGCAACAAGCATTAAATGCCTGTAATCAACATCTATTTTTTGCTCAATCATTACCTTTTTCATACCATCAACAATTGTATTTCTGGTGGCCTCTATACCAAGACAGTCACATATCTGAAAGATATCATTTGTTTCAATTCTAAATTTATCAATTTCATCTATTTTGCTGTCAATCACTCCTCTTAAATTTACTCCCGAGGTAACAATTACATATTCTCTATGATACTCACTTACATATACTTTTTTCAGACCTTTAACACCTCCAATCTTTTTTTGCTGTAATTTAGTAATCCTGTCATAATAGGCCTTTTCGGAGCTTGTTTTTACAATAAAATATCCCTTATCATCCTTCTTAATTCCTTTTTTTCCTCTCTTAACGCTGTTTAAGACACTTTCCACCGCTTCATTTCCAAATTCAACTCCCTCTTTTGCTTTTACTTTGATTACTTTATTCTCTTTATCTTCATGCATATCACAAACATCAATTAAATTTTTTTCTTTTAATTTTTCAACAACATTGTTGGCAGCAGTTATGTCTCTCATATGTGCTTTCTTTAAGTGAATAATCATCATTGGATATTTTGGTTCGCGCCTTGCATCTACAATTTCCATCAGTGCCGGAAGTCCTAATGGTACTGCTAATTCTACAACTCCTGCATAGTGGAATGTTCTCAAAGTCATTTGTGTTCCTGGTTCTCCGATTGACTGCGCAGCAATAATACCAACTGCCTCTCCTACATCAACTAATGCATCGCTATGCTTAGACTCATCATTATTATCATTATGCTTGGTCTCATCATTATTATCATTATGCTTGGACTCATCATTATTATCATTATGCTCGGCATCGCTTTTATTTTTCTGACTCTTACTCGCTTTAATATCTTTTTTTATCTTATTTTCATTCTTCATTTTTTGTAATTATTCTTAAATTTATGTTATAAAATTTATAAATTTTAAATTTTTATGAAAACCATTCAAATTTTTCTTCCTGTTTTTTATACACTAATGTTTTTCGTGAAGGATCTATCCCGTCTTCGCCATACAAAAACTGAATAATATTTCCACCACTGTCTCGCACAGCCCTGTTTTCATCAACTTTAAGGTCAAGTAAAGAGTTTATAAGTCGTCTTTGTAGATATCCGCTTCTTCCTGTTCTGATAGCCGTATCAACTAATGTTTCTCTCCCTCCCATTGCATGAAAAAAATACTCCGTAGGACTTAGTCCGTCTTTAAATGACGACCTGACGAAACCGCATGCCGAAGGTGAAAAGTCATTTCGTTTAAATGCAGATAATGTCCTGTTTATATACCCTCTTTTTATTCTTTTTCCTCTTACGGCTTGTTGTCCGACTGTTGCCGACATTTGTGTGACATTAAGCATACTACCTCTTGCACCCGTCTTTGCCATGATTATCGGAACCTTATCAACAAGTGCCGATGCTGCCACTTCCCCGCATTCATTTCTTGCTTTACCTAGTTCTATCATAATATAATCTTCCAGGGTGTCTTCCAATGATTTTCCGACTATCGGTTTTAGCTCGCCCTTCTCCTTTTGGGATATGTATTTGGTAATTCTTTTTTCTGCACCATCCAGCCGGTTATTTATTTTTACTTTTGCATCATCGGTTATATCTGTGGCATCAATACCTAAAGTAAATCCGTTTATAGCGATTGCTCTGATTGCTACCTTTGTTGATTTGTTTATAAAATCAGCTGCCGCATCCGCGCCATAGTTATTGTATATTTCCTGCACTAATTCTCCTGCCATACCTTCTGTATCAATATTGCCTTCCTTTAATTTTCCGTTCTCTATTATCACATTTTCTTTAAATTTATTCACATAAGTAGCATTTAAATCTTTAGGTAACAATAACGAAAATATGTCCTTTCCGGTAAATTCCGTTTTTTCTTCAGGAAGTTCCAATATTCCTCCTGTTATTTGTAGTGCTATTTCTCTTGAAATTTTTTCTTTGTTAGTTAAAAGATACATTCCCGAAACATGGTCGTGTCTTCCGCCTATAACAGGACCCCCGTATCTCGGAGAAATAATATGCTGATTGATACCCATTAAAATTTCCTCTTCTGCTATTGCTTCTTCACTTTGGGCTACATGAAGATTCATTTCGTCTCCGTCAAAATCAGCATTGTAGGGGGCACAAACAGCGATATTTATCCTAAATGTTTTTCCGTCCATAACCCTTACTTTGTGGCACATCATAGAGATTATATGAAGTGAGGGTTGCCTGTTAAATATTACAATATCTCCATCCGTCAGATGTCTCTCCACAATATCGCCTGTACTTAATGTTTCTGCTATTTCTTCTTTATTATTATCAAGGATTCTCTTGCTTTTTCCATCTTTCGTAACAATTCTGGATGCGCCAGGATAATTACTTCCGTTTAATATATTTTTTCTTAATCGTTCAATATTGTACTCTGTTACTCTTTCCGGAACAGACATATCCTTTGCAATAAGTTTTGGAACACCTAGTTCATTAATATCTATGTTCGGGTCAGGACTTATTACTGTTCTTGCCGAAAAATTTACTCTCTTCCCCGAAAGATTATTCCTGAATCTTCCTTCCTTTCCTTTTAATCGCTGGCAGATTGTTTTTAAAGGTCTTCCGCTTCTGTGTCTTGCAGGCGGTACTCCTCCTAATTCATTATCAAAATATGTTGCCACATGGTATTGTAATAAACTCCATAAGTCCTCAATTATAATTTGCGGTGCCCCGGAATCAATTGTTGCTTTTATTCTTTCATTTATTCTTAATATGTCCACTAATTTATGTGTCAAATCATCTTCACTTCTTGTAGAGGACTCTAATGTTATTGAAGGTCTTGAAATTATCGGAAGAACCGGAAGAACCCTTAAAATCATGTTTTCAGGCCTAACTGATATCCTTAAATATTTAAGGTCATCATCTTTGATCTTCTTAAGCCACTCTTCAATATCAGTTATCAATATAGAATATTCCTCATCTTTTCCCATTACCTGATAATAAGAATAGGGTTTTACAAATTTTATTTTCATCGGTTCTGCCCCGCAGTGCGGACATGATTCGTCATCCCTCTTTCTTACCTCTTTTTCTATTTTTGTACATTCCTCTTCATCACCTCTGTTAAGTGCTTCATTAAATTTTTTCCTTTCGTCATCTGTAAATTTTAATTCTCCGCATTTTCTGCAAGTCATCTCTAAAATTCTATATATTTCTTTTGCATAACCAACATGAACAACAGGTCTGATAAGTTCAATATGTCCTATATGCCCAAGGCAATCATTCATCCTGCCACCGCAGATCTTGCATTTTATTCCCGGATCAATAACCCCCATACGAGGATCCATCAGGCCACCCGGCATAGGGTATCCGTCATCAGCATAAGTTGTCGGGTCTTTTATTTCCGCAACAGATAATTTTCTTATGAGATTTTCCGATGCTAATTCAAATTGTATTGACTCAATCTTTTTTTGGAGAGACATTTTATTTGTTATTAAATTTAATTAAATTTTATTATATTTCAATACTGTTGTTAAATTTTATCTTTCAATTTAAATTTTGTAATTATTCCCATACCTAATAGCTCTGAAATTAAAAGTTTAAATGCGTAGGCAATTTTTATCTCATAAACCTTAGAGTCCCCGCAAACAGGACAAGTAAATTTATTTCTTTCATAATCATGAACTGCCATCACACCACATTTTGAACAAATAGGTATTTTAACCTTATCCGATTCGTCAAGCAATCTGTCTTTTAATACCGCAGATGCACCGTGTCCAATCAAACAATCTCTCTCCATCTCTCCAAATCTTAAACCACCGTGCTTTGTTCTACCTTCTGTCGGTTGTCTTGTAAGCATCTGAACAGGTCCTTTTGCCCGGGTGTGAATTTTATTTGCAACCATGTGATGAAGCCGCTGATAATAAATAACACCGATAAAAATTTCTGCCTCTATTTTTTCACCTGTCTTTCCAGCATATAAAATTTGCTTTCCGTTGTTCTTAAATCCAAATTTTTCAAGGACCTTCCTTAAATCCACCTCTTTCTCATTTTCAAACGCTGTCCCGTCAACAAATCTTCCAGATAAGCATCCTACTGTGCCTCCGAGCATTTCAATAAGATGCCCGACAGTTGTTCTTGAAGGTATGGCATGAGGATTCATAATAAGGTCGGGAACAATTCCTTCATTGGTAAATGGCATATCTTCATGTCTTACTGTCATTCCGATAACTCCTTTTTGTCCGTATCTTGAGGCAAATTTATCTCCAATTTCAGGTATTCTCGGACTTCTTGTTTTAATTTTTACCATGGTGTTTCCTTCATCTGTTTCCGTGAGAACAACACCATCAATCCACCCGCTTTCCGTTTCATTTGCAGTTACCGAGGCATCTCTTCTCCTCTCGGCAATTCTTCCAAACATACTTATTTCCTCCAAAAATCTGGGAGGGGCGGTTTTTCCTATGAGTACTTCTTCACTGTTGAATTCTGTCTCGGGAAGTATTATTCCGTCATTACTTAAATTTTTATACGCGTCTGCTGGCAGGTGGCCTTCAACATCTTCCTTTGGAATCTCAAATCTATCCTGCTGAGCACCGTGATAATGAACTTCTTCTGCCGTATAAGTTCTGTAAAAAGTTGATCTGGCTAATCCTCTTTCGATAGAACTTTGATTAATTACTACCGCATCTTCCATATTATATCCCTCATAAGATAAAAGAGCTACGACAAAATTTTGTCCCGCTGGCATTTTATCAAAATGAAATATTTTCGAAACATCTGTTCTTACTATCGGCCTTTGAGGATAATTCATAACATGCATTAAACTATCAAGACGGGATGGAAAAGATGTTGTCGGGATTCCTACCGCCTGTTTTGCCATTGCCGATGCCATTTCTACTCTTGGTGCGGAATTATAATTTGCGAATGGAATATACCCCTCGGCAATACTTGTTAATATAGAAGGAGTAATCTCTACATGAGTATGTTCGTTTGTTATCTTGTCATGGGTAATTGCAATGTACGCTTCTTCTTCCTCGGCGGCATCAACATATTCAACAATACCTTTATTCACTAAAACATTAAACTTTACATTCTTGTTCTTTACATCTTCAATCAGACCTTCTCCTTTTTTATTTAAATTTTTTACTACCATTAATGGCCTCAGAATTCTTCCGGCACCGGAATAAACCTGGACTTCATTATTTCTTTCTTCATAAGCAATAGATACATCATAGTCAATCTTTCCGTTTCTTCTTTCCTCTCTTAAGTCCTCAACAAGTTTTTTCGGATCAGGATAGCTTCCGATAAGTACCCCATTAACATATACATCAGTACCATATTCGCTTTGAGAACATATTTTTTCTAATTTTTCTTTTACATAAGAATCGTCCCTTTCTTTGCTTATAATCGCTCCGACAGTTAAATTTTTAACTAATCCACAGTTTTTTCCTTCTGGTGTTTCGTTAGCGGAAACCCTCCCCCATTGTGTGGCATGAACATCTCTTGCTTCAAAATGAGGTCGTGTTTTTTCCAGTAAAAGAGATATTCTTCTTCTGTGTGAAATTGAAGAAAGAAATGTTGTTCTGTCAAGAACCTGACTTATTCCGGATCTTCCTCCGGTCCAATTACCTGTTGCTAATGCGAATTCTATTCGTTCATCCATTGTCCTGCTACGAACAGCATTGCTTACGGTTATATCTCTCTTTCTTGTATGCTGTTTTTCAAGCTGGTATTTTATATCCTTAAGAAGCATACTAAAACTCACCCTAAACAATTCCTGAAGCAAATCACCTGCAAGCCGAACCCTTTTGTTCTGATAATGATCCTTGTCGTCCTCATTCCTTTTTCCCTGCAATAATTTTATTGCTTTCTTTGCCATAATCGCTAAAAATCTTGCTTTCGCCTTTCTTTCATTCTTACTGTTTCCTATGTGTGGCAACAGATAATTGTCTATTGTCTGTTCTGTTCGCAATTCCTGATATTCTTCGGCATGTCCGAAACTAATCTTCTTGCATAATTTTTTAAATGCCTCATCGGATGACTCTTCTGTTAAGGTTGGTTCTATTTCTGCACGGGTATCTTCGTCAAACAACTCCATAATTTCACTATTTGTCAGACCCAGCGACTTGCATAAAAATCCGAATGGTACATTTGTTGCACCCGGAAATGAAACATTAATAGACGGAGTACTTTCTGTTTTTTCCACAGTCGTTCTTGATCTAAAACCATGTCTTATTGACGAAACCTTTGCCATCGCCGTATTCTTTCCCAAATTATCTTCAAAAGTAACTATTATTTTATTTGGTGCCACATCTTCAACTCCGATAAGCACTCTTTCGGTTCCATTTACAATAAAATATCCGCCCGGATCTTCCATGTCCTCTCCGTTTGCGATTAATTCTTTATCAGACAATCCGTTTAACAAACATATATTTGTTTTTAACATAATAGGGATATGACCTATAAACAGATCTACTATATGACTTTCATCTTTTTCGTTACCTTCTTTGTCTTTCTTTTTATATGTTTCTTCAACTGTTAAGATCATCCTTGCGTGATATGTTAGGTTTTTAATTCTATACTCTGATACATGTCTGTCTTTTAATCCCCCGTCTGTTTCTTCGTTCAAAGGGACTACTTTGATTTTTTTCAGGGTTATATTATATCCTTCAATATTCACAGGTAAAATTTTTCTTTCGTCAATTACCTGTTGAAGCCCTTCTGATATTAACCAGTTATAAGAATCAATCTGGTACTTCATTATTGCATCTTTATCAAGAAAATCAGTCATCCGTAACATTTTTATTTTGGTTTATTTTTATTTTGTAAAACACTTAAATTTAATTAAAATTTATATTAAAGAGTGATAAAAAACATAAAGAGCATATCTTAAATTTCAGGTGCGTCATCTTCTTCCTCTCCAACATCGTCGGCATACTCTGCAATTTCCTCTTCGGTACGTTCCGAAGCACCCTTTCCGTGAATTGTTCCTGAAATAACTACCCTATAATAGAATGCCGTTCCTGCTGTCGGGCTTTTTCGTGTTATTTTTATTACCTCGCCCGGTTTTGCATGTAATTCGGTTATTGCTGCATCAAATTCATAAATTTTCGGAAGTTTATATTTTGTTATATTATATTTTTTTAACAGTCCTTCAACTTCTTCTTTTGTTATCACCTCATGTTTGGGAATTAAAATGTGAGATACCAATTTAGAAAATTTTAACTTTTTAAATTTATAACTTTAATTTTTAGGGTTTATTAATTAGAAGGAGGTGTAAATAAATACTAAAAAACAAATACTAAAATAAAACTTCTAAAATAAAAATTTTTCTATCCTCTGAATAAAAAAATTTCTCCTTTTCCCTGTTCGGCAAAGTCGCCGCTAAAACGTTCGTAATTTCCGAAAAATTGAGCATCTATTTGAATGCCGTAATTTTGCAATTCGGTTAAAAATAAATTTATGAATGCAAATTTTGCAATTGCATTTGATTTAAATGTCGGAAGAAGTAAATCGGATGAATTAGAATCAGGATTACACATTATCACAATTGTCCCATCATGCATCTCCGCTCCCGCCCTTGCACCTAAATTTCCAAAGCAAAATATCGTGCCGCCTTTTATATGAGTGCCTGCAAAATTTCCGGTGTTTCCTTTAACTACAATTGTTCCCAAAGCCATAAATCTTCCGACTTCATTACCTGCATTTCCTTTAATAATTATCATTCCTCCATCCATTCCCACATTGCTTCCGTAATATGCCCCGCCTGCAAAATTTCCCACATTTCCGCTTACTTTTATCAGTCCGCCTTTCATCTCTGCCCCAAGCCAGTCGTCAGTATTTCCTTCAACTTCAATTATTCCACCTTCCATATATGCTCCCAAATGCATTCCTGCATTTCCGTTAATAGTAATTTTTCCTTTTGTCATTCCCTTTCCGATTTCTCTGACCATTGATACATCGCCCACGACTAAAATTTCCTCATTGGTGTCATTTCCTTCATTTTCTTTATAAATTTCAAACAGATCGGCTAAAATTTTTCTCCGATTTCCGTGAAATATCTCAATCGTTTTGATTTCATCAGGCGACTTTCCGGAAAATTTGTCTGGACTTATGTTCTCTGCAAATACAGGTATTGTTGTTTTAAATTTCGGAACTAATTTTATCATTTTAAATTTTTTAAATGGTTAAAATTTTGGCTCATATTTCTTAAGGGGTGATTAATTATATTTGTTATAAATTATATTTGAAATGAAAACGAAAAAAAGCATCATGTATCTTACTGAAGAGGATCGCCTTGAAATTATTAAGAGTATCACGCTATTAAAAATATGAACCAAAAATATTCAAATATTTTTTAATACCTGCGATTTTCAAACTTGTTTGAAAATACACGAACGAAGTGAGCGTAAAAAGTCAAAAAATTTACTCATAGTTTTTTGAGTGGCTGAATAGTTACTATTTAAATTTTATTTTTTGAATTTTTTGTACTAAATTACAAAGGCAGAGACAAAAAGTGTAATTAAGATTATTGCTATGATTAAATTGTTGGGAAAAATTTTAATGTCGTGAGATTACTGTAAAATTTTAAAATTGAACAAAGTGAAATTATTTCAAGATATGTTTTAAAATTTCCGAACGGAGCGTGTGTTCAGTCCTATTCAATTTTCTCAATTATCGCTCCCCCTATTTCTACCGGATTTAATCGTTCTGCGAGCTCTATTGCGTGTTGTAATTTGTGAGCCGAGGAAGAATAAATTGTGAATAATGATTCATTGTTCCTTACAAAGTCCCCTACTGAAATTTTTAAATATATTCCGGCTTTTTTATCATAAGGTGCTCCTGATGCTCTCGCAATCTGGGAAATTTTCCAGTTACTTATAAATTTTACTTTACCAGTATATTTTGCTTGGACATCATAAAAATTTTCCCCTATGACTATATCTTCTGCCTTTATTTCCGGATTTCCCTCCTGCGCTTCAATAATTTCCCTCATCTTTTTTAATGCCCTTGTCTTTAAAATTTCTTCTGCTGTTTTTCTGTATTCGTCCTTTTTATTATTTTCAAACTTGCTTTGAAAATCTCCGAACGAAGTGAGGTGATATGCCATTTCAAAAATATTTGCAGCCATGTCAAGGGATTTATTTATCAAATCATAAGGAATTTTAAAATTCCCGTGATTTTTTTCAGCAGTTTTGTTTTTATAATTTTCATAATCAAGCGCTATTAAAACATCTCTCGCTTCCAATGCGGGACCTATTCCGTTTCCAACCGGAGAATATCCGTCGGTTATTAGACATCTTGTCTTAATTCCTAATTTTGCTCCTATGTTTATGAATTCATTGCCTAATTTTTTTCCTTTTTCGGTGTTGCTTATTTTTGCACCCCTTCCGACGGGAATATCAACGAGTAAATACTTCGCATTAACGCTTTTCTTTTTTGCCATGACGCTCGCGAGCATCTGGGAATCCGGGTCAATTGAAAGCGGATATTCCACCTTTATTATTTTATCATCAGCAGGTGCTAAATTTATCGCCCCTCCCCAAACCATACACCCGTTTGTTTTCCCAACAATATCTTTTATTTTTTCCACATCAAATTCAACCTTTGCCAGGACCTCCATAGTATCTGCTGTTCCAGATGCCGAAGTTATTGCCCGTGATGATGTTTTCGGAATTTTTAAATTTGCCGACGCTATGAGTGGAACTAAAAGCATCGTTGTCCTGTTTCCTGCGATACCTCCGATACTATGCTTATCAACCACATTTTCCCCGAAATCAATATTTTGTCCCGTTTCAACCATCGCATTTATTAAAGAAATCATCTCACTGCTCGTCATTTCATGAACATAAGTAGCAATTACAAAGCCTGCTAATTCAACAGAACTTAAATTTCCATTCACAATATCTCTTACAATCGCTTTAATTTCTTCATCGCTCAAATTTATTCCGTCAATTTTTTTTCTTATATATTCAAGCGATACGGGACGGGAAGAAAGCGAAACATCAACCATATCTCCATCATTGATATTTAACATTTGTCTTACTTCTTCGTAAATCCCGATTTCCCCTTTATTAAGATAAATTTTTGTAAAATTCGGAATTGCATTGAGCTTATTTTTGCAATTATCAGAATAAACCTCTACTCTGTCTATAATGCAAATTCCCATTTCCTTTGCATCTTCCTCATGTATTACAACGACAAAATTTCCCGCTTCAATGTTTAGAATTTTGGATTTTAGTTTCATAGCGATTTTATAATTTGTGATGGCACATAAATTTTAAATTTCACTTTACTCTTTTTCTATAAAATATACGCTCTTTGCATCCATTCCCAGTGTAGTAAATTTTCCAGTCGCAAGAACTTTGTAAGAATCGGCAATACATGCAACTCTCTTTCCAGGTCCAACCGTTGAATTCGGATAAATTTCAGCATCATCGCCGATTACAGGTATCCTTGATTTTGTCGCTACAAACTCATTCACATCGGCATCTATCCTGCTGTTTTTTCCTATTGTGGCGTGCTTTCCAATAATACATTTATTAAGCGCGCAGTTTTCTTCAACAACCGTAAAATCACCTATAACGGCATTTGTTATTTTACAGCCCTTATGGATAATAACCGAATCACCGAGCACCGAATTTTCAATAATTGTATTTTCATAAATATCACAGTTTTTTCCTATGCGAAGCGGTTTTTGCAGTCCGATTTCTTTATTTTTTATTTTAGACATAATCCGATTGTATGTATCTTCCTTTATCCAGATTCTATCATATCGCTCCTCGCTTTTGTTAAATTTTATATTATTCAGTTTACCATTAAGAATATCTGCTGTTGTTTGTAAATATCTGTCAGGGGTTCCGACATCGTTCCAGTAATATTCGTGTGAAAATCCGTAAATTTCATAATTATTATTCACTAAATAGGGAATTAAATCCTTTCCAAAGTCCTTAATGACATCAATATTTTCTTTTTCAAAAATTTCTCTTATTTTCGGGGACAATATATAGACCCCGATATTTGCCAGATTACTCTTTGTCTCGCCCGTTTTTGGTTTTTCAACAAATTTCACAATCCTTCCTTTTTCATTTAATTCGGCAACGCCGTATTGGGAAACATCATCAACTTTTAACAATCCGATTGTCATCAGTGCATTCTTTTCGTAGTGAAATTTTAACATATTTTCAACATTTATGTCCATTATTTGATCACCGCCGACTATAACCATATCTGTATTTACATTAAAAAATTTTGCGGCAAATTTTGTTGCGTCCGCACTTCCCTTGTCGCCATATTTTGGAACATAGTTAAATTCAAGGTCTGAAATTTTAATACCTCTGGATTGCATTCTCCCTGTTAAGTCCCGTCCTAATCCCATAACCTCTTTAATTCGCACACTATTTTCATAGCCCTTGCTCGCAAAAATAAATTTCCTGCATCCCTGCACTATAAAAATTTCGCATATTCTTTTGATTATCGGATAGTTGCACATATCAATCAGCGGTTTCGGACAGTGTAATGTCAAAGGATACATCCGAGTTCCTTCGCCTCCGACTGTAAGCACAACATAAATTTCCTTGATTTTTTCGTCAATATATGTATTCGTATCTGTCATTTTTGTAAAATTTAGTTAAAAATTTAGTTATTATTAAATTTCGTTTATAATAGACATGTTGCTAATTAATTTTCAACATATTGTTATGATATATTCACAACAAATATAAATTTTTTCAATCTTAAAAAATAAATTTTTTAGATGGTTTATATATTGTTATGATACAAAATACCGCATAAACGTTATTTAACAACAACTCTAATTTAAATAAATTATAATTATAATTAAGAATGTAAATAAAATATATAAAATAATTGAAATTTATAATCTATGAAAAATGGACGCCGAAAAGAAAAATACGAAAATAAATGAAGTAAGAAATTTTATATCTGATTTTGCAAAAGAAAACCTGACGAAAGAGGAAGAAGGAATTTGTCTGCACATATTGGAAAAATTATCGCGAAAGCAGAAAATAGACATTACGAGAACAAAATCCGATACTTGGGCTGCTTCTATAATATGGGCGTTTTGCCGGGCGAATTTCAAAAGTGAAGAAGGCATCACTATGGATTTGGTCTCATCGTTTTTTGATGTTAAAAAAAGCACCTTCGGAAACAAGGCAGGCGAACTATGCAAGATGTTTAAGATTGACTTCTTCAATCCGGAATATACTACACAAAAAACACAGGAATGGAATCCGCTAAATAAACTTGTCATGACAAAGGAGGGATTTATCGTTTCTAAGGATATGGTTTGAATGCCCATATTAGACATGTTGCAAAATAATTTTCAATCTATTCTTATTTTAAATTTATTGCCACCATTTAAAACTTTGTTTTAAATCTCCGAGCAAAGCGAGGTGATAAAAAAATAAATTTTCAGAGGGTTTATCTAATAGACATGTTGCAAAATAACTTTTTCACCTTTAAACACCTTTAAATTTTATCGGTTTTCACCTTTAAAATTTTTAATTTGCAACAACTCTATTGTTTAAAATTAAGGAAATCGGACAATAAGATGTTAATTTGTTTAGTGTTTATAGGGCTATTTTGTCCAAAGTTTATGTAAAATAGGATATTTTTCAGAAATTTCTCAGATTTCTTGATTCAAAATTTCTGATTTCTTTTAAAATAATGAAAAATATAATTTAAACAAGTAACAAAGTTAAGTTACTATTCTTAATTTGCAACATGTCTATTTTAAAAACAAAGTTTTTAAAATATGAGATTATTTTAAAACTTGCTTTTTAAATACACAAAAGATAGTGAGCGTAAGCGAACTTATCCTAAATTTTAACATAAGAACATTTTTATTTCGTGCTAAGTAAATTTAAAATTTATCATATTATCTTTAATTTTATTTGAGTTTAATTTTTATATTAATTTTCTTTAATTTTATTTGAGTTTAATTTTTATATTAATTTTCTTTAATTTTA
>JAGTWP010000014.1:0-8485 GCA_018260755.1 Candidatus Altarchaeum sp. | reverse complement strand
TTTATATTAATTTTCTTTAATTTTATTTGAGTTTAATTTTTATATTAATTTTATTTGGTTTTTAATGATGAAATTTCAACATAAATCCCATAAATCCGGAATGTTCAGCATTTTTTGTATTTGTATAATTATAATTGCTTTAATTTCAAATGTTCAGGCAATAAGCATATCTCCAACCGCATTTTCACTTGAAGTGCTGTTTGACCAGCCAAAAAGTAAGGTAAGTTCATTTTCGGAAAGTTATAGTGTACTGGTTACAAATAATGCAAATGTAAGCGTAACGCTTAATGCTACTGGGATTGACTGTCATGGAATAATTGCTTCAATGAGTCCTGTTACAATTTCTCCATTACAAAATGCTACAATAGGTATTGATTTTGATGTTCCGTCTTCGTTTAATGAAAGCAAATATATCTGCAAAGTAAAAATTTTCGGAACAGGAATTAGCGATACAATTCTTACCGCAACAATAACAGTTATATATCCCCCGCCGCAATTACAGGTAACATGGGATAACGACTTGAGAAAGGTTAAATCCGGCGAAAAATATACCAGAAATGTTATTGTAGAGGAAATTATGGGATATAAACCAGCAAAATTAGTTACCGTTGAGATTAAACCACTTGAAGGAGATGCGTGCTATGTAACTGTAAATCCATCGCAAATATCTTTTCAGAAAATAGATCCCGGTGCAACAGTAACAAAGACAATTACGATTGATGTTCCCGAAAGAAATTTAGTTCCGGGAAATTATTCTCTAAATACGCGGGGCAAGGCAGTAAACAACAGACCGGACGATAATATGGACTATCTGATTATTTATGAAATTCCCTATCCCGTAATGAGAATATCAGGTAATATTGATTTTGAATCATTAACATTTTCGGAAGGCAAAAATACAGCGGAGAAAGCACTGAGCATTGAAGAAATCGGGGGCTATACTCCTATTGAGGGCGTAGTAATTGAAAAAATTTCCGGGGATGACGGGTGGATAACACTGCCTGCAATTGATTATGTCAAAGCAGGTTCACCGGAAAATTTTACATTCAGAATTTCACTTCCGGAAGATGCCGAACTGGGAAAAAGAGAGTGGAAATTTAAAATAAGAACAACTTATGCGGGAAGCAGTGAATTTTCTACGAGTACATTAGTTTATTTTCCCTCGCTTGACGAATCAATTGCAGAGGTAAAAAATATGCCTAAAAGCGAGATGTCGGAAAATTTAATTTTAATGCTTGAAAGTGCTAAAACATCAACCGAAAAGCAAAATTTAATGGATCTTGCGGGAGTGATGTATATTTGTTCTGCATCCAATACATTTATTTCTGAAATTTCCGCAATGAAAAATACTACCGATATGGGAGAAAAATTGTCTCACATTTCAACCATCAAAAGAAACATAAATAAGATAGAAACGGATAAAAAACTGATAACAGCAGGCGACCTGCAAGATAAGGCAACAAAAATTTTAAATTATGCAAGAGACATAGAGAAAAGCGAAATAGATACGGAAATTGAAAATATAAGGAAAAATCTGAAAATTTATGAAGAGGATGACTACAAAAAGTGCAGTATCTTATCTAAAAAAATCGGGGAAATTTATGGCCAAGAACTTCCGGAACAAAAGGACTGCGAAAATAAATACATACAGGCAATAACAAATGCGAGTAAATTAAAGGGTGATGAAGAAAAAGTAAGAACAGAGATAGATGAAAATACTTATGGTGTTGGAACGGGAAGAATCCTGCTCAACCCGTTTGCTTATGATTATGTAGTTGCAAGGTATGACGAGAACAAAAAAATTTATGAAAATTTAATTAAAATTTATGATGTTGCGGGCGAAACAGGCGAAGCAAAAATTTATGAGAAAAAGCTGGATGACCTGAACACTGAAAAAGGCATAGTCGGTGCATTCTTTATTATTTACGGAGCGATTGTTATTTTAATTCTAATAGGAATTGTTGCAAGGATATTTATTGGATGGACACAATACAAAAGGGATGAAGAAGAGAAGATGTTAGGGGATGTGGTTTATGGATAAAATTTTGAAATTTAACAACCTCACGATTTAAAATATGCAAGACTATACAATTAACTATTTTCACTTATGAATTAAATTTCCCCTTTAAATTTTCCTAAATTTTACACTCCATACATTCAATACATTTCTCATATCCGTATTTCCTGATAACATTAAGCATATCATAAGGATTACCGCTGCATTTTAACTCTCCTTTGAGCATCAGATGCCCGATATCTGCGCTAACATAATCAAGAATGTGTCCTGTGTGAGTTATTATTAAGCCGGCATTAGTTCTGTTCTTATGCAAGTCCTTTTGAAGTAATTTGTTAATTGCATTTCCGACAAGCGAAATATTTTCCAGATCAACCCCTGATTCTGGCTCATCAATCAGAGAAAGGTCCGGATTTTGTACAAGTAACTGTAAAATTTCGGAACGTTTAATCTCCCCTCCCGAAAATCCCGCATTCACATCCCGGTTTAAAAAGTTTTTCATATTTAATTCGCCTGCCAGTGCATCGGTCTCAATATCTTTATTTCCTTTACATAAATTTATTAAATTTATTAAATCAGCCATCTTCAGTCCCGAAATTGTTGGAGGTCGCTGAAACATAATTCCTATTCCTTTTTTTGCTCTTGCATATACTGCTAAATTTGTTATATCCTCTCCGTTAAAATAAATTCGCTCATATACTTATTATTATTGAACTTTTGTGTTTTGCATTTTATAGTGTATTTGAACTTGGATCTATATTTGAATTTGTGCTTGAATTTTAAAATTTGCAAAACTTCAACAATGTATTTTATCTCTATCAGTGAAAATCAACATAAGAGCGTTAAAAATTAGTTTTTGATTATTGTAAATTAAAAAAACATTTAAAATTATTTAAGTATCTTTCCTGTTTTTGAATACCATAAATATAAGTCCAGTTCCGCAGGAGAAATTTCCACATCATCCGCAATAATTTTCATTAAATTTTCAATTTTAATGTATGTGTTTTTGTTTAATTGCTTGGGTATTTCGAAAATTATTTTATTTTCATATAAAATATTCAATATGTGCCTGTCCAAAATTGCAAAATTTTTATGTCCTACATTTCGCAAAAAATGACTTGCTTCTTTATAACCGATGCCTTTAATGTTTTTCACAATAAATTCCCTTGCTTCATTTTTGTTTTCATATTTTGTAAGAATATTCCTTAAATTTAGTTTATATTTTCTTGCTTCAACTATAAATTTTGCCCTTGTATTTGGAAATCTGTGATTGCTCTCTTTTAAAAATTTTGACAATTCAGCAAACGAAAAATTTAGAAATGCATCGTTCTTTTTTTCTTTTTCACAAATTTTTATACATGTTTCTGCCTTAAAATTTGCAGTCAATAAACAAAAACATAACTCTTTAAACCAGAGTCTATTATTGCCTTTAAAATTTTCTTCAAACTCATTTATTCGTTTTTTTACCGTATTTGAAACGACTTTGTCTTTTTGAATATTTTTGATTTTTCCTTCAATTTTTAAGTAAGATGTATTAGCATTCATTTTGTGTTATTTATTTTCTTAAATTTTTCTTTTTAAATTTTCGTTTTATATCCTTTCATCAAAAGTGAATTTGAAACAACGGATATCGAACTAAAAGCCATTGCTGCTCCTGCTATTATCGGATTTAATAAAAATCCTGTAAAAGGGTATAAAATTCCTGCTGCAATCGGGATACCTATTGAATTATATAGAAATGCCCAGAAAAGATTTTGCTTGATTTTTTTCATAGTATATCTGCTCAAATCAATTGCTGCAACAACATCTTTTAAATCATCCTTCATTAAAACAAAATCCGCGGACTCAATAGCGACATCTGTTCCCGAGGCAACAGCGATTCCTATATCTGCCTGTACTAGTGCAGGAGCATCATTTATTCCATCGCCGACCATTGCGACTTTCTTACCGTTTTTCTGTATTTTTCTTATTTCGTTTGCCTTTTCTTCAGGCAGCACATCTGCTAAAACTTTCTCAATTCCAAGCTGTTTTGCAATTGCTATTGCTGTTCTTTTATTATCTCCAGTAATCATGATAACCTCTTTATTCATTTTCTTAAGCATTGCTATTGCTTCTTTTGAATTTTCCTTTATGGTATCGGAAATCGCGATGATACCGGAAATCTTTTTGTTTATCAAAAGAATCACAACGGTTTTGCCGGATTCTTCAAGTTTTTGTATTTCATTCTCAACATCATCTAAATTTATATTTTTCTCTTTCATTAATTTTCTGTTGCCAATTAAAATTTCAGTGCTTTCATATCCCGCTTCAACGCCCTTCCCGGGGAAGGAATTAAAAGAACCGGCATCTGGAATTTCAATATTCTCATTTTTTGCTCTGTTAGTAATCGCTTCTCCGATGGAATGCTCCGAGACCTTTTCTGCTATTGCAGCATATTTCAAAATTTCTTTCTCATTCGTCCCTGAAATTGAAATAATATCGGTAACTTCCGGCTTTCCTTTTGTTAAAGTGCCTGTTTTATCAAACACTATTATATCAATCTTATGCGCGATCTCAAGGCTTTCAGCGCTTTTAATCAATATCCCGTTTTTTGCTCCAAGCCCTGTTCCAACCATAACTGCCGTAGGCGTGGCAAGCCCGAGCGCGCAGGGGCAGGAAATAATAATAACTGCAATAAATATGGTAAGCGCGAAAACAAATCCCATTCCAAGCAGATACCATGCAACAAACGAAATTAACCCGATCCCAATGACTGCGGGAACAAAATATGCCGAAATTTTATCTACAAGCCTTTCAATCGGGGCTTTACTGCCCTGGGTGTCCTCAACAAGTTTTATTATCTGCGCAAGAGCCGTGTCTTTTCCTACTTTTGTTGCCTTAAATTTAAAAGAGCCAGTCTTATTAAAAGTTGCTCCTATAACCTCAGTTCCTTTGGATTTCTCAACCGGAATACTTTCTCCTGTGAGCATGGATTCGTCAACGCTTGAATACCCTTCAACAATTACGCCGTCAACAGGAATTTTCTCCCCTGGCTTAACTATAATTATATCACCTTCAATAACATCATCTACAGAAATCTTTGTTTCCTTTCCGTTTCTTACAACTTCTGCTGTTTTAGGCTGGAGCCCAACTAATTTTTTTATAGCTTCGGATGTTTTTCCTTTGGCAAAAGCTTCAAGCATCTTGCCGAGTAAAATGAAGGTGATAAGAAGCCCTGAAGCTTCATAGTAAAGATCATACGCACTGTAATTTTGATTGCCCACCCATATAAAAATAGAAATTGCCAAACTATATAGGTATGCTGTTCCGGTACCAATAGCAACCAATGTATCCATATTCGCCGTTTTTGTCTTTAATACCGCAGTAATCCCTCTTTTGAAAAATATTGAGCCAGCAATAAGGATTGATGTCGTTAAAATGAATTGTGCAAATGCAACAAATTTATCCGAAAACGGAAGAATTACGCCGATGTGAGGTGTCATGGAAAAATAAAGAAGCGGAATGCTTAAGATAGCAGCAATTGCAAACCTTATTTTCAAATTTTTTACCTCTTTTTCTTTTACCTTTTCTATAACATCATAAGTTGCATCTTCAAGAGGTTCATACCCCGCATCTTTTATTGCATGTTTTATTGTTTCCGCATCTGTCACCTTGGGACTATATTTTATCCTCGCTCTTTCGGTTGCATATAATTCCTTTGAAATAATCCCATTTAACTTATTTAAGGCGGAATCAACTACACTTATACAATGAGAATTATCCATACCTACGATTTTTAAGTTAAGGTTAAATACCATCATTCCTTCGGTATTCTCTTCCTCTGCTCTTATCACAGCATATCCTATTTTTTCTATTATACTCTCAATTTTCTCTCTTGAAATTTTTCCGGGATAAAATTCAATATATGCTTTTTCAGAAGCAAAATTTACTCTTACCTCGTAAATTCCGTCAATAATTTTTAATGTATTTTCTATTGAGGCAGAACATGAAGAACAGTGCATATTGGCTATACTTATGGTTATTTTTTCTTTTTTCTTTCTGGTTTCTTCCATCGCGGGTTTTTCTTTAGTATGTTTTTTATTTAAGAACTCATCCTTACAGTTTTTACTGCAGAAATAAATTTTTTTTCCATCCTTTTCCACCAGAAGATATTTTTTTTCTGCTTCTTTCTCATCAACTTTCATACCACAAATAGGGTCTATAGTCATTTTTTATAAATTAGGTAAATTTTTCTGATTTATAAGATAGGGGTGATAAATTGCATAGTTTCAATATATCCTGCAACTATTTCAAATATATCCTTCCTAACTTTGCATAAAGAACAAATTCATCTTTGCATATAAAAACCAAATGCTGCAAAATTTATCTTCTGGCCTTTTGGCTTTAGATGCGGGGCTAGATTGCCATTTCGGCAATCGTCTGATATTTCTACGACTTCCACAAACCGTGAATATTACAATATATCCTTGCTGTAACGTCCTTTGCTTTTATCTCAAAGTCCGCTTCGGGTTTGTTTGCGGGAGTTAAATTTTTCCTACCCATATTTCCATCTGCAATAACTTCAATAAATTCAATGTAGTGTTTTTCTTCCATCGGATGCGGAACCGAACCGACCTTAACTTTTATTCTCGTTTCTGTTTTTTCAATAACCGGCACATGTTTCTCTTTACCAACATCTTCTGTTTTTTCTTTAAGCAATTCCATTGGTTGTCCGCAGCAAACTAACTTTCCTACCCCTACATGTAAAACCTCAACTATGTTGCCGCAAATGTTGCACTTGTAAATTTGCCTTATTTCAGTCATTTTATTTAATTTTAATTAAAGTTATTTTTACTTTTAAATTTTTAATGTATTTTTAAAATATTGCCAGTGCCACAATATGTGAAATATTGAAATTACAACCATTGCATCTCTACCTCAACATGCCAGAATAAAATGTTAAAATGGAGCGGAATCTTCATCAGTATCATTATTTAATATTCCTCGCACTTAATCTGGTAAAAGCTTTTTTCATGGTCGCAGGAAGGACACTTTTCAGGCGGTTCCGTTCCAAAATGTACATATCCACATTCACGACAAACCCACCACACCTCATTTTCTTTCTTAAAAATCGATCCTGACTCCAACTCCTTCAAAATTTTTTTAAATCTTTCTTCATGGTGTTTTTCTGCTATGGCAATCGCCCTTATTCGTTTTGCAATTTCTGAAAAGCCCTCTTTTTCTGCAATATCGGCAAATTCCGGATACATTTTTGTATGCTCAAAATTTTCACCTGCAATTGCCGCCTTTAAATTTTCTATCGTATTACCAAGCGTTGTCGGAACATTAGCTTCAACTTTAATAACATCCAAATTTTCATCGCTCTTCTTTTTCAATTCATTAATCAACTTAAACAACCAGCTTGCATGCTCTTTTTCATTCTCTGCTGTAATAAGAAAAATTTCAGCAATCTGCTCAAACCCTTCTTTTCTGGCAATTTTAGAATACATTGTATATCTGTTCCTTGCCTGACTTTCACCCGTAAATGCCCCTGCCAAATTTTTTATTGTGTTTTCCATTTTCGCAAAATTTAAATTTTATTATAAATTTAAAAATATATTTTTAAATTAATACACCTATATTAAATTAAACAAAATTAAACAAATACCTTATTTTCTTACTATCGGAGATGCATCTAAATTAAAAGGATTTGTTCTCATGTAAAGCGAGAATATGTATGGATACTCTGTCTTTAAATTTCTCATATATTCAATCCACTGATGAGCCAGCAAAGCATACGCCCTTTCAATATCTTTGGCAAGATGTTCAAAGTCAGATTCAGGTAAATTTTTAAAGTCCTTTCGGTTGTTTAATTCCTGCGTTAGGTGATAAACAGCATGAATCATATCTGTAAAATTTTCATGCTCCAGTATAAATGGATTTTCAAGGAGTCCAACTAAAAAATCCCTTTTTTGATAGAGAAAATTATTCATGTGTTCAAAGTCAATTTTGTTATAGTCAATTTTGTAATCATAACTCTTAATTTTTTTGCTTACTTCAATAAATTTTTGAGCATTCCAGTCACCATAAACGGCAATATCTCTTTGAATTCTATTTGATTCCACATCTGCACAGGAAATTTTCCTTAGCATATCATTTCCGACCTCACTGAAAAATGCTCCAATCAGAGAGTTCATTTTTTTAAGTTTATCTTGTTTTTCTCTTTCACTCAACAAAGCATTTATTATAAGTGTTACTAAAAAAACCTCTATAAAAACAAATGCAAGGTCACTAAGCATAAAAATTTCTATATGCTTCAAGTCCCGGAATATCAAATAGTGTATGAAATAAACCGATGCAGATAAAATAAGCAACAATATTCCAAATTTAACCTTCCATGATAGATAGTTCATTTTAAATTTATTTATTTTTAAATTTATCTTTTATATTGTCTTTTATATTGTCTTTTATATTGTCTTTTATATTGTCTTT
>JAGTWP010000013.1 GCA_018260755.1 Candidatus Altarchaeum sp. | reverse complement strand
TCTCCGAATGAAATGAGGTGACAAAATGTTTGGAACATTTTGTAAATACACGAACGAATAGAGTGTAAAATCATAATTATGAAGCGGAAGTAAGTGAGATAAAATTTATGGCAAAAAAAGTGTAAATTTTAAAATTTCGTAGGTATTTAATTTTTAATATTCCGCACCCACACTTCTGTATCCTCTGTGTAATTCCTTTTCAATATTCCACAAAGAAAGCAATCTTTTTGCCGTAAAGGGATGCGTTCTTAAAAATTCACCCCCGAGCATCTTTTTTTCATTTTCAATTGCTTTTTCTATTTCCTGAGCGTCTTTTGCATCTATTGCTCTTGCTATCTGGGCAATTGATTTCATATCACTTTCACCCGGATCTGCTATATAAAAACACCTTAATGCCTTGTCTGTATTTTCTGCCCTGCCTGCTTGTGCATGAACTCCTAATCCGTAGGTTATTTTAGCAAGTCCAGACATCAAAGCAACGGGATTTTTTGTGATATAAGCACTGAATGCATCCGCATAGTACTCTCTTTTTCTTGATAAGTATAAAACAAATAATTGCCCTATAAACTGAGCAATCATTGCACCAATCCATATAGCAATAAAAGGAGCACCTCCTCTATTATTATCTCTGCTGCTGCCTAAGACAATAACTATATAATAAAGCATTATCGGAATCATGCTTGCCACGGTCATAACTGCAACATCCTTGTGTTTTATGTGTCCGATTTCATGTGCCAAAACACCTTCAACCTCTCGTTCATTTAAAACATTTAATAAACCGGTATGAACTGCGATATTGCTGCTTGATTGTGTCCTTCCGAATGCAAAAGCATTTGGTTCCGAATTATAGACGATATACAACTTTGGCATTGGAATTCCTGCAACCTGTGATAACCTTTTAACCATCGCAACAATTTCCGGATGCTCACCTTCTTTTATTTCCCGCATATTTGCCATTCTTTTGATAAGTATTGGCCCTAAATACCACTGAACCAAAACAATAACCGCTGAAAACAATATTGCTATGGAAATTCCTGTAATTCCTCCTATATCCATATACCACAAGACCACTGCCCCTATGAACACAATAAATCCAAAGACCAATAGCATTGTCAAAAATGCGATTGTTTCTAATTTTGCCAGTCCTTTAACTTTCGGATATTCTACACTTGTTGCCATTTTATATATTTTTATTAATTATTAAATTTATTTTTTAGTAATTAGCGTTTTAAATTAAATTTTTTATTAATTATTAAATTTATTTTTTAGTAATTAGCGTTTTAAATTAAATTTTTTAGTAATTATTAAATTTATTTTTTAGTAATTATTAAATTTATTTTTTAGTAATTAATGTTTTAAATTAAATTTTAAGTATTTTTTTCCTTCTGCGGCGGTAAAAAATGAACCTGCAATAACAATAGCGGTTGTAATGTCCGCTGTGCTGTTAGTTTTTGTTTTATTTATATCCAACGCCATCTCAATTGCATCTTTCACATTGCCTGTGGAAAATACATTTTCAAAATTTAAAAATTTTTTCATATCTTCAGGTTCCGCAGCCAGTTTGTAATTTGGCTTTGTAAGAATTATTGTACTTATCAGGCCGGAAAATTTTGATACTATATTAAAAATTTCTTCCATGTTTTTGTATTTTAAAATCCCAAGAATCAAAATTATGCTTTTAAAATTTTCCGTATGTTTTATTTCTAACATTGTATTAAACAATGCTTCAAAACTTGCTTTGTTGTGAGCGACATCAATAATAATTAAAGGAATCCTTTTAAACACTTCAAGCCGACCTTCAATTAGGACATTCCTCAATCCATTTTTAATTGCCTTATCTGAAATTTCTATTCCTAAATTTTTTAATTTTTCTGTTGCTTCTATTGCACAGACGGCGTTTCTAATCTGATGTTCCCCCAATAAAGGAATTGTATATTGCTTGTTTTTATAAACAAATTCCTGAAATTTTAGGTCTTTGTTCATTCCTTTCGGGAAAAAATTTAGGTGTATTAATTTGGAATTTTTTTGTTTGCATATCGTATTATATAAATTTAAAATTTCATCCTGCTCAACACAGGTAATTAAAGGAACATTGTTTTTTATTATCCCTGCCTTTTCCTTTGCGATTGAAATTTCATCATTCCCCAAAAATTCCTGATGGTCAATTGAAATGTTGGATATTATTGAAAGAATCGGATTTATAACATTCGTTGCATCGTATCTACCGCCCATTCCGACCTCAATGACAGCAATTTCAATTTTATTTTTTTCAAAATAGACAAATGCCATTAAAGTTACCGCCTCAAAAAATGTCAGGTTAAATTTTTCTATTACTTCTTTACATTCGTTAAAAATTTCGCGGACCTCTTTTTTTAAAATCTTCTTGTTATTTACCCGAAGCCGCTCCCTGAAATCAGTTAAGTGAGGGGAAGTATATAAACCGACATTGTAACCGCTTTCTTTTAATATTGATGCAAGCATCGTGCTTATACTTCCCTTTCCTTTTGTTCCTGCAATATGAATACTTTTAAATTTTTCATTCGGATTGCCGGCAGCAGATAACGCGTCTTTTATTCTTTCAAGCGTTAAGTCAATTCCTTTTGAACTTCTTAAATTATACAAATACAAAATAATATCAGAAAATTTCATTTAAAAAAGGAGTTGCATTATTTTTTTGTACTTTTTACAATAGAGTTGTTGCGAAATAGGTCATATAAGATATTTCATACCATATCAAAAATGTTTGAAACATTTTTGAGTATTCTAAAAACCTGAGAGGTTTTTACAATAACAATATATAATCCACCAAAAAATTTATTTTTTTAGGGCGAAAAAATTCAAAATTGTTATGAATATATTGTGACAATATACTAAAATTATTTCGCAACATGTCTAATATCTAAAAAATCGACAATTTTTGAAAATTTTAACATCATTTTAAGCATATCACTCTCTTAAAAATATGAGCCAATATATTAATCAACCTGACTTATTCCTTCTTTGGAGAATTTATCAAATGCACAGTCCTTAAATTCATCAAATTTTCCTACATCCTCTGCACATTTTATCGCCATATGCTCATTTTGGACAGACGGAACAGGATGACTTGGGAAGAATAAATGAACACTCATTTCGACATCATTTCTTTTTTTCAACTCTCTAGCTAATGGTTCTGCCCTAATACAGAAAGGACATTGTAAGTTTGTAAATTCGTAAATTAAAATTTTCCCGTCTTTCCTGCACTCCAAATTCTTGTTTTGTTGCACATATTTAATTAACCTGACTTGGCATTCTTGTTTATTTTCATCGGAGATTTTTACACATAAATCTTTCATTTCATTGCTGTCACAACCAGTAATAAAAGCAGGAGTTCCGCTAACACCCATACTTTGCGCAAGTTTATAGTCATCGTTTAGTTTTCCTTCGGATAGGTTATTTTTATAGCAGGTATAAAATTTAGCTTTGTCATTTTCAGATATTGTCTCATTCATACACATGGGAATAACTGCATTTTTACTTTCAAATTTCTTCATCTCATCATAAATTTCAGGTGAAAATTCAGCACATTTTCCATTTACACAGGCATTACTTTTACATTCGTTATTATTTTGACATACTTCATTAACTTCTTTGAGATGCGTTATTCTGCAAATACTGTTTTCGCATATTCCACTTGCACATTCTGTACTATTTGTGCATGTTTCTTTTTCTTTCTTTTTATCTACACAATGTTTTGTTTCGTCACAATATTGGCTTGTCGTATCGCAGCCATTATCAATTCCACATTGCATCGCCAATTTCCATATTCTTATATATCCATAGTTATTATCCCAGACAAGTTTCCAGTTCTTCAGTCGTTCCGAAAGATTTTTACACCAGTCGGCATTACATAATCCCTGTTGGGTATAACTATCGGCATGTTCTCCCAAATATAGCTTTGTGAACATATGATTTTGAAACTCATTCGGAGCATAAACAAATTCCCTGTACATAGGCAATCCGCAAACTGTACGGGAAGTATCGTCTCGCATAACACAATTAATTACATCGCCAAACGACTGAATTCCAAGTAAAGAACCATTATGATTCTTCTTCCATTCATCCAAGGACATTTCTTCGGTTGGAATGGGTCCACTTCCAGGTCTTTCCTGGTCGGTTAATCCCCACACACTTATCTTTTTAACATATATCTGTGAATTATCAGGTGTATTTATATTTACATTTCGCTTTGCAATATCAAAGATAATTATTCCTATATAATCAGGTCGTTGTGTTTTGTTTGGAGGATAACTACAATAAAAGTACAATTTGCTAACTTCTTCACTGCCTCCTGCACTGCTTTTTTCAACTCTATCAACCTTTCCGCCAAAACCGCATACCCCTAATGCATTTTTGTTTGGATTTTCCGGGTTTTTAAGCCATTCTTCATATTCCTTATCTTCCTGTTTTGATAAATTGCCTTGTGCTATAAACCGTAACGCATGATTCTTTCCAATTAATGTATAGTCAATAACAATATACTTTGTATTCGGATACTCTTTTACTAATTTCATTGCTTCGTCTTCTGTCTGATATAATGTAAAAAATCTCGCTACTTCCTGAAGCTGCCAGTGAACCGCCTGTAAATTGTCAATCAATACAGGCCTTTCTGCTATCGGAGTGATCCAGTGTCCGTAATCCCACCATGTTAAAACAATATCCTGTTTATTTGTATTTTCATTAAACCACTGCAATCCCGGCATCCACCAGTTTATTCCGCTTCCTATATTCCAATCTCCGTCACCACCCTGATGAAGCATTGTTGTTGACGAATGCCATAAAGGTGAAAAATATGAAAGAAATGTATTAGTGACGGGATTTCCTGATGCATCTGTTGGGAAAATAAAAGGAAATACAAATAACGGAATTATAAGCACTGCAATTGTTCCTATTATTCTCAATCCGTTTAAGTTCTTTCTATTAATTCCTGCAATTAATCCGATAGTAGCACCTAATGCAATAATTCCGAGAACAGAATCTACCCCTCTTTGAGGTACATTATAATATGCCCACAATCCAGAAATTGCCAAAATTAAAATTATTAAAGCACCCCTTCTTCCACCTTCAGGAGAAAATTTAAGTGTAAGCAAAAGTATAGCAATAATATCAAAAAAAGCAAACAGTATAAATATCAACCATGAATGTGTACTTCCAATCAAGGATAATGAAGATGAACCCATCATAACTATTACTATATAATGGAGCAACATTGCTATTCCTATTGGTATAAGAGTGTGCAATGAAGGTTTTCCTTGCCTGCCTGCAATTAAATAAGAAAGCAAGGGGAGCATTGCTAATCCGTATAAAAATAAAATTCCATAATCTGTAAAATGACCCTGGCCTATTTGTTCCGCAATTGTCTTAAAGACAACACCGCTTGTAGTAACTGTTAATGCATCTAAAATAGGGTCAAGAAACATGTCATGGAGAGTAAAAATTCCTATTATGCCAATAACAATAATTCCTCCACTTACACCTCCCAAAACACTTTTCGGAAGATTGTTTAATGTTCTCTCTATAAACAAATTTATTATTTCAAGTTTGCCCAATCTTTTGCCTTTATTACCTTCATTATATTCTTCATTTGATGTTATTATATTTGACTTTATCAAGAATAATCTTAACATTTCAAGGATTAAAGGGATAACAATAACCACGGCAAAAATAAGCATTACAGTTTTTGAAATTTGAAATGCTGGAAGGACATTATGTGCATGTAAAATTAATACATTAAACAATGAAAAGAGCATCGGAATTACTATGTACGGCACATGCGAAAATGTATTTTCTTTGTTTAAAAATTTTGCCAACGCGTACAAAACAGCAAATAATCCGATAGCATACATTCCATAAGCAGCATATCCGCTCCATGCAAGTGACCAAAAGAAAAATGTGATTCCTGCAAGTAATGTCCATTTTAATGACTTATTTTTAATCGCATTAAATATTACATACATCGTTGCAGCCATAAGCATTAATCCCATTTCACTTGCTTCGTCACTTCCTGCAATTGACCTAGTAGAGTAAAGATAATTAAAACCCAGACAAAACGCACCTATTAATCCGACTAATTTGTTATACGGAGCGTAAGTAGAAAAAATTTCCCTAAGGAATAAATACATAAGAAGCACAGCAAAGCCAGCCATCAATCCGCCGAACAGCATCGCAGTATCGTATTGGTTAATACCTAAAGGCGATAAAATTTTTGCCGTTGATGCCATGAATACGGCATGTAAATAAAAATTCGTTGAAAAATCAAGCCCACCGGATGTTTTCCATTGACTTTCAGGGGTGCTCGCATAATAAGCAGGGTCTGTTATTTTCGGATATGTCAAATTATCATAATCCATCACATGTTCAGTTGTATAAGTATTATTAACAATTTTATAATGCCAGTGACTATCAAATGCATCCCCGCTCGTCAAATAAGGATTTGTTGCAGGAACCAGATGGAACAAAAATACGGAAATAACAATTGCGAGCACTGCTGCAAATTCCTTTGATAAAAATTTATGCATAGATAATACATAAAACAGTAGATAAATTCCGAGCACAACTCCAAAAACATTAAAATCACCTGCCATCCAGCCACCTGCCTGTCCATAAAAAGAAAACAATGCCTCTGTAAATATCAAAACAGGAACTCCCATAAGATAATAGTTCTTAACCTTCTTAAAATACATATAAACAAAATAAGATGATATTATACCAAGTGTTAAAAATATGTATGCAAAGACAATCGGAGGAATTTGATTTGCTCCTGAAATGAATGGTTTGATAATTGCCAGTATAAATGTCAAAACCGAAATAATAAATAACGGTTCAATAATCCTCTCGCTAATACCCCCTACCCACTTGTCTAAATTTTTTGATGTCGGTAAATTTACACCCTGCATTTTAAAAAGTTAGTTTATAAAGTTTATAAATTTATAATACAATATTAAATTTTAAGTAACTATTCAGCCACCAAAAAAATTACGAGTAAATTTTTTGATTTTTACGCTCACTTCGTTCGTGTATTTTAAAATCTTTGAGATTTTAAAATTGTATTTTTTGAAATTTTACGCTCACTTCGTTCGTGTATTTTCAAACAAGTTTGAAAATCGCAGGTATTAAAAAATATTTGAAATATTTTTTAAGATTGAAAATTTATTTATAAATTTTCAGTAAATTTTTGTACCCTCTGAATAGTTACAATTTTAATTCTCATTTTTTGATATTTATTTATGTTTATTTTCCAAAATTTCTCTTTGTTTTGTTATAGTCGCTTATAATTTTTATCAGGTCATCCTTTTCCAATTCAGGCCATAGTTTATCTATGAAATAAATTTCGGAGTATGCCACCTGCCACAGCAAAAAGTTGCTTATCCGATGCGCACCTGTCCTTATAAATATATCGGGATACTCTTTAATAAGCAATTTATTTCGCACATTTTCTTCATTAACTTCTTCATTGCTGTTCTTAAATTTTTCTATAACTTCCATGATCTCTTGCCTTCCCCCGTAAGCAACCGCTAAATTTACCCTGTGTTTGCTGTATTTTGCCGTTGCATCTTCTAATTCTTTTAATTTTTCAACAAATTTTTTACTTTTTATTGCATTTAAATTTCCGCAAATTCTGACGCAGACCTTGTTTTTGTGAATTCTTTCGTCGTTTATCGTTTTGTCTATTTCTTTTATTAAAATTTTGTTTAAAATTTCCAGTTCCGCTGCACTTCTGTTCCGAATATTTTCCAGAGATAAAGCATAAGCGGTAATACTCTCAACATCCATTTTGCTGCACCATTCAATAAAATCCCGGAATTTATTCATTCCGATTGTGTAGGCATCTTCAAAATTCATACCTTTCTTTTTAGAATACCTTCTGTTTCCGTCAGGTGTTATGGCAATGTGCATTTTAAAATTTCGAATTATGAATTTGGATTTTGAATAAATTTATAAATTTTATAAATTTAAATTTATAGACATAACATTTTGAAATAAAACATTTTGAAATAAATTTAACTGATGTGTAATTCTTAAACAAGTTATTAAACACTTATTAAACACGTTTTAAACAAGTTATTAAACAAGTTATTAAACACGTTATTAAACACGTTATTAAACAAGTTATTAAACACGTTATTAAACACGTTATTAAACACGTTATCAAGTTATTAAACAAATTCTTAA
This sequence comes from Candidatus Altarchaeum sp., assembly GCA_018260755.1. Lineage (GTDB taxonomy): Archaea > Altiarchaeota > Altiarchaeia > Altiarchaeales > Altiarchaeaceae > Altiarchaeum. The sequence goes on along the minus strand of JAGTWP010000013.1, from coordinate 20,553 downwards.
ATAATTTACCTATTAATTTTAAAATGGAAATCTCAGAAATAAAAGAAAAGGATGAAAAAATAAATGCGTTTATTGCATTTAACAATAAATTTAAATCAGAGGAGGAAGGACTAAAAAGAATAAATTTATCTGTTCACGGAAAATTAAAAGGCCTGAAAGTAGGAGTCAAATCAAATATGAATGTTTCCGGATTAAAAATAACCTGTGCTTCAAAAACACTTGAGAATTACCTGTCTTTCTATGATGCTACTGTTGTTGAAAGAGTAAAGGCAAATAATGGATTGATTGCCGGAATGACAAATATGGATGAATTTGCATGCGGAAGTTCCGGAGAAACATCTTACTTCAATCCAACACAAAATCCTTCTGCACCGGGACATATTCCGGGCGGTTCAAGCAGCGGAAGTGCAGCTGCAGTAGCTGCTGGATTTGTTGATTGCGCGCTGGGAAGTGATACAGGAGGAAGTATAAGGAATCCCGCATCTCACTGCGGCATTGTCGGATTTAAGCCGACTTATGGCGTTGTTTCAAGATACGGACTGATTGATCTAGCGATGTCCCTTGACCAGATCGGACCGATGGCGAAAGATGTGAAAACAGCATCTTTATTATTAGAAGTTATTGCGGGACAGGATGGAAAGGATGCAACATGCTTAAATTTAGACAAAAATTTCTACACCTTTCACAAAAATTTAGATGAAAATTTAAAAAATTTAAAATTCGGATATGCAAAAGAGTTTGATGACCTGATAAGTGATGCCGGAATAAAGAATGTAATTCATAAAGCAATTGATAAAATTTCATCCGCGGGTGGCGAAATTGTGAATGTATCGTTGCCCGACTTAAACATTGCCCTTCCGACTTATTACTTAAATGTATATGTTGAGTTTTTCTCTGCAACAAGAAAATTTGACGGGCGAAGATACGGATATAAAATAGAGGATGTCTGCGGAGAAGAGGTATTAAGAAGGATTATACTAGGAAAATTTATCTCACAAAAGGAAAATGCGAAAAGATATTACAGGAAAGCAATAATGGCGAGAACCCTGATTAAAAAAGAAATTTCTGAAATTTTTAAGAATATTGATGTTTTACTTTCTCCGACAGTTCCGAAATTACCCCACAAAATCGGGGAGAAAATTTCCGACCCGAGAGTTATGTATGCTTATGATATATTTACCGTTCTGGCAAATCTGGCAGGAATTCCTGCTGGGGTTGTGCCTGCGGGAAAAATTGATGGGATTCCAACTGCTTTACAGTTTATGGGAAATGCGTTAGGTGACCAGAAGGTGTTGAATGCGATGTATGGATTTGAAAATTTGTAAAATTTCAAAATTTAATTATATCTGAAAGATAAAATTTAACAAAAATGGCCGCAACAAACGAAATCGTCAGGGAAATTGACAAAGGAAAAATTGTTTGTATTGGGAAAGAAGTAAACGCAAAAGATCTGGATTGGAATGCACACGCAAAATTTAAGGGTGTGTTTTTGAAACATCTCGTGAAAGGAGAAGACACCGAAGGCAAGTTCAGCTGTCATTTGGTTAAAGTAGAGTCAAACTGTGAGATTGGAGAACATATCCATGAGGATAAGTGGGAATTGCACGAAATAATCAGCGGAGAAGGTAAAGGCATTCTTGCAGGAAAGGAAATTTCCCTCAAACCAGGTGTTTCGGTTGTAATTCCGAAAGGAGTAAAGCACAAGGTTATTGCCGGCAAGGATGATTTATATTTGCTAGCGAAATTTGTTCCCGCATTAGTTTTGCATTAGGTTGAGAAAATTTCAAAATTTCGGAATAATCTCATTTAAAAATTTATACTTTTTTATGAGTGGTTTTAAATCATCAAGGCAGTTTCTTAAATGTTGAGAAAGTTCTTCTGTTTTAATGTGTCGTCTTCTTAATTCAGCATGCTCGTAAATCATAGAAAGCAAATCGGAAATTTCAACGATATCACCTTCAACAGTCCCTTTCTTTTTCTCTTTCCATAATTCAAGGTAATCGTAATTTCCCTCTATGTCTTTTATATTTGCCCTGCTAAAAATTTCTCTGGCTATTTCCTCCTTTGCTTTACTTAAATCAGGAAGATACTTTTTGCAGGGATAAGGAATATCGGTAAGGACTGATTCTTCAACATCGTGAATTAATGCCGCCCTTAAAATTTTTTCTCCGTCAATTTCAAATCCGTTTTTTCTGAATAAATCCGTTAGCAGCATTGATATAATTGCTGTATCCAATGTATGCTCGGCGACATTCTCAACTTCATTTAATTTAATTCCGCAGGAAATCCATCCGCTCCTCGGAATATCTCTTAAAATTTTATAATTTCTCAAAAAAGAAAGAAAAGTGTGCTTCATCTGCAATTCATCTGCAATATCAATTATATTATCGATTATATTATCGATTATATCAATTATTTTTATCCCTCATTTCTTCATCTCTCTGCATTTAACTAATGCATCTACTGTTGCCTGTGCTAAATTTAATGATGTTCTTGTATGTCCCGATGACCATGACCATACATCTTTTATTCCTGCCAATGACAACACCTTTTTTGTAACTTCTCCGGCAACTAATCCGAGACCACCTGTTGCAGGGACTAATTTAACATTTACACTTCCGCTAGTTCCAACCATTGTAACAGGAATTGTATGTTGCTTTCCACAGTTACAAAACCAGCTTCCGCATCCTCTGTTTATTTTTATAATGTTCAGTTTTGCCGCCCTGACTGCCTGTTGAATTGCAATTGGTACTTCCTTTGCCTTGCCTTGTCCTATACCAATATGTCCGTCTCCATCACCGACAGCCATAATAACCTTAAATCTCATGACTCTGCCATTCGTTGTCACTCTTTGTACTCTTTTATTCTCAAGTATTTCCTCCTCAAGATTAGGCAATAACTTCTCAATAATCTCCGGCTCTTTTATCCTGATATTTTTTTCCAGGATTTCATCTATTGATTTAATTTCACCATTTGCTACTTTTTTTCCGATTTCTGTTTTTGGCACCCATGCAGCCTTTTCCATATCAAATCTTCGGACTCTTCTTTTAAGGTCAACAACATTTCCTCTGCTTCCCCCTCTAAATCCACCTCCGCCAAATCCGCCTCTTCCGCCATATCCACCTCTGCCTCTGCTATCTCCACCTCTGCCTCTGCTATCTCCACCTCTGCCTCTAATATCTCCACCTCTGCTGCCGCCTCTACTATCTCCACCTCTGCTGCCGCCTCCATATCCACCTCTACTTCCGCTATCTCCGCTTTTGCTGCTGCTTTCAGATCCTTCTTTTGTAACGCGCCCGGTAGTGCTTGTAGCATTATCTGTTTTTTTTTCCGTATTAACACTTGTTTCTGCCATTCTTTACTTAGAAAATGAATTTTTTATATTATTTAATGTTTGTTCAAAAGTTTTAATTGTTGCTTCGGAGATACTTCCTCCTTTTAGTCGTTTTTCATCAGGTAAAATTTCATCCGATAACGGAATCTTCATTCCCGCATCAACAGCACCTTTTCCTGCTGCATAAATTTTACTTCCTTTTGTTGATATTTTGATTCCTATATCAAGAATTGCGTCAGTATTTGAAATTTTTATTGCTTTTAATCCGCATAAAAACCCTGTTAAATATGCCGCAGGAGTATTTGAACATGAAATATTCCACCCTAGTTTCTTTAATTCCTTTGAATTTACCGAGCACATAATTTTATCTCCATCAGGATGAAAATCTACAAGCTGGGCAATAATATATTTATTCGTTGGCCTGATTACTAACCTGATACTTTTTGATTTGAGTAAATTTAATCGTTTTTTGTAATTTGTTTTGTTTTCTCTTCTTCGCCTGTATTTTATACTATAATTTGTATTTGTTGCCATTTTTAATTTATTAAATTTTTTATTTTTGCTTTGTTTTTTTCATCTCGGAAACATATTCCTGTAAATGTTTTTTATTCCTGAAAAAATTTCCTTTTGCACGAAGGTAAAGTGTTCCATAGTCAGATACATCTATTTCTTTTTTATTGCGCATCTCTACAAGCACTTTTCTTAATGCTCTTATTTTTGTAATCCATGTTGTTTTCGGATCTGTTCTTGCTTTAAACGTTCCTTTTCTGTTTCCGTGACCTCTTTGTCTGCCTTTTGCTCTTTGTATGTCCCTGTGTCTTGCCTTTGCCCTGCACACTCCGTTTTTTTGCTTGATTTCGATTGGCCTTCTCTCACCGATATTTACCTTTACATCGGTAAGTTTTTCCATATCTCTTCTTGTAATTGCCTTCTTTATTTCATCTAACTTTAAAGGATTAAGGTATATTCTCTTTTTACCAACACCGAATAATCTCGCAACTAAATTTTTCTGATTTTTAACATTCATTTTAATTTCAAAAAATTAAATTTATTAAATTTTACAAATTATTTAAATTTTTAAATTTCTCCTTTTCTAGGATTTAATATTATTATATTTAATTCGTTGGCTCTCTTTATAATCTCATTCCTTTTCTTCCTTCCCACCTGAGAAAATATGATTGCCGCATGGGTCTCTTTGTTTATATTTTCAAGTTCTTTCGGATTGGCAATATTAACTGTCCAATATCCGGACGGATGAATCCCCCTGATACTTTCGGGTTTTTTATAACCAATTTTAACCAAATGTCCCTGCCCTCTTTTTTCAATCTTCAGCTTGCTATCTATTCCTCTTGGTTTTCTCCACACCTTCTTTAATCGCATAATCATCCCGTATTGCTGTCGTAAAAATTTTGGCTTTTTATCTCTTATATTAGCGGCAATTTTAAATAATCGCTTTTCTTCACCTTCAAGTTTTCTTTTAACTTTTACATTAGTTATTTTTTCTATTAACTTTGGTTTCTTTCCCCTTTTAATTTTTTTTATTAATTTCTTTACGGGTGCCTCCGGCTGTGTCTTTTCTTCTTCACTAATATTAGTTGTCTCTCCTCCCGGTGCTTTTTCCACCTCTATTTCAACATTTTCTTTAGCTCCTTCTATTTCTTTTTCCTGTACTCCTTTTATTTCTTTTTCCTGCGTTCCTTCTATTTCTTTTTCCTGCACTCCTTCTATTTCTTTTTCCTGCACTCCTTCTATTTCTTTTTCCTGTACTCCTTTTATTTCTTTTTCCTGCTTTTCATCCGCTGTTTTTTTTTCTTCGGTTACTTTTTCAGGTTTTAAATTCTTATTAGCATCTTCTTTTGCGTCTGTTTTGATTTTCTTTGTATTGTTTTTCTTATTATTACTTTCTGTGTTATCTGCCATCTTTTTAAAATGAAAATTTATTAAAATTTATTAACTGTTAATTATTTTATAAGTATTCCGTCTTTTTCAGTTATATATATTCCATCCTGAAATACCCTCCTGTCTTTATGTAAAATTTTTCCGGCATGCTCAATATTCGCAGCTGTTTGTGAGACCTTTTCTATATCCACCCCTTCAACAGTTAAATCCTTTCCCTTGACTTTCACATCAACACCATCTAAAATTTTTGCTTTTCGCGGTGCTTTTTCACCTAAAAAATTTTTAATTACTAATTCGCTGCCTTTGGGCTCAAGTGAAACGGGAAAATGCGAAAAGACCAGTTTTAATTTATAAATCACCTTCTTATTTACTCCTTTTATCATGTTGTTTATGTGAGAACAATAGGTATTTAATAACTTTTTTTCTCTTTTTTTATCTGTCTTTACAGATATAATAACATTTCCTTCTTTGACATTTATCTCTAAATCATATAAATTAAATTTTTTATCGATAGTACCAAATTTTCCTTTTACTTTTATTATATTATTTACGATTTCAACATCTGTTCCCTGAGGAATTGAAATTTTATCTTCCATTTTTAATCTTGTCAAATAAACGAATGAAATTAATTAATATATATAAGCCAATAATGACCCTCCGAGATTATTATCTTTTGCTTCTTTGTGAGTCATAATGCCTTTTGAAGTTGAAATGATCAGCAATCCGAAATTCATTGCAGGAAGATATCTCATCTCCCACCGCATAATATCATTATTTTTTGCATAAAATCTTGGCTTTACAACACCACAATTATTTATTTTGTGGGCTAAATTTATTTTTATTTCTCCTCCCGGAACTGTTTCAACAACCTCAAAGTCACCGATAAAGTTATTCTTCTGAAAAATTTTCAGGACTTCTATTAATAACTTTGATGACGGTCTAATTGCACACCCTTCTTTTCCCAATACTTCATAATTTTTTATGGTTGATAATGCATCGTTAAGTGTATCTCTGCTCATCTTGAAAAATTTATAAATTTTATTAATCGTATTCTTTTATTAATCGTTCTTTATTTATTTTTTATTTAACTGTATTTTTTAAATCCAATACTTGTTGCTACCTCCCTAAAGCATCGCCTGCATATATTTAATCCGTGTTTATGAATCATCCCTCTGCTATTTTTACATATCTCGCATTTATCCTTTGCAAATTTTTTCTTTTTATTTTGATTTTCGGTTTTTTCCATTTTAAAATGAAATTTTTTATTTATTCTTCTTTTGTTATGATACCTACATTAAATTTCTTTGTGATAAAATCCTCTGTTTCTTTACTTTTCACCCTGCGGGTATTTGAAATTTGGCGTTTTTCCCTTCTCCTCATAATGTTATAGCCATTCCTTTCAACCCTCGTACATACATCCAGCCCGAAATTTCCGATATCCATATTATATTTCATTCCGGGAATATCAATATATTCTTTGATTCCGAATGAAAAATTTTCTCCGTTAAAACAAGTCGGCTTAACCTTCCTGTCTGCCGCTTCAAGACATCTTCGTAACATTTCTTCTGCCTCTTTCCCCCGTAATGTTACCTTTACGCCGATTGCTTCGTTCTTTTTAAGATTCCATGCGGGGATTCTTTTCCTGCTTATGGTCTTTACAAATTTTCTTTTTGTAAGCATGTTAAGTAATTTTCCTGCTTTTTCTACCCTCTCACCTGCTTGCCCGACACCAATATTAAGCACAACCTTTTCTATTTTCAGGTCCCTCATTGGATTTTGTTGCGTATCTGTTTCCATTGTTAATGTTTTGTTGAATATGCACTATTTTTGTTTGATTAATTTATATTGCTTATACTATCAGCATTTTCGGGTGTGCCGGTATTAGATATATTATCAGTAGCACTACCAGGAGTATTTGTATTATCAGTATTAACGGATATTAATGGTGTTTCTTCACCGATAACAAATATATAGTCGGTTGATGTTTCAATATCTCCTACCTTTGTTGTTGAAAGAATATCTTTGGTTCCCTTGTTGATAAAGGTAATTTTTCCTCCGTTTCCCTTGTTTCTGCCATGTGTTATCAGAACAGCCGCTCCTTCTTTGAATTTTAAAATTTCCCTGACTGTCCTCTTTTTTGCAGAAATGTCAAAAACAATCGTATCTTTTGTATTTATATTATTTTCATCTTTATTAACAAAAAAAACATAACCATCACTAGTGGAAATTTGAATTTTGCCGTCTTTTATAATCTGTTTTTCCGTAACCTTTGCTAATTTAATTTTTGCGCCCTCTTCGTTTATTTCTTTGAGAAATATATCCTTTGATTTGATTGTTGAAGGCATCATGAGGTAATGTTTGTTTATTTTCGGAAATGAAATGACATCCATAAGACCAATTCCGAAATTTCCGTCTTTTATTACTCTGCCATCTACAACTACATTTCCTTCCCGCAAAATTTTATCTGTTTCTCTACTATTACCTGCAAATTTTAATAAGTCTCTGATTATATAAGTCAATGCATAAGACTCATACTTTTTGTGAGGCCCTCTTGGCGTTACTAATTTTTTAGGATACTTGCCTAATCCAACTGCTATTCTTTTTATGGTCATTTTACAATGATGTTTTAATTATGAATTTTAGGATTATTTTTTAAATTTATGATTTAAATTTTCTTTGTTTCTTCTTTTACTTCTGGCGATGTTCTTGATAAAATTTCCCTTCGCATTCTATCGTCTAAATAGATATCAGTAAGCATACAATTTGAAGGATGGATCGGAACAAGTGCATCCTTTCCGTTGCTCTTTCGGACAGTGATTCCGTTTATATAAATTTTAAATTTTTTTGTATTCACTTTTGTAACTTCTCCTTCTTTTCCTTTATAATCCCCCCTCATTATTTTTACAGTATCTTTCTGCCTTATCGGAAGTGATCTGCGGGCATATTTATTACTTAATTCTTCACTTAAATGTCCTGCGAGCATTCTGTGTCTCACATGTAATGCTGCATTGTATAAAAATTTCCTCTGCTTTCTCGGCTTACTGCTCTTTATTGCTGTTACCATCTTTAAATGCTTGTTGAATTTAAAATCTTTAAATAAAATTTAATTTTGTTAATAAAATAGGGTTTAATAATTAGCAGTATAAATTAAAAAGATTAATAAAAATTTTGCCTTTTCAAAAAAATAAAAGTAACTATTCAGCCACCCCAAAAATCACCGGTAATTTAAAAATTTTCGCTCTTATGTTGATATTCACTGATAGAGATAAAATACATTGTTGAAGTTTTGCAAATTTTAAAATTCAAGCACAAACTCAAATATAAATTAAGTCAAATACACTAAAAATGCAAAACACAAAAGTTTAATGTTCATAGGTATGTGAGCGAATTTCTTTAAATTTTCAAATTTTATGCGGGGGATGGGAATCGAACCCACGAAGGCTTACGCACACAGGATCTTAAGTCCTGCCCCGTTGACCGCTTGGGTACCCCCGCAAATTATTTTTATCTTATCTTTCTAAATTCCTCTATAATTTTCATTGTGATTTCTCCCGGACAATTTTTTATTTTTCTTCCGTCAACTTCTCTTATCGGAATAACCTCTGCTGCCGTTCCAGTCATAAATGTTTCATCGGCGTTATAAATTTCAAGCAATGTTAATTTTCTTTCCGCAACTTCAATATTTAAATTTTTTGCTATGTCTATAACTGTCTTTCTGGTTACCCCTGATAATATTGATGAATCCATTGAAGGTGTTAAAATTTTCCCATCCTTAATAACAAAAACATTATCTCCTGTTCCCTCGCTTACAAATCCATCAACATCCAGCATTAATGCCTCGTCTGCCTGAACAGCAAATGTCTCAATTTTTGCAAGTATGTTATTTAAATAGTTTAGTGTTTTTGCCTTGACATCAAGACACTGCGGAGGAATTCTTCTCGTTGAGGCGGTTATTACTTTAATACCTTTGCTGTACAAATCCCCGTACATTGCCCCCCAGTATGTTGCGATTATAATTACACATGGATTCGGGCATTTTCTCGGATCTAATCCCAAATCCCCAATACCTCTGCTTACAACTAATCGTATATAAGCATCCTTCAGAGCGTTTGCTTCAAGTGTTTTGTAAAGTGCTTCCTTAATTTCTTTCTTTGTCATCGGAATTTGTAATTTTATATATTGTGCCGACGCAAAAATTCTGTCAATGTGCTCATCCACTCCGAAAATTTTCCCGTTGTATGCCCTGATTCCTTCAAATACACCGTCACCGTATAAAAATCCATGGTCAAATACGGAAATTTTTGCTTCTTCCTTATCGTAAAATTTTCCATCAATATATATTTTCATTTTGGCAGTATTTAAGTTAATCTTAATTTAATTAAGTTAAATATTTATGGTAATTATTAGGAATAGAATAATAATTTTTTAAATAAAAATGTGTTTTATGCCGAGGTCGCATAGTGGTAGTGCGCACGCCTGGAAAGCGTGTGGCTGAAAGGCCCCCAGAGTTCGAATCTCTGTCTCGGCGAAATTTTACACCTAAAATTTTACACTTAAATTTACACTTAAATTTACACTTAAATTTTAAATCAAATGTAATAATACAATAAAAGATAAATTTATAAAATTTAAAAAGATTATCATACTTTATATAACAATAAAAAAATTTATAATAAAATTACAGGTTAAATTAAACAAATAAAATGGCAGTCAAACAAATTGGCTTTAAATTAGTCATGAATGACGGGGAAAACAAAAAAACATACCAGGTAGCACTGGATGAAAAAAAGAGTGAAAATTTTTTGAATTTCGGAATCGGTGATAAAGTTGATTGTTCCGTAATCGGAATTCCCGGATACGAAGTACAAATTACAGGAGGGAGTGATATTGCCGGCTTTCCTATGAAAAAAGGAATACACCAGGAAAGAGCAGCAGTTATGGTCGGAGAAGGAAGAGACAGAAAGAGAAGAACTTATGCGGGGGAAAGGACACATAAAAATACATCTCAGATAAATGCAAAAATCATTAAAAAAGGAGATGTTCCTATTGAGGAAATTTTAGAAAAAATTTCTCCGAAAAAAGAATAATAAAAGATAAAAATAATGGTAGAAAAAAAGAAAAATAAAAAGGATGCGTCCAAGAAAGAAAATAATAGTAAAAAAGACGCTCCTAAAACCACAGCTGTTAAAGAGATATCAGGGGAAATAGATAAAAAAAATGTATATGAAGGAAAAACAGAAGAATGCATTGAAGAAAATACGCAGTCGGAATGGAATATCGGATTAATAGGACATGTAGATCATGGAAAGACAACAATAGCAAAGGCGTTAAGTGGTGTCTGGACGAGTAAATATAGTGAAGAATTAGACAGAGGAATTACTATCAGAATCGGATATGCAGATTTCTCAATTTATAAATGTCCGAAGTGTTCGGAGCCGGAATGTTTCACTTCAAAAAAGACATGCGAGCATTGTGGCAGTAAGACAAAATTTTTAAGGAAAATTTCTATTGTTGATACCCCCGGACACGAAAGTTTAATGGCAGTAATGCTTTCGGGTGCTGCAGTAATGGACGGAGCAATTCTTGTTATCGGTGCAAATGAAAAATGTCCACAGCCGCAAACAGCGGAACACCTTACTGCTTTATCCGTATTGGGGATAAAAAATGTTATTATCGTTCAAAACAAAGTTGACCTTGTATCAAAGGAAGAAGCAAAAGAAAATTACATTCAGATAAAAAATTTTGTTAAGGATGCATTTCCAGATGCTCCGATTATTCCGATAGCAGCAACATATAATGCTAACATAGATGTGCTGCTTAAAACAATCAAGGATATGATCGAAAAACAAATTGAAGAAAAAAGGAATAATGAAAGTCAACCGTTGTATATGCATGTAATCAGGTCATTTGATGTTAACAGACCGGGAAAAAATATCTCCAAACTAAACGGAGGAGTTATCGGCGGAAGCATACTTAGAGGACGTATAAAGATTGGTGATGAAATAGAGATAAAACCCGGGATTGCAATAAAGAATAAATTTCATCCGCTTACTACAAAAGTCGTTGAACTACATACAGGAAATATAAAAATTGACATTGCAAAACCAGGGGGATTAATAAGTGTAGGTACAACCTTAGATCCATCCATAACAAAAGGTGATGGAATTACAGGAAATGTTGTCGGCTTAAAAGAAACATTACCCGAAGTTGTTTATAAATTGAATGTAAAGATAAATTTATTCAAAAATTTAATAACAACCGGCGAAATAAAACCACTTGCTCAGAATGAAAATCTGATGATAAGTGTTGGCACGGCATTGCGTATTGGCACTATAAAAAATGTTAAAAAAGGAGAAATAGAATTATCTCATCCGGTCAGTGTTGAAAAAGGCCAGAGAATTGCGATTGGAAGGAGGTTTAAAATGACATGGCGTTTAATTGGTTATGGGATTGTGAAATGAAAATTGAGAAAAAATTTTAAAAATTTAAATTTTATCCTTATTTTTCACTTTTCTTTTTTGTCTTGCGGTTAAAACAACCATACTCCATGCGCTGGCTATTCTTTCCAGATAGTTTGAAAATGTAAGTGAGTCCGAAAGAATGAGAAATCTGCTTTTTCCAGATTTTGCTTGCTCTCTTTCCCGCTTCAATAATCCAAAACTAACCATCTTCGGGATTATCTCGTTTTCAAGTGTTGAACGGGAATAATTATTGTCCTTTACAAATTTTGTGATTTCTTCCTTTCCTGTCTTTTCGTATTCAAGAACAAAATTTATAAATTTTATGGCAATTTCATTATACTTCGGCTGATAAATTTTCGGAAAAATAAAGCCGACTACATCTTCAACTCCCCAGATTATATTTTTGTCAAGTCCTCCTTTATCACTTATAAATTTTCCATCGTGTCTTGGAAGGTATAATGACTCCTTTGACTTAATTCCCTTACTTGAGGGATATTTAGGTAACAGATTTGACATCTTAAAAAAGTAAATTTTTAAATTTTAATCTCTCAAATTTATTTCTTTTTGTTTTCCAAAAATTTTATCATGTCAAACCGGCATAACGGATCTTCAAAATTTGCTAATTTCCTTATTCCCTCAACCGTTGAAATCATTCCGTCATTTGCCTGTGCGAATATTGTGTTTATTTCGGCTCTTTCATTGAGGGTTGTATTTATGCTTTTCTCAACGAGATCGCTTATAAATTTTAATTTGTCCGCTCCATAATACGGAGGAGCATTATAAACAGTTTCGTTTGGGGTTACTCTGTGCCATATTATATAAGGAGCAACTGCTTTTAAATCGGCAATCGTTGCCTCATTACTACCTCTCAAAAACGCTATTGCCTTTGTAAAATCCCTGATGTCAAATAATGCTCTCACGGATAATCCTTCATCAACCTGCCACGATACAATATTTAAATTTCCGTAATATTTTGATTTTGTGTATCGTGTGCATAGTCCTTTACTTGGTTTTGACGAAGGCGTTAATTGCGTTTTATCATTATTAGGGGCTCTTTCAAGTATTACAAAATCCCTTATTAGTGAAGCGGTACATACCTGAAGTACAGGAGGAAATTTTACATTATCAACCATTTCAGGCAATGAATTAAATTCTGCATCGTTTAATGTTGGAACACTCTCTACCAGGCCCTCAATATCGGCCGGACGGGAAAGTAAGTCAAGAAGATACTTAAATGACGGCTGATATACAGGAATACAAACCGAAACCCTGTCAAGCAATGCCTCATCTAATGGATATGTGCTCTTAAATTCCGGATTCATAGTGGCAAACATTCTGCAGTCCTCTATTTTAAGCGTTTGTCCGGAGTATGAAATTTGTTTTGCCCTTAAAATATCGTGGAATAAATTTTGCTTTCCCGGAGGAAACCTGTTAAGTTCATCTATGACCTTCCATCTGCTTTTTGCCCACTTTGTCCATATAACTTTTATACTATCTCCATCCTCGTATTTACTCATCCATTGTCTCGGGTCTATAAAACCAATCATCTTTTCTTCGGTCTGCTCGGGATGACCCGCTATCATTGTGCTTACCATATCACCATAAGGAACATTACAAAGCCGGCTTCCTATGACATTTATAAGTGTTGTTTTGTTTGCTCCCATTCCTCCGTAAAGAAGAAGCATCCTGTTGTGCAGGCAGGAATTTGCTATTGTAAAGAGCAGCTGTCCGTTTGTTTTAAAATTTTCAACACTAAAATCATCATCTCCGAGATGAATTTTTGTTTCTCTCAGCGCATTCATAATTTTATAAATTTTTCCGAGTGTTGTGTCCATGATAAAAAGTTAAATTTAAGGATAGGTTAAATGAAGTAAATTTTAGAATATTAAATGTAACTATTCAGCCACCCAAAAAATTACAAGTAAATTTTTTGATTTTTTTGTATTTTTTGAAATTTTCGTAGGTAAATTTTTGTACCCTCTGAATAGTTACTATTAAATAATATAATTTTAGGATAAAATTAAAGTAATATTCTTCAAGATTTCTTACTTTTTTTATTCTAATTCTTATTCCAATGTTTTCTGCCCTCCTCTGCAATTTATCTTGTAAGCAAAGCAACCCTGCTTTCTTCTTTATAATCCTTTACTTTGTATCCCGTAACCTTTTCCAGTTTTTCTGAAAATTCCAAAATTTCTTTCATAGTAAGCATCTTATCAAGCGACAATCCTGGTTCGTGTCTGCTTCCTCCGACAAACATAAACGACTTACATTCAATAAAATCCGGATTTGCTTTTTCTATCAATTTTACATATCCCTCAATATTGTGAGTATTGAAATCCTTGAGCATAGTTAGTCGTATAACTCGTTTCACATCGCTTTTTTTTGAAAAAATTTCCAAACTTTCATTGTAAATTTTCCATGCATCCTTAATTGAAGGTCTGCAAATTTTTTTGAATGTTTCTTCGTCAGGTGCGTTCATTGAGATATAAAGCTGTGTTGGTTTAATTTCAGCAATTTTTTCGGGAACACTTCCGTTTGAAACAACGAATGTTGTAAAATTTCTTTTTTTGTATGCCTCAATTAAATCATAAATTTTCGGATAAATTAATGGCTCCCCGACAAGTGAGATTGCAACCTGATTCGGATTTTGTGCTTCCTCAAATTTCTTTATATTTATATTTTTGTTTCCTTTAAACCCGCTCAACAAAACACGTTGGGCAATTATGGACTTCTCAACAATTTCCTCCGGCTCATCAAAAATACCATCCGAAATTTTCGGGGATAATTCATGCAGTCGCCAGCAGAATGTGCAGGAGTATGTGCAGTTCATTAAAGAAGGAGACATCTGAAGGCAGCAATGCGATTTTATTCCATAAAATTTTTCTTTATAGCATACGCCCTTATCAGTCAAACTTCTTTTTGTCCATAAACATATTTTAACTCCTGCATTTTTACCTATAATTTTGTATTGATGTTTAGCAAGTAAATTTTTCTGTTCTTCCGTGATAAAATTTTCATTTTTGTCAGTCATTGTTAATTTTGTAATAACGAATATAAATCCACCTTAATAAATTTCATTTTATCATAAACAACAAATATTGGTTTGGCTCTTTAAATTTCATCAATTTGTATTTTCCTTTCAATACCTCTCCTTTTAATTCAAAAATAAGAGAATGTTCGCTTCTTTTAATTAATTCATACTCACCTTTATCAAAAATTTTAACTGTTCCTGCTCCATAACCCCCAGAAATTTCACCTTCAAAGTCAATATAATCAAGAGCATGGTCCTCAACATTTATCGCTAGATGTTTAACTCCTGATTTTTCAGGCACTCCTTTTGGCACTGCCCATGACTTTAAGACATCGTCCATTTCAAGCCGAAAATCAAAATGGTGGTGAGAAGCCCAGTGTTCCTGAACAACAAATCTCTTTGCAACCATTATCCTCTTTCCAGTGCAGTTGTTCCTGTTCTTGCTATCTCCTTTATTCCGAGTATCCTTACTAAATTTATAAATGCATCTATTTTATCATCATCTCCTGTTATTTCAGCAGTCAGACATGTTCTGCTTACATCAACAATCCTTCCTCTAAATACATCAGTATATTGAATAAATTCCGATTTTGCATCCCGCGTCGGCGTGTTTGCCTTTACCAAGCACAATGTTCTTGTAACGCTCTTTTTTTCATCTAGTGCACTTACCTTTATAACCTCTACTAATTTATTCATCTGTTTGAGCATTTGTTCTATGTCTTTTTCGTCTCCTTTTGTTTTAATAGTTATTCTTGCTATCTCAGGATTCTCTGTAACTCCCACACTGATTTCATCTATATTAAAATTTCTTCTTGAAAACAATCCTGCAATCCTCTGCAGCACTCCTGGTTTATGCTCAACTAATGCTGATATAACGCACATTTTTTGTTTCTTTAATAGCAATTAAATTTTTAATGTTAAATTTTAAATCTAAATTTTTAAATTTTGTATGATAAATTAAATTTTTAATTAAAATTCATTAAATTTTTAAATTTTCAGAATGCCCTTGTTATCAAAGATAGAATTATGCTGGTTTTCAGATGATGAATTACTTAAAGAAAATCCCCGCGCACTGGTTGAATTATTTTTAAACTCTCTCGGAGTAAGTAAAGGCACGGCAAGTGATATATTTGAAATTTTGCTGCTCAACAAAAGAAAGGGAATTCATTTAACATCCGGTGAAATAAGAAATGAGGTAATTGAGATGCGAAAAAATAGAAAAGAACTCGGGGAATTTGACGGCGAAATTGAGGACTCGTTATCAGGAAGAAATGTCCAGATATGGTTAAAATTTTTTAAAGACATGAATATAGTAGAGTGCATAAATAATAGGTATTTTTTCTCGGGAGATAAATTTCCGTTGGATGCATTTGAAATGTATGTCCGGCCGTTAATTATTGATGAAAGTGTCCGATTTATTGAAAGGTTGTTGAAGAAAATTGAAGAGAGTTACGGATTAAAAAAGGAGTAAATTTTAAAGCATATTATTTATTTCAAAATTTTTAACTTTAGTTTCTTTGCTAATTGCTCTTCACTTTCAGAATCAATAAAAATCACCTTTATGTCATTAACTTCACTAACATATTTTTTAAGCATATATTTCTTTTTGTATTTCTCAATTTTTCTTAACTTATTTTCTTCATTCAATTTTCGCTCATATACTTATTATCATTGAACTTTTATGTTTTGCATTTTATAGTGTATTTGAACTTGGATTTATATTTGAGTTTGTGCTTGAATTTTAAAATTTGCAAAACTTCAACAATGTATTTATCTCTATCAGTGAAAATCAACATAAGAGCGATAATTTTTGAGATATAATAAATTATAAATTTTAACAATAAATATTAAAATCTAAATTTTCTTACTTATTTTTCAAAATTTCACAAATCTCATCAACCTTTTTAACAGCAATTCCGATATAATTCTTCGGATTTAATGCCTGTCTGATTTCATCATCGCTTAAAAATTTCCTTATCTTTTCATCGGAAAGCAGGACATCTTTGAAATTTATCTTATTGTTACTTTCATATACCTTCATCGCACATTCCCTTACTAATTCGTGTGCTTCCTGCCTTCCAAGTCCTTTTTTTGTTAAATTTATCATCACGGCTTCAGACATTATTAATCCGTTTGTTAAATTTAAATTTCTGTCAATGTTCTCATACTTAAATTCCAGATTTTTGATTAAATTTATTGCCAAGTTTAAGATATAATCGCTCAAAATGCAGATTTCGGGAATAATTATCCGCTCTGCTGATGAATTTGTTAAATCCCGCTCATGCCACAAAGGAATGTTATCAAGCGATGCGATGGCGTTTCCCACGATAATTCTTCCTATTCCGCAAATTCTTTCGCCTATTATCGGATTTCGCTTTTGTGGCATCGTTGAAGAACCGACCTGCTTTCCCTTTTCAAAATGTTCACCAACTTCGTCAATTTCTGTTCTCTGCAAATTTCTGATTTCAATCGCAATCTTTTCAAGTGTCTTTGCAATTAAAGCGAGATGGCTGAAAAATTCTGCATACCTGTCCCTTTGTATTACCTGATTTGAAATTTCTGCCGGATTTAAATTTAATTCGTCCATAACTGCTTTTTCAATTTCATTTCCGTTTTCTCCGAGTGCCGCATAAGTTCCCACCGCTCCGCTGATTTTCCCGACAAGCAACCGCTTTTTGCATTCATTTAATCGTTCAATATGTCTCTGAATTTCCATTGCATAGATTGCAAATTTCATTCCGTAAGTTGTCGGAATTGCGTGCTGTCCGTGAGTTCTTCCGATACATACTAATTGTTTGTTCTTTTCTGCCTGTTTAGTTAGAACACTTCTTAAATTGAGCAAATCGCTTTCCAGAAATTTTATAAAATCAGCGAACTGCAAGGCATTTGCAGTATCAATTGTGTCGTTGGAGGTAATACCTAAATGGATATACTTTTCCGCATCGCCTTCGCAAACCTCGCTTAGTCCCTTCACTACTGCCATTACATCATGATTTATTTCATTTTCAATTTGTTTAACTCTGCTTAATTTCACAAATTTTGTGTTGGCTTTCTTTTCAACTTCATCAACTATTGATTTATCCCTTATGTTCCCGGCTTTATAATGGGCTTTGACTACTGCACATTCAACTTTAAGCATATAGTCCAGTCGTTTTTCCTCGTCAAAAATTTCTTTAACTTCTTTTCTTCCGTATCTATACTCAATCGGATGAATCATTTTGGTTCAGTAAATTTTATTAAGAATTTCACCAATATTTAAAAAATTTAAAATTTGGGCTTGCCCAGATTCGGACTGGGGATATTCTGCGTGTAAGGCAGACATCATAACCACTAGATCACAAGCCCTTTAAAATAAAATTTAATACAAATAAATTTAATATTAAGAATTATACTTTTGTTTTAAAATTTGTTTTAAATTTTAAAATTTTTCTTTTCACCATTTTTAGGTCGTCCTGAAAATTTCAGGACAACAGCAACACAATCTCTTTTATTTGCTCGCTGAAATCTTCTTAAACCATCCTTTTTGCAAAAATTTCTCTATTGTTAAATCCCTCTTAAAATTTGCATCAAACTTAAATTTAAATGTTACATCCGCCATTGCTTTGTATCTCTCAACTTCCTCTGCACATTTTGAGCAAAGCATAGGATATGGCCTTGAAGGAATTTTTTCACTCTTTGAAAGTTTTCTTACTTTACGTTGATCATAAGGCATATTTAATACTTGTCCGCATCTTCCGCATATATGCTTTCCGGTTTTCTTTGGTTTATATATCGTAACAACCTTTCCGCCAGGTGTTTTCCTTATCAGACGTTTTATTGTTGTTGATCTTAGTTGTCTATTTACCATTTTAAAAATTTAATACAAAATTTAATACAATTAAGAATTTTATGAATTCAATATTTAATATAATTTGAGTAATCTTCCCAGGATAAATGAAAACGGAATTGCGATAAGTATATACCATATAAACCATGACAATTCAATTCCAAATAAAGTTATAACAGTGCCTGACAGATGGTTTGCCAATTGAAAATTATATTGTGCGATTCCTTTACTTGATGCTGATAAAAATTTAGGAGTTATTTCTACATCTTTGTTTTCCTTCTGATAATAAGGATTTTTTTCTGGTTCTCCGTTTGATACGGTAACTGTTTCAGCAGATAAAATATATTCTTTTCCTCCATGAGTGTCTTTTGCAAAGCCATTAATTTCAATTTTTGTTTTATCCTCCGATTGATTCTGAGTAACAAGGATACCAAAATCAATTGTTTGCCCTCCAGTTAATGTTCCGTTAAAATAAGAAGAATTGCAATAATAAGGATGGTTTGAATCGGTCTGTGAAGGGCAGTTAAAAACCGCAAAATCTGGATCACTTACATTCATCTCAAAATTTACATTACCAATACTTCCATAAGAAGTAGACATCCACCCAAAAACCAATATGAAAGGAATAAATGTAATAAGCATTGGTTTTAGCGAAAATTTCATTGAAGACAGCGATGATTTCATTAGTTCGCTTTGCAGTGCTTTTGCTTTTTTAACATCATTTGCCTTTAATGCTGCTTTTAAGTCCTCGCCAAGTACTTTTTGCTTTGCTCTCGCTTCCTTTGCATCCTTTCCCATGGTAAATTTCATTACCAAGCTGCTTGCCAGTCCCAATACAATTGCAATTACAAAAATCACAATTCCCTCTTCGGAGATTAAAAAATCCATTGTTGTTTGATGTCTGTTAAAATTTATCGTTAAAATTTATCCTGTTTTATCTTATGATTATCTTATGATTATCTTATGATTATCTTATGATTATCTTATGATTATCTTGTGTTTTATCTTATGATTATCTTGTGTTTTATCTTTATGCTTCCTTTTTTGTTTCTTCTTTTTCTCTTTAAGGCCTTATTTATTTCTCTCATTGTTACTAAATAATCCGCGGGCTCTTCGGTTGAAACAAATTCATGCGGAATTTCTTTTCCTTCCGCATCAACAACAGTTGCTCTTGGAACGGGAACATTAAATTCAAACCCCTTTATTTTTGAAATTTCTTTTGTTAAAAGCCAGTAAAGCATCGCAATTGAGTACTTTCCGACATTATTGCCCGGAATTGCAAAATCAATATTTTTAAGTCGTGTATTTGAATTAGCAAAAACAATTACAGGCAGATGTTCTTCTACCGCCTCTTTTATTGCCTGTTTATCTTCTGCTGGATTAGTTATAAAGACAACCTTTGGCTCCACATATTTTTTTGAATTTGGATTTGTAAGTGTGCCACTGTCAAATCTCCCCTCAACAAATTTAAATCCGCAATATTTTGCAAACATTGATGCTGGTTTTCTTCCGTAAAGACCGTTTGAAATGACAACAACATCGCCGGGTGTGTATGAGGATAAAAATTTTGCAGCCAGTTTTATTTTTTTATCTATCTTTGCAACATCAAATACGGAAATTTTTATCCATCCCTTCGGAGTCCTTGCTGTTTTTACCCTGTATATATACTGTCGCATATCATTTGTTTTAAATTTTGAGCCAATATGAACACCATTCTCTAAATATATATCAGGTGGTTCAACAGTCAGTCCTACTATCGTCAGATGCTTTTTAAAGTTCCTATCTACTGCAACTACTTGTCCATCATCTTTCTTTCCATCATCTGCATCTTTATTGGAAATTTTGGCATTCTCCGCTTTATTTTCTTCTGTTTGAGTAGGAACATTTTCGTTCTTGCTTTCGGTTGAAGTTAAGTTTTCAGTTGTTGTTTCTTTCTCAGTTGTTGTTTCTTTCTCAGTTGTTGTTTCTTTCTCAGTTGTTGTTTCTTTCTCAGTTGTTGTTT
>JAGTWP010000012.1:14710-29087 GCA_018260755.1 Candidatus Altarchaeum sp. | reverse complement strand
CATTATTTTCTTATTTTCTTTGTTTTCATTATTTTCTTTGTTTTCATTATTTTCTTTGTTTTCTTTATCTTTATTTTCCCCTTTGTTTTCCTTTTCATCATAAAAGTCCTTATGAATTAATGAAAGTTCTATTTCTCTTTTCCCCCTCACATATTCGTTTTCTCCGTCTGTATATGTCTTTGTAAGATGAGTTCCTCTGTTCAGGATGTAACTTTTAAGACATATTGCAGCAAGCTCAGCGATTTGTCTGTCGCTCCAGTTTGTTGATGATGAACCGTTTTGTGCATATACAAGCGAGTAATTATCCATTCTGCCAAAAATCTGCATATCTCCGTTTATGTAGCCCTTAGTATGCCTAACAACAACGTTAACTTCCGGAAGATTGTCATAAATTTCTTCGTGCTTTGCAAGCCACCTTGTTGAAAAATTTATCAAAATGTCTAACATTTATATTTGTAATCAGGCATTATTAAAATAATTTGTGCTGTAAATTATCTAATCGTTCCAAAGCAATTTTTGTATATTCCGGATTACTATCAATTCCGATAAAGTTTTTACATGCATTTTTTGCTGCCACAGCAGTAGTTCCACTACCAACGAACGGGTCTAATATTACTGCATCTTTTGAAAAAGCAGAAAGTTTAATAAGATGTTCACATATTGCTAATGGTTTTACAGTCATATGAAAATTATAGTCCTTTTTTTCTTTTTTTGTCGGTTTTCCCACTAAAAAAGTTTTATCCATAATTTCGCTGATATGATCAATTGTCAGAATGTTTGAAGGATACATATTGTCCCCAACTTTTATATCTGTATTAAAAAGTCCAACCTCGTTGTTTATTATATTTTCCAAGAATGTTTTATCCGGTGGCTTTTGAGCTACAATAATCGGCTCAAAACACGACTTAATTTGTGGCGTCTTCCAGCTAGAAAGTTTTTTCTTTAATTTTTCTTTTGCTGATTTGTTGATATTTAATTTGTCTATAAAATGATTTAAACTCATTGCTTTTGGCTGGTTTTGAGTGTAAATCCATACAAAACAATCTCTAATCATAAAGCCAGCATCATCAACTGCGCTTGCCATTCTATGATACAATCTCGGACTGGAGAAAGAGAAGAAAAAACCACCATTTTTTAAGACACGGTATAATTCCTTAGATACATTTAAAAACCAATTATAAAGATTTATACCTTGTTGTCTGTCAAATTTCATTCCGGCAGGTAATGACTTCACCACCACACAATATTTTTTGTCAGGAACTTCTGTATATTTCCAATTGTTATCAAGTTTATCTAAAAAATAAGGCGGGTCTGTTAGAACAACATCTATTGAATCATCTTCAATTTTTGCTAACACTTCTAATGCATCTCCTGTAATTATCTTATTAATAAAGTCATTATTTTTCATTTTTTATATCCTTGGGATTTTTTCCTTTAAATTCTTTATAAAGTATTCTGTAAATTTTTACTATCACATCTTTATCAAAATTTCTAACAAAAGAAGCATCTGCTAATTTTATTACCCTTCCTTTCTCGTCATAAACCCATCTGTTCCTATCCGCCCTATTGCATTTTTGACATTGGGGAATTATATTGCCTGCTACAAGAGGTTTATTTGGGTCTTTATGTGCTTTTTGAAGTATTGTTTTTGTTCCCCGCCAATGAAAATTAGGTTCTCCTTCACGAGAGCCACAGGTCGCGCACCTAAAACCATATTGCTCTTTTAATTTTTCCCAATCGCCAGTATCTACAATTCTATGTCCTTTCTTAAAATCGGGATATGGTTGTTCTAAGGTATAAAGTTGATAAGAACCTTTATCAATTTTCGCTACTATGTTATCTCTGCCCCCCACTACAATCCACTAGCCATCTTGAGCTCCCAAGTGTCTTGCCTGTTGGACATCGTTAACTTCTGGGTAAAAATTTCTTATAAAAATCGTTAATTCTGTTTTTGAGATTATTCTTGTTTTAGGGTATCTGAGAGATAAATAAACAAGTACTAAGGCGTTCATTGTAAAATTACCGTTTCTGCCGTATAACTTGGGCATTTTAACGCCGTATTTTTTCAAATACTTTTCATGATATTCTTTTATCAGATTATATTGTTCTTTTATTTTTTTATCTGATATTTTTGTATTTTCCATATTATATTTAGCAAAAAATAAGAAATCTAAAATTAAATCTAAAATTCATAAATTTCCGGCCCGACAGATGAAAATATTATCGCTCTCTTTTTAAATTTGTTTTCATTATTTTCTTTGTTTTCATTATTTTCTTTGTTTTCATTATTTTCTTTGTTTTCTTTATCTTTATTTTCCCCTTTGTTTTCCTTTTCATCATAAAAGTCCTTATGAATTAATGAAAGTTCTATTTCTCTTTTCCCCCTCACATATTCGTTTTCTCCGTCTGTATATGTCTTTGTAAGATGAGTTCCTCTGTTCAGGATGTAACTTTTAAGACATATTGCAGCAAGCTCAGCGATTTGTCTGTCGCTCCAGTTTGTTGATGATGAACCGTTTTGTGCATATACAAGCGAGTAATTATCCATTCTGCCAAAAATCTGCATATCTCCGTTTATGTAGCCCTTAGTATGCCTAACAACAACGTTAACTTCCGGAAGATTGTCATAAATTTCTTCGTGCTTTGCAAGCCACCTTGTTGAAAAATTTATCAAAATATGTATTGTAAGGCCTTTATTGTTTTCAGTTTTATTTTCAAGCCCCTTTAAAATTTCCGCAAGGTTTAATTTACTATCTCCCGAATCAATCCTCTCGTCTAAATTTCCCAGAAATTTTAATTTTGCATCGTATTTGTTCGCATAATTCAGATAAACATTAACAAGTTTGAGCATCGCCTCATAAATATCTTTATAATTTACTCTTTTCTTATGGCCTGTGTGAATAACATTCAGATATATATTTTTTGCTCCCAATGCCCTAAACACATTCGTAAATCGTAATGCAAATAAACCGCCGTCAATGTATGCGTCACTGCCCTTTAAATTTGTTGATGTTCTTGTTCCGTCGGTCATATCATACACACACAATTCTATTAGATCCTCGTTCAAAAAGGAAAAATTTAAATTTTTGGCGGATTTCTTAAATAAGTCCGAAATTTTTTCATCCGAAATTTCCAAAAATTTATCCATTGTTTTTTACTCCTTCATAATCTTAATTCCGGTAGGTACAACTAATAATTTATCCTCTGCAATTTGCTTTACATCTCCATGTAAGGCATCTGCAATTTGCTTTACCCTGCTAAGAATTGAAAGAGAGTATTCTTTATTTAAAGGGTATAAAATTTCCTTATCTATTCTAAACACTACTATATTTCCCTCCATCAGCTCTGTTCTTCCCGCTTCGGCATCAATCTCATTTGTTAAAGGCAGCGATTTTACCATATGCCCTTTTCCCACTTCACCGCCAATATTTACCCCTGTTTTTTCCAGTCCTTTTATAATTTCATCTATATCTACCGATTGTGGTCTCACTGGCGCAATATCCTTTTTTTCTCCTGTTCCAAATATACTATCTAAAAAACCCATTTTTAATATATTTAAATTTTTTAAATTTTATTATCTATAATAAATTTAACAAAGATTACAAAATAATTAATTTTTAGCAATATTATTAATGTATTTGTTAATGTATTTACCAAAATTATTAATGTATTTGTTAATGTATTTACCAAAATTATTAATTGAAAATCTAATTATCTTTTGAAATTTAAATATTTGAAATTTTAAGCGGGGGTTCCCAAGTGGTCAAAGGGGCAGGACTGAGGCTCCTGTGTGCGTAAGCCTTCGAGGGTTCGAGTCCCTTCCCTCGCAAAATTTTTTATTTAAAATATCAAATCAAAATACCAATGGGGCCGTAGGGTAGCTTGGTATCCTACTAGCTTGGGGTGCTAGCGACCTGAGTTCAAATCTCAGCGGCCCCAAATTGAAATCAATATCTTAACTTTGGAAATTTTGGAAAATTTTAAATTTAATTTTAAAAATTTAATTATTAAAAAATATTTGAAATATTTTTTAAGATTGAAAATTTCTCAAAGGAATTTTAATTATTAAACAGATTTAATATTAAACAGATTTAATAAATTTAAAAAAAATCATCCGATGCCTCAGTAGCTCAGTGGCAGAGCGACCGCCTTGTAAGCGGTAGGTTCGTGAGTTCAATCCTCATCTGGGGCTTTTTATTGTTAAATAATTTGAAGCGAGGTTGTTTTCAAAACCGAAAGTTTTCTAACCATGGTGAAAAATTTTATTACATGGTGGTTTTTCTATCATTCTCATTTTGATGCACCTGTTTTTGTTATTTGTTTATGCCATCTGTTTATTTGTTATTTATTTAGATAAAATTTAAATTTATATACACTCAAACTAATTACTAAAACAAGAATTTAATATATAATATCTAATTTATTAACAAAATTTTATTAACAAAATTTAAAAATTTAATAAAAGATAGATAACTAAAAAATAAATACAATTAAAAAATAAATACAATTAAAAAATAAATACAATTAAAAAATAAATACAATTAAAAATATATAAAATGGCAGGACAGATGGGGCAACCGGTGCTTATATTGCCGGAAGGGGCTTTTAGAAGTACGGGAAGAGATGCTATGAAAGCAAATATATCAGCAGCAAAATTTGTCGGTGAGGTAGTAAGAACGACATTAGGGCCGAAAGGAATGGACAAAATGCTTGTGGATGATTTAGGGGATATAACTATAACAAATGACGGAGCAACTATTGTTGATAATATGAAGGTTGAACATCCGGCAGCAAAGATGATGGTTGAAATAGCAAAAACACAGGATAAAGAAGTCGGAGACGGAACAACAACAGTGGTTGTTTTGGCATCGTCATTGTTAGATCAGTCAGAGAAACTTCTTAATAACGGAATTCACCCGACGGTAATAATCAGGGGCTATACAATGGCAGCAGCACAGGCACAAAAGATATTGGAAAAAATTGCCGGAAAAGTTACATTGAAAGATAAAGAGATTCTTGAAAAAATAGCAACAACTGCAATGACCGGGAAGGGCTCTGAGGCGGCAAAAACAGAATTAAAAAATCTCTGCGTAACTGCCGTAACAAAGGTTGCAGTCCTGGAAAACGGAAATGTAAAAGTAGATCAGGATGATATTCAAATAGTCAAGAAGATTGGAAAAAGTATGATTGAAAGTGAATTGATTGAAGGGGTGATTATTGAAAAAGAAACATTAAATATTGAGATGCCAAAAACAATAAAAAATGCAAAGATTGCATTATTGGATGCCGCTCTTGAAGTAAAAAAAACCGAGACAGATGCAAAAATTTCAATAAAGGATCCGTCACAGATGCAAAAGTTCCTGGAACAGGAAGAAAATGCCTTAAAAAACATGGTTGATATGGTTAAAAAAAGCGGAGCAAATGTTCTTTTCTGTCAGAAAGGTATTGATGATGTTGCACAATATTATCTGGCAAAGGAGAAAATACTGGCAGTCAGAAGGGTTAAAAAATCAGATATGGAAAAATTATCAAAGGCAACGGATGCAAAGGTTGTAAGTTCAATAAAGGAACTATCTTCCGGTGATTTGGGCTCTGCAGGAGTGATTGAACAGGTTAAAATTGCAGGTGATGAACTGGTTTTAATTAAAGAATGTAAAAATCCAAAGGCGGTTGCTTTACTTTTAAGAGGGGGAACACAGCATGTTGTTGATGAACTTGAAAGAGCGGTAAAAGATGCTGTCGGAGGCGTAGCCTGTGCCCTTGAAATCGGAAAGTATGTGATAGGTGCAGGAGCACTTGAAACGGAATTATCTGTACAATTAGAGAATTATGCCAAAACAGTCGGAGGCAGAGAGCAACTCGCAATATCCGCATTTGCAGAGGCAATAGAGATAATTCCGAAAACGCTTGCAGAGAGTGCGGGAATGGATGCTATAGATACTATTGTTTCATTAAAAGAAAAGCATGCAAAAGGAAAAGAAGGAATTGATTTTGGTGTTGATGTGATGAACAAAAAAATAGCAAATATGTATGAACAGAATGTTATTGAACCGCTTAAGATAAAAACACAGGCAATTGCCTCTGCAACAGAAGCGGTTGAAATGATTTTAAGGATAGATGATGTTGTTGCATCGGCAAAGAAATCCATGCCACCAAGGCCTCCGGGAGGAGGATATAGCGGAGGAATGGGAGGCATGGGTGGAATGGGAGGAATGGGAATGGAATAAATAAAACATATATTCCTTGACTTGACGAATAAATTTTAGAATTTTTCAAATTTTATCTTTTTTTTATTTTTTATTTTTATACATTTATTAGGCAATTTTATCAGAAAAATTTAAATAGAATGAGTTATATTTCGCATGTTTCACAGGATGATGAAAATTTCATAATAAAAATTGACAATGTCCAAGTAAGCGTTCCAGAAATTTCAGTCATGCCAGCAGAAAACGAAATCATTGTCAAAATTGCAGATGAAACCTTACATTTCAATTCACCAAAAATAGATATGGAAAACATATTTGCCGATTTGAAGGACAAAATTTTAACGATAAACGCAAAGTTAAAACACAAAGAAAAACTGAAAGAATTAGAAAATATAGAAGAAAAATTACACAAAGAGCAAAAAGAGAGGGAAAAATTAGAGGGAGAAATAAACAAAAAAAACAAAGATATTGATGACCTGAAAAGCAGATATGATAGGTGTTTAAGAACAATTGCCGATTTTGATAATGCACGAAAAATATGGGAGAGAAAAGAGGGGGAAATTAAAGAGTACGGGGCAAGGGATGTTATGCTCAATTTACTTCCTTTACTTGACACCTATAACGCTGCTATTGCATCATACAAAGACAAAAATTTAAGTGTGGAATCAAGGGAAATATTTGAAGGAACGAAAAAAATTTACGAAGGATTAATTTACGTTTTGAGAGAACAGGGATTAAGTGAAATTTCATCTGTCGGGAAAAATTTTGATCCTTATTACCACGAGGCGATTATGTGGGAAGAAACAGATAAATTTTCGGAAGGTATGATAATTGAGGAATTTCAGAAGGGATACAAGTACAAAGATATGTTGTTAAGATCTTCAAAAGTGAAGGTTGCGAAATCAAAAAGCAAATAATGAATAAATAATGAGCAAATTTCAAAGAATAATAAAATTTAAATAAATTTATGAAATTTACATTAAAAAATTTACATTAAAATTGAGCCGAATAATAAAATTTAAATAAATAAAAATTTAATAAATTTAAAATATCTAAAAATGGCAGAGAAAATAATCGGGATTGATTTGGGAACAAGCAATTCGGCGGCAGCGGTGATGGTCGGCGGAAAACCAACAGTGATTCCAAGTGCGGAAGGAGTAAGTATGTACGGAAAGGCATTTCCAAGTTATGTTGCATTCACAAAGGACGGACAATTGCTTGTCGGAGAGCCGGCAAAGAGGCAGGCAACAATGAACCCGGAAGGAACCGTTTATGCGGCAAAACGTAAGATGGGAACTAATTACAAATACAAAATTTACGGGAAGGAATATACGCCGCAGCAAATTTCAGCGGATATATTGCAAAAGATAAAAAAGGACTCTGAGAAATTTTTGGGTGAGCCAATACATAAAGCGGTAATTACTGTTCCGGCATATTTTGATGACAATCAGAGACAGGCAACAAAGGATGCTGGTGAAATTGCAGGATTAGAAGTTGTCAGAATCGTTAATGAACCGACAGCTGCCTCGCTGGCTTACGGATTAGATAAGGCCCAAAAAGAGGCAAAAATTTTGGTTTTTGATTTTGGGGGAGGAACACTTGATGTTACAATTATGGAATTCGGAGGAGGTGTTTTTGAAGTTAAAGGGACATCAGGAGATACTCAGTTAGGTGGAACAGATATGGATAATGCAATTATTAACTACCTCATTCATGATTTCAAGACCAAAGAAGGTGTTGACTTAAGAAATGACAAAACCGCATTTATTCGTTTGAAAGAAGGTGTGGAAAAAGCAAAAATAGAACTTTCAACAACTCTTGAGACCGAGATAAATTTACCTTACATAACTGCGACACAAACAGGGCCGAAACATCTTGTTACAAAATTAACACGAGCAAAAGTTGAAGAACTTGTAAATCCGATAGTTGAAAGATGCAGAAAACCAGTAGAGATTGCATTAGAGAAAGCCAATATAAAAAAAGAGGGTATTGAAAAGGTTATATTAGTAGGAGGACCTACCAGAATGCCCATCGTTCAGAAATTTATTGAAGATATTTTCGGAAAGAAAGCGGAAGGAGGAGTAGATCCGATGGAATGTGTTGCGATCGGAGCGGCAGTTCAGGGTGCGGTATTATCCGGAGAAGTTCATGATATTTTATTGTTAGATGTAACTCCTTTAACCTTATCAACCGAGACATTAGGCGGAATAGCAACTCCTTTAATTCCGGCAAATACAACAATTCCGACAAAAAAATCACAGATATTTACTACGGCAGCCGACTTCCAGAATGCTGTTACAATCCACATTACACAAGGTGAAAGACCTCTTGCCAAAGATAATACTTCATTAGGTATGTTCAATCTTACAGGACTTCCGCCTGCTCCGAGGGGGGTTCCGCAAATAGAAATCACCTATGATATTGATGCTAACGGAATATTAAATGTCAAAGCAAAGGATTTAGGAACTGGAAAAGAAGCGGGAATTACAATAAGTGCATCAACAAAATTAAGCAAGGAACAAATTGAGCGCATGAAGAAAGATGCCGAGAGGTTTGCAGAAGAAGATAAAAAGAAAAAGGAAGAAACGGAATTGATGAATGATGCAGAATCAGTTATATACCAGTCGGAAAAGTTGAGCAAAGATCTTGAAGGTAAAATCAGCGAAGAAAATAAGAATAAGCTCAATGAAGCAGTCAAGGAATTAAAAGAAGCAATGGAAAATAAGGATATTGAAATGATAAAGACAAAATTTGAAAATTTAAAAAATATCTTGCAGCAGGTAGGAACAGCAGTATATCAGCAGGCATCTCAACAGCAGCAATCACAGGCAGGTGGAGCAGGTCAGGAAAAGCAACAAAATCAGGAAAGCAACAACCAACAAGGTAAGAAAAATACAGAGCAAAACACAGCAGAAGGTGAACAGGGAAAAGACAAAGATGGTAAGGTTTATGATGCAGATTATGAAGTGAAGAAATAATGCTTTGCGGTTGTAAGAGACCTGCAATAAGGCAGAATAAATTTTAAATTTTAATTTTTTCTTTTTTCTTTTTCTTATTTTTTATTTCTTTAATAAAATTTCTTTAAAATCTAATTCTTTCTGATTTTCATAAATGGATACAACCAAAAAAATTTTATTGGAAACATTCGTTATCTTTACTACCTTGATTGGTATTTTTGTAATAGGAAATTTATTCGGGACTTCCACCTTGCTTATTACAACATTACTTGTTCTGTTTTTCAAAGAAAAAAATATAAAATTTAATTCAATCTTAAAATGTGCAACATAGTTGTTGGAGGGCAATTCGGTGATGAAGGGAAGGGAAAAATAATTTCCTATATGTGTCTAAAGGACAATTATGACATAATTGCGAGAGGTGGTGTGGGACCTAATGCGGGACATACAATTGTTTATAACGGAAAGGAATATAAAGTAAGACAGGTTCCATCCGGTTTTCTAAACAAAAATACAAAACTTTATATCGGTGCCGGTGTGCTTATTAATCCGGATGTTTTTCTTGATGAAATTTCAAAATTTGATAAATTTAATGTTAAAGAGCGAATTAAGGTTGATTTTCAGTGCGGAATTATAAAGGAAACACACAAAGTAAGAGACAAAGGCGATGCAAATCTAAGAGAAAAGGTGCAGACAACAGGCAGTGGATGTGGTCCTGCAAATGAAGACCGGATAAAACGGCTTGGAAAATTGGCAAAAGACATTCCGGCATTAAATAAATTTCTTTGCGATGTGGCAATGGAACTGAACGATGCAATAGATGAAGACAAGAAAATTTTAATTGAGGGAACACAGGGCTTCGGATTATCTCTTTATCACGGAACATATCCTTATGTTACAACCAAAGATACAACGGCAAGTGCTATGCTTTCCGATGTAGGAGTTGGTCCTAAATGTGTTAATGAAGTCATAGTTGTTTTAAAGGCATACACAACAAGA
This sequence comes from Candidatus Altarchaeum sp., assembly GCA_018260755.1. GTDB lineage: Archaea > Altiarchaeota > Altiarchaeia > Altiarchaeales > Altiarchaeaceae > Altiarchaeum. The sequence continues at coordinate 18,928 of JAGTWP010000012.1, read as the reverse complement.
GTCGGGAACGGATTGTTTTGGAATGAAACAAATAAAACAAATATAAATAAAGATAAAAAAGATAATGAAAAAGATAATGAAAAAGATAATGAAAAAGATAATGAAAAAGATGAAAAATTTAACAAACTGTTTAATGACTTAAAAATTTATGAAAAATTATCCAAAATTGAGGAAAAAGGAACCGTTACTGGAAGGGCAAGAAGGGTTGCTCCTTTTGATTTTGAACTGGCAAAAAGAAGTGCAAAGATAAATTCCGCAACAATGCTTGCATTAACAAATATTGACCGCTTATTTGATTGTGCAGGAGTTAGAAAATTTAACGATTTGCCGGAAGATGCAAAGAAATTTATAAAAGTCATTGAAAATGAAGTCGGTGTTAAAGTAAAGCTCATTTCAACGGGAAGGGAATATAGCGATACAATTGATTTAAGGTAATTAAAATACGGTTAAATTAAAATACGGTTAAATTAAAATACGGTTAAATTAAAATACGGTTAAATTAAAATACGGTTAAAATTATAAAATTATAAAATTATCAGATAAATTTTAAACGATGGAGAAAAATTTTATCCGAGACATAAAAAATTTAAAAGCAGGCAGCAAGGTTGAAGGATTTTTTGCAGTCAGTAAAAAAGATACCTTACAGTCATACAAGAATAAACCGGGATATTACTTCAAAATTGATATTTCAGATAAAACCGGAAATATTAAGGCAACTTTTTGGGGCAGGGAAATAAAAGAAAAAGTGGAAGAAATTTATAATTCCTTTAATAACGGTGATGTTGTATTTGTTTCCGGCAATATAAATTTATTCAACAATGAACCTGAAATAAACACAAATCAGTCGGAAGGTATATTAAGAAAAGCAGCAGAGAACGAATACAATGCTGCGGACTTCCTTCCTTCTACAAACCAAAATATAGAGGAAATGGAGAAAGAGTTCAGAAAGACAATAGACGAAATAAAAAATAAATTTCTTAAAGAGTTGCTGTTAAAATTTTTTGACGATAAGAACTTTATAGATAAATTTAGAAAATGGCCCGGGGCTATGAAGTATCATCATGCATGTGTGGGTGGATTAATGGAACACACACTTGAAGTTGTCCGATTATGCAAGGCGATATGTGATATTCATCCAAATAGGATGGATAAGGACTTAACAATTGCAGGAGCAATCCTTCATGATATAGGAAAAATAGAAACAATAACCGTCAAAGCGACTGGTTATCCGCTTGATGACAATGCCGAAGATGTACTGCGGGGGCATATATCCATCGCCGAAGAAATGCTTATAAAAGAAATCGGTAAAATTGATGAAGAAGCAAAAAACGAAGACGAAAAATTTCCCGAAATATTAAAACACAAATTACTTCATATTATACTTAGCCACCATGGAAATCCGGAACAAGGCAGTGTGATTGAACCGGCAATACCTGAAGCGGCAGCTGTCTATGCAGCGGATTACTTTTCGTCGTCTGTTACGCAATATATAAGGGCAATAAATGATGATACTGGCAAGACAAAAACAAAATATGTATACCCGATAAAAAGGGTGTATATTGAAAAGAACGATGATGTTAAATGAAATTTAAAAGTAAAAGTAACTATTCAGAGTATACAAAAATTTACTGAAAAGTTATAAATAAATTTCGCTCATATACCTATTATCATTGAACTTTTGTGTTTTGCATTTTATAGTGTATTTGAACTTGGATTTATATTTGAATTTGTGCTTGAATTTTAAAATTTGCAAAACTTCAACAATGTGTTTATCCCTATCAGTGAAAATCAACATAAGAGCGATAAATTTTCAATCTTAAAAAATATTTCAAATATTTTTTAATGCATTTAAAAAATTTGACGAAAAAGCCATAACCGTAGAACACCATTCACAGATTACTATGAACGGGATAAATTTTGAAGAAGCAAGCATTAAGTTGCCAACACTTTTTATGGTTGAAGAAGATGCGTGGTTATATGGAAATTTATCCCCTCTTGTTCACATAGAAGAGGTAGAACAAAATAAAAAACTTTATCTTTTATATGCTATTAAAACCAATAAGGTCTTAAGAGAAATGGACAATTCTATTTTAAAGAAAATTGCTGATTATTATAAAATTAAACTTAATAATGAAGATAATGTTGATAAGATAGAGAAAGCAATTAAAGATAAATTAAGCACACTAATTGAATGAAAAAATAATAAGAGAACATGCAAGAGTAGAGTTATGCTAAATTTAAATTTTATTTATTGAGCTCAAATTTTCCTACAAACATAAACGAGCAAATTTAAATTGACCGAACCAAAAAATTTTACCCGAATTTATGACACCAATGTAATCTTACATTCCCTAAACATTATGTTTGAGGGCTATATAACACCATGTGTCCTCAATGAAGTAAAGGATGAAATTTTAAGAGAAGTCGTAAGAGGGTTGTTAAGGAACGGAAAATTAAAGATATTAGATGCTTCTGATTACTCAAAGAGGAAGATTGAAAAAATAAATAAAGAGCTTGCAAACAATCTTTCACAAACCGATATTGAAATTTTAGCGGCGGCTTATGAATATAATTTAAAGATCATGACAAGCGATTTTGCAATTCAGAACATTGCTAAAATTTTAAATATACCTTACGAAGGGCTAGTTGAATCCGGGGATGAAAAAATAAACAAATTTATCTATGTTTGTCCTGCATGTGAAAAGGTTTATAAAACCTATAAAAAATTTTGCGATGCCTGCGGAACAGAAATTATTAAGAAAAAGGTCTGAATTTAGTAAAATTTATTGCTGGAATTAAATTTTATTACTCCGCTACTATCTTTTGTTGACTTCCCTCAATCTCAACAAGCCCTTTTGCGAAACCGTATCCAACTTTCATTGCCATCCTGTCAAAAATACTTTCTTGTCCCGTATCAATGTAGCGAACAACGACATCTCCTTTGATTCCAGCTTCTCTTGCTGCAATATCTATCGCATCGTCCATATCTCCTACATAATCAACCAGTCCGTTTTCTTTTGCATCCTTTCCAAGATAAATACTCTGTCCTTCGGAAATTTCCTTAACTCTTTCCTTTGATAAATTTCTGTTTTCAGCAACATCACTTACAAAAGCATCATAAATTTTATCGATGATATCTTCCATCAGATTTGTTTCATCATCAGTTAAATTTTCTCTGTACGGGCTTCCAAAATCCTTGTTGTCCGGCTTCATTACAACGGTTATATTTATTCCCAATTTATCCAAAAGTCCTTTATAATGGACAATTTCTGATTTTACACCGATACTTCCGACGAAGGCGAATTCATTTGCGACAATTTTATCGCTCGCCGATGCCACATAATACGCTCCGCTTGCACCAATATCATTTATATATGCAATTACCGGCTTTTGTTTCTTTGCGTTTTTCACGATTTTCATCAAATCCCGGCTTGCCACAACCTCTCCACCTCCGCTGTCAACCTTTATAATTATTACTTTTACTGTATTGTCATTTTCCGCTATTTCCATCATCTCTTTAAATTTTGCTGGATCCATACAACCGCCATAACTACTACATTCTCCTGCAATATCTCCTTTTAGCGGAACTACTGCAACAACCCCACCTGTTGACAGTCCGGGCAAACTCATACTTATTAAAAAATAAGCCAAAATTCCGATAATAAGTAAAATTCCGATAATTCCCGATGCAATTACAATTTTTTGTGTTGTGTTCATGTTTTTGAATATTAAAATTAAAAATTTTTATGGTAGAATTATTGTAAAAAACTCGTAGTTTTTTAAAATATTAAAAATAGTCAAAGTATTTTTAGTAAGATTATAAAATACGATTACAGAACAATAAAATAAATTTAAAAGAAAAAAATATAGAATAAATTTAAAAACAAAAAAATAATTTAAATTAATATTGATCGTTGCTGCATAAATCCACGCAATTCAAACAGCAATATTGCCTATTTTTCCTTAATAACGCCTTTCGGGTCTGTGTTTTGAATAACAGTCCTTGCAATATACCGGCCTGCTTCCATCGGGTTCAAACGGCACTTCACACTCCTTTCCGCAATCAGCACAAGTTGCTTTGTGCATTTCTCTCGGTCCTCTGTCACCATATCCGCCGCTTCTTCCTCCTCCAAATCTTCTTTCCATCGTATTTTATTTATATTTTATTATTATAATTGTAACTAATTTATATTTTATTATTAAATATTATGAGTGGAA